>NZ_CP036259.1:1550000-1860000 GCF_007641255.1 Sporomusa termitida
AAATGCTGGATCAGGTTGGGGTTGGCGGCGACCGTTTGGTTATGTATAACGTGTCCGGCACACATGGCCCGCGTTTTGCCCAGATCGCCCGGGATATGGCCGGACTGCTTGAAAAATTAGGTCCGAGTCCGTTAAGGCCCGGAAGGCCTAGAAAGGAGACGAGTCAAGCGATATGATAGTTGCAGAAATAAAGCCGATTGAGGAAATTGCCGAGGCGATAAAAGGCGCAAAAAAAGTATTGGTTGCCGGCTGTGGCGGCTGTGTTACCGTGTGTCTGTCCGGTGGGCAGAAGGAAACTGATATTATGGCCAGTGCTCTCCGGATGAAAATGAAAGTTGACGGTCAGCCTCTGGAAATTGAAACGGCAACGTATGAACGTCAGTGCGACCCTGAATATGTAATCAGATTTAAAGAGCATTTGCAAGACGTAGATGCGGTTGTGTCTATGGCCTGTGGTGTTGGTGTACAGTTTATGGCCGAGAATTATCCTGAAATCATTTTTGTGCCCGGTCAGAACACTAAATTTGCCGGTGCTGCCATTGAACACGGGATCTGGGAAGAGCGCTGTATGCTATGCGGTGAGTGTGTACTTGCCAAAACCGGCGGTGTCTGCCCGGTTATCCGCTGTTCCAAGAGCCTCATGAACGGACCGTGCGGCGGCTCGCAAAACGGCGTGTGCGAGATCAGCAAAGACACTCCCTGTGCCTGGCAGCTTATTTATGACCGCCTCAAAGGTCAAGGACGTCTGGATATGATGACCGAAGTACTGCCGGCTAAAAACTGGTCTAAGAACAGAGACGGCGGTCCCCGCAAAATTGTGAGGGAGGATGTGCGGTTATGAGTGAAGCAGTAGCCCTTGATAAACAAGCTGAATTAAAGACCGACAGCAAACTAGAGAAGCTGTACTCCTTAGGTCATTTTGTCGTCACCGGTGAGCTTGGTCCGCCTCAGCATGCCGAAGGCCATGAACTGGAGCACCATGCCCATGAACTGAAAGACATCGTGGACGGGTTTAACCTGACTGACAATCAGACCGCTATTGTACGTTTGTCCAGTATTGCTGCCGGTATTCATGTTCTCAAAGGCGGCGGTGTTCCCATTATCCAGATGACATGCCGGGACCGGAACCGGATTGCGATGCAAAGTGATTTGCTTGGTGCCTACAGCCTGGGGATTCGTGATGTTTTGTGTTTGAGCGGCGACCACCAGTCTTTCGGTAATCACCCGACCAGTAAGAATGTATATGATGTTGACTCAGTGCAATTGATTGCCATGGTCAAAAAGATGCGGGATGATAAAAAATTCCTGTCAGATGCTGTCATAAAAGCTAACGAGCCGCGGTTTTTTATCGGCGCGGTAGAAAATCCATTTGGTGATCCCTTTGAATTCCGGGCAATCCGTCTGGAAAAGAAAGTGAACGCCGGCGCCGATTTTATCCAGACGCAGGCAATATTTGATCTGGAAAAGTTTGCCCGTTTTATGGAAATGGCTGTAGCACGCGGGATTCATGAAAGAACCAAGATTACAGCCGGTATTCTGCCGGTACGTTCGGTAAAAGCGCTGCAGTATATGAAAAAAGACGTTGCCGGTATGGAAATACCTGACAGTCTCATTGAGCGGATGAAAAAAGCCGAGGATCCGAAAAAAGAGGGTATCCAGGTTGCTATCGAAATGTGTAACGAGCTCAAAAAAATCCCTGGTGTTGCGGGTATTCATATTATGCCTGTTGGCTGGGAAGCCGCACTACCTGAGATTGTCAAAGGTGCTGGATTCCTGCCTCGCCCTAAAGTTTAAATAATAGACAATTTCAAAAGTAGCGGATCAAGTATTAGCTTGTCCGGAGCAAATGCAGTGTATGGGGTCAGCTGGAATACTGGCTGATCCTGTATTGTTTTAAGATTATAACAGCCTTATTCTCCGTAGCCTTAAGAGGTCATAGGAAAGGGTGAGATAAAAAGCATGTGTTCAAAAGTGACAAAAGATCAGGCATTAGAAATTATCGGGAAATATGAGAAAGTCCTGGCCATCATTAATAAGTACGGTAAAGCGAAAGAACAATTGTTATCTATTCTCCTGGATATTCAGTGTGCTTCAGGAGAGAATTACGTAGCTGAGGAATGGGCTGAGGTGGTAGCTTGTCAGCTGGATCTGCCTATTAGCAAAGTACATGATGTTCTTACTTTCTATGCGATGTTCAACATAAAGCCTCATGGTAAATATGTCATTGAGATCTGCAAAAGCACACCCTGTCATGTCACAAAAGCTGACGCCGTAGTTAAAATGTTTGAAGAAGTATTGGGTATAAAACTGGGCGAAACCACTCCCGACAATCTTTTCACCCTGATGCATACCAGTTGCGTTGGTGCCTGCGACATTGGTCCGGTAGCCAAGATCGGTGATGAAGTATATGGTAACCTGACAGCGGCTAAAGTGGCCGAGGTTGTTACTAGTTACCGGGGGGTGTCCTCATGTCAAAAATAAATAAACTTATTTCCAGTAATTGCGGCGTAATCAGACCCGATTCTGTTGAAGACTATGTGAAAGCAGGCGGGTATGAAGGTCTGAAAAAGGCTTTCACTATGACGCCGGAAGAAATTATTAGCGAAGTTAAAAAGGCTAAATTGTTAGGTCGCGGTGGCGCTGCTTATCCGGCTGGTTCAAAATGGGAACAATTGCTGGCAATCCCGGAGTTCCCGAAATATATTGTTATAAATGCCGATGAAGGCGAGCCAGGTACTTTTAAGGATAAGTTGTTGCTAAGTCAAGATCCACTTAGAGTAATCGAAGGTATGACCATCTCCGGACATGTTTTCAGTTCCCATGACGGCTATATCTATATTCGCGGTGAATACCGCGCTATTCAAAAGGTTTTCCAGAGTGCCATTGATAACGCTGTAAAGGCCGGGTATCTTGGCACAAACATTATGGGTACTGATTTTGAGTTTAATATCCATATTATGACCGGTGCCGGCGCTTATGTATGCGGTGAAAACTCGGCGCTCCTTAACTCCATTGAAGGTAAAGCCGGACGTCCACGCATTAAACCCCCGCATTTGGCAGAAGTCGGATTGTTCCTTATGCCGACACTTGTTAATAATGTGGAATCAATCGCCAATATCCCGACAATTGTTCTCGATGGCGGTGATAAATACCTGAGCTACGGCACCAAAGACAGTGGTGGGACAAAACTTATTTGTCTGTCAGGCAATGCTGTTAACCGCGGCGTATATGAAATTCCTTTTGGTGTGAGCCTGCGTGATGCCATTTATGATCCTGAAATGGGCGGTGGTGTTCCTAACGGCAAAAAACTTAAATTCTTCCATCTTGGTGGTCAGTCAGGTCCGATAGGCGCTGAGGCGCAGTTAGATACTATGTATTGTTATAAAGCGCTTCGCAACGCCGGTTTGAGCGTTGGTTCCGGCGCAATCGTGGTTATGGACGAAGATGTCTGTGTAATTGATTATTTAAAAGGGGTCACTGAATTCTTTATCCATGAGTCTTGCGGTAAATGTACTCCTTGCCGGGAAGGTAACAAGCAAATTTATGCAATACTTTGTAAACTCTCTGAAGGTGAAGCGACCAAGGAGGATATGGCAGTTCTTAAGCGAATGATTGATACAATGACCAATACCTCATTCTGCGGTCTGGGTCAATCGGCAGCAGTTGCCTTAAATACCTGCTGGAAGCTTTTCAAAGCTGAATTTGAAGATCACCTGCATAAGAAATGTCCGGCGCAAGTTTGCTTTACTGAACAGGAAAGGGGTGAGTAGTGATGGGCCATCATGCTTCAGATCCTAACAAGATAGTAAATATTACAATTGACGGTATTCCTGTATCATGTCCAGAAACCACACTTATCCTGGATGCCGCAAAAATGGTTGGTATAGATATTCCCGTATTATGCTATCATCCTGACTTGAAAGTGCGTGCTACCTGCCGGGTATGTGTAGTAGAGATGAAAGGCCAGAGGAAACTTAAGACTGCTTGCGGTAATGAGGTTTGGGACGGTGCAGAGTTTATCACTAACAGTCCGTCAGTTCGCCAAGCCAGGAAAGATGTTCTTGAACTTATCCTGGCTGAGCACCCGCAGGACTGCTTACAATGCATTAGAAGTACAAATTGCGAACTGCAACAGTTAGCAAGAGATTTTGGTATTAGCAAGCCATTATTTGCAAACCAGCCTAAACAAATCCCGATTGAGGATTCCAATGGCGTTATTGTCCGCGACATGGAAAAATGTGTAAAATGCGGACGCTGTGTTGAGATGTGCCAAGAGGTTCAAACCGTTGGCGCCATCAATACTGCCCATCGCTCAGTTGAATACGAAGTGACCACTGCTTTTGACCGGCCGCTGCAAGATACTACCTGCGTATATTGCGGACAATGTATTGCGGTTTGTCCGGTAGGCGCATTATATGAAAAAGATGATAGCGAAAAGGTTTGGCAGGCGCTTGCTGATGCCGACAAACATGTTATTGTCCAAGTCGCCCCGGCTGTCCGGGTAGCATTGGGTGAGGAATTCGGTATGGGCTCAGGCAGTATTGCTACAGGCAAAATGGTGGCTGCTCTCCGGCGCTTAGGCTTTGATAAAGTGTTTGATACCGATTTCGCTGCCGATGTAACCATTATGGAAGAAGGTAGCGAGCTGTTAGAAAGAATGAGTCATGGTGGCGCATTGCCGCTTATTACCTCTTGCAGCCCAGGGTGGGTTAACTTTGTTGAGACATTCTATCCGGATTTATTGCCTAACGTGTCAAGCTGCAAATCACCGCAACAAATGTTTGGTGCATTAGCTAAAACCTATTATCCGCAAAAAGCTGGTATTGATGCCAGCAAAATAGTATCGGTGTCTATCATGCCTTGCGTTGCTAAAAAATATGAGAGTGCCCGCCCTGAAATGAATGGCAGCGGCTATCGCGATGTAGACATTGTTTTGACCACACGGGAGTTAGCCCGGATGATTAAACAGTCAGGATTTGACTTCAATAAGCTAACAGATGAAGAGTTTGACGCTCCGCTTGGTTTGTCTACTGGTGCGGCTGTTATCTTCGGTACCTCTGGTGGCGTTATGGAAGCAGCCCTTCGTACTGTGTATGAAGTTGTGACTGGCAAAGAGCTAGCCAATGTTGACTTTGACGGCATACGCGGCTTGGCCGGCGTTAAAGAAGCCGAAGTTGACCTCGATGGCCAAAAAGTTAAAGTAGCCATTGCCAATGGTCTTAAAAACGCCCGCCAGATTTTGGATAAGATTCGAGCCGGCGAATGTGAATATCAGTTTGTTGAGATTATGTGCTGCCCAGGTGGCTGTATTGGCGGCGGCGGTCAGCCGTGGGGTACTACTGCTGCTACTAAAGAGGCTCGCATGGCCGGTCTCTATCAGGCAGATCGTGAAACTCCGATTCGTCAGTCGCATAAGAATCCGGCAGTGAAAGCATTGTATGAAGAGTTTTTAGGTAAACCGCTTAGCCATAAGTCTCACGAACTTCTTCATACTCACTACCATCCCCGCCATAAGTAGGAGTAAGTAAGAGCTTGTAGATTGTTAATGAGGACGGCTTCCCATAGCCGTCCTCATTTGTCAGCTATAATATAAAATAGCTGTTTGTGTAGTAGCGACGGGCTGTGATAAAATACAAATAGAGCCTATCCAACTTGTTAACGAGAACATGCCAAGGAGGATCTGACCCTTGATATTAATGCTAGATAACTATGATTCCTTTGTATATAACCTCGTCCAGTACCTTGGCGAAATGGGAGAAGATATCCGGGTTTTCCGGAATAATAAACTGACGCTTGCTCAAATTGAAGACATGCGTCCTGACCACATTGTTCTCTCACCCGGCCCTTGCACTCCTAATGAAGCCGGTATTAGCCTTGAACTTATTAAGTATTTTAAAGGTAAAATACCTATTCTGGGCGTTTGTCTTGGTCATCAGGCCATCGGACAGGCGTTTGGCGGCGATGTTGTGCGAGCGCCACGCTTGATGCATGGCAAAACGTCTCTGGTATATCATGACGGTAAAGGTGTTTTCTGCGGTTTAAAGAACCCATTATCAGCTACCCGCTATCATTCATTAATAGTTAAGAAAGAAACCCTGCCTGATTGCTTTGAGATTACTGCTGAGACTGAGCTCGGCGAGATTATGGGAATTCGACATAAAGAGTATCTGATTGAAGGTGTCCAGTTTCATCCAGAGTCCATTCTTACTGAAGAGGGACATGCCATGTTGGAAAACTTTCTTACGATGAACCCTACATGGACAACCAAGAGAAAGGGGCCAGCCGGTAAATGAGACCGACACCGATTATACGCGAAATCAACCTGACATTGCCGCCTGCTGAAGTATTTTCGTTATTTGCCCAGCAGCCTTACAGTGTTTTTTTGGATAGCGGCGTGGATACAAACGGTATGGGACGCTATTCTTTTATAGCCCGTGACCCATTTTTGCTGTTTTCCAGCAAGGCACAAACAATACATATTGAAGATAAGAGTGGTAGCCGGACTTTGGCTGGCAACCCTTTTGACGAGCTTAAGCGACTACTTACTATATATAAAACCCAAAAAGTATCCGGACTACCCCCGTTAACAGGCGGGATTATCGGTTATTTCGGTTATGATATGGGATATCTCTTAGAAATAATTCCCGGGTTAAGTACAGATGACCTCAACAACCCTGACTGTTTCTTTGGTTTTTATGATACAGTGTTGATTTTTGACCACCATACCGGTAAGTCATACATTGCCGCCAATGGTTTTCCTGAACACAACGAGCCGGCACGGCACCAGCGGGCTGAAGCCCGCATTGCGGAACTGGCTGGTATGCTAGCTGCAGCTAAACCATTGCCTGAACCTAAACCTCAAATACCTGAAGGTGACTTCCAGTCAAATTTTACGCGCGAGGGACATTGTGCAATGGTGCAGCAAGGCATAGACTACATTGCTGCCGGTGATATATTTCAGGTAAATCTGACACAACGGTTTAACGCTAAAGTGACGGTTCCTCCTTACGAGCTTTATCGCTATCTTCGGCATATCAATCCAGCGCCCTTTGCTTCATATTTAAATTTTGGTGAGGTTATTGTTGCCAGTGCTTCACCTGAACGCTACTTACTTGTGACTGATAAAATGGTGGAGACAAGGCCAATAAAAGGCACAAGACCACGTGGCACAGATCCGGAAGCAGACAGGCTGCTCAGAGATGAACTGCTCGCCAGTGAAAAGGATCGGGCTGAGCTGGTTATGATTATCGACCTTGAACGCAACGATCTGGGAAGGGTTTGTGAGTTTGGCAGCGTCCGTGTGCCTGATTTAATCCGGTTGGAGCAATATGCGACAGTCTTTCATCTTGTATCAACTGTGGTGGGAAAGCTGGCAGAGGATAAAGATATTATTGATCTTGTAAAAGCCTCTTTTCCCGGCGGTTCGATTACCGGAGCCCCTAAAGTCCGGGCAATGGAGATTATTGATGAGCTTGAGTCAGTCCGGCGAAGTATCTATACCGGTTCGGTTGGGTATATTGATTTTAACGGCGACGCTGACCTAAATATTATTATCCGAACATTTATTATTAAAGGGGACCGTGCTTATTATCAGGTCGGGGGTGGTATAATAGCTGACTCTATTCCTGAGCTTGAATATGAAGAAAGTTTAGACAAGGCCCGGGCGCTTATGCGAGCTCTGGGTTATCATGTGTAAGGACGTTGTGATGATTATTTATTTTAATGGTCAGCTTGTTCCCGCAGGCGATAGTATTGTTTCTCCGTTAGATCACGGCTTTCTTTATGGGCACGGCTTATTTGAAACTATGCGCGCTTATAAAGGCAGAGTTTTTTGTCTTGCAGAACATCTCAAACGCCTTGAAGAGGCCGCTGATTTTCTTGGCTGGCCTAAAATCCCCGGCAGGGTGGAATTAAGTATGGCTATTGCCAGTGTGCTAAGCGAGAATCATCTGAGTGATGCCTCAATTCGCCTGACATTATCCCGGGGTATTGGGGCTGCGCGCCCAGACCCCGGCAGTTGCGGTCAACCGACAGTGGCAGTGTATGCTTCGCAGCTACCGCCCCCATTGTCACCAGCTGGCTGGCATATAGCTATAGTAAAATTACGCCGGAATTTGTCTTCACCACTTGTTAGAATCAAATCTGCCAATTACCTTGACAACCTGTTAGCCAAAGCTGAAGCCCGGTCCCGCAATGCCCAGGAGGCCATTATGCTTAATACTGACGGCTTTGTTGCGGAGGGGGCGATGAGTAATATATTTTATGTTACAGAGGGACGGCTGATTACCCCTGATGATGACAGTGGCATTCTGCCCGGTGTGACCAGGCGTATGGTAATAGAACTGGCGCAAGCGGCAGGTATCCCGGTTGAGATGCGGCAGGTATCCCTGGCAGAGCTTATCAGGGCTGATGAAATATTTTTAACAAGTTCAATTATGGAGATTATGCCGGTAACTGCATGTGAGGGCAAGACAATTGGCGCTACGCCGGCAGCCGGGGTTATTACAGCAAAGTTGCAGACACTGTACCGGGAATTGGCCGCAAGGGAGTGAGAAACACGGACCCACTTAAAGGAACAGCCCAATATCAGGTTGTTAAATTCCGAGGGGCGGATGTTACAAACACTGAAGAACCGGTCGTCGAAGAATTGCCCCTTACTATATACTTAAATGGTAAAGAACTTGTGACAATGCTCGCTGCTTATGGTGAAGAAGACTATTTGGTGACAGGCTTTTTGGCTACAGAAGGAATAATCCAGAATATTAAAGATATTAAGAGCCTTGATGTTGATGTGCTCCAAGGGATCATTCATGTAACAACCGCATCTGGAGAAACAGTAGCTGAAAAGATGTTTTTAAAACGTTATCTTACCGCCTGCTGCGGCAAAGGGCGGAGTGCCTTTTACTTTGCCAATGATGTTTTAACCGCAAAAACTGTTGATAGCGAGATCAAGCTAACAGCGCAGCAAGCGATGGCTTATTCGGAAATGCTGGAATCAGCCTCTGCGACATTCCGGCTAACCGGTGGCGTACATGGAGGTGCATTGGCGGCAGAGGGTAAGTTAGTCTGTTGGAGTCAGGATATTGGACGGCACAATGTCTTCGATAAACTATACGGGCGTTGTTTAATTGAAGGAATCAGCACTCATGATAAAGTTCTGGTTTTTTCCGGGCGGGTATCATCGGAGATAATTCTAAAGGTTAGCAAAATGAACATATCTATTATTATTGCCCGTTCGGCGCCGACAAGCTTAGCCCTTGATATGGCTGAAGAACTTGGTGTGACAGTAATTGGCTTTGCCCGGGAAGAGCGGTTAAATGTGTATACTCATGCGGAGCGAATTATTGGCTGTTAGAGCAACTCTTCCTAAGGTAGAATTCTTTCGGACGAATTTGCATAGGCAGGGATTTTAAGGGCATTACGTGAATCTACTATTTGAAATATCTACGCAAATAGATGCAGATTGGTAGGCAGGAGGAGACGCTAGTGGCACTAAAAAAAGTGCGGGTAAGTGAAGCAGTTGGCATGGTATTGGGTCATGATATAACCAAGATTGTACCAGGAGAGTATAAGGGACCGGCATTTAAGAAAGGGCACATTGTTTCCCCGGAGGATATACCACATCTGCTTAACATCGGCAAAGATCATATATATTTACTGGAATTAGGTGAAGGACAAGTCCACGAAAATGATGCCGCACAACGAATTGCCTGTCTGGTGGGTGGGGAGAACACCTGTTTTGCAGGGCCAACCGAGGGCAAGGTGAATATCTTAGCTAAGCATGACGGGTTGTTAAAGATAAACCGCGATGCAGTAATCAGGATAAATTCGGTTGAATATACAGTTTTATCTACTTTGCATGGTAACAGACTGGTTAAAGCCCGTGAAATTTTGGCTGGAGTAAAGGTCGTACCATTGATCGTAGATGCAGAAACAATTGAGAAAGTCGAAAGAATAGCAGGTAAGTATCACGATATAGTATCAGTAAAACCATTGCAGTCTTTGAAAACAGCTGTAATTACAACAGGTAATGAGGTTTATTACGGGCGTATCCAGGATAAATTTGGCCCGGTATTAGCAGAAAAAATTAAAACCTATAACGCAACTTTTAGCGGGTTGAGCTTTCAGCCTGATGACAAAGAAAAAATCACTCAGAATATTTTGGATTGCATTCATGCCGGGGCAGCGGTCATTGTTGTAACCGGCGGAATGTCTGTTGATCCTGACGATGTTACCCCTGATGCTATTCGGGCAACCGGCGCTGAGATTATTACCTATGGAACACCGGTATTGCCGGGTGCTATGTTTATGCTGGCCTATCTTAACAATGTAGCCATTTTAGGATTGCCGGCTTGTGGTATGTTTGCAAAAATCACGGTATTTGATCTGGTTTTCCCAAGAATACTTGCTGGTGAAAAATTGAGCAAGCAGGATTTTGCGGAAATGGGATATGGCGGTTTATGCATGAATTGTAAAGAATGTGTTTATCCGTGCTGCCCGTTTGGAAAGTGATGGGGGGAATATCCGTGTCAGTTAAATTAGAGGTAGCTCAGGAGATTTTATTAAATTTAGTAAAAGTGATGCCAAAGGAAAAAGTGGTGTTGAGCGAATGCTGGCGCCGGGTGTTGGGGGAAACGGTCGTTTCTGATATGGACTTCCCGCCTTTTGATCGATCACCGCTTGATGGTTATGCCCTCATTGATGCAGAAGTGGCTGGCGCGACTCCGGAATCCCCGGTAATCCTGCAGCAAATTGACTATATTCCGGCAGGCGAGACCCCCCATAAGCCTGTTATTCCCGGAACTGCATGCCGCATCATGACCGGCGCGCCGATACCGCCGGGGGCCACAGGCGTAATCCGTTTGGAGGACACCATTGTAGATGGTGATAAAGTAACGATTCTGGATGGCAGAGGGGCCGGCAAAAATATATGTCTGCGTGGCGAAGAGATTGCGCGGGAAGAAGAGGTCATTTTTCAGGGTACTGTTATCAATGCTGGCGTAATGGGAATGTTAGCTGTGCTTGGCAAGAGCCGTCCTGCTGTATTTTGCAAGCCACGTGTGGCTCTTATTGCTACAGGCAGTGAGATTGTGCCTGTTGATTTTCCCCTGACACCGGGGAAAATCCGAAACTCAAATAGTTTTATGCTGAGCGCGCAGGCTGCTGAGGCTGGGGCTCAAACTGTTTTATTGGGTAATGCATCAGATAATGTTGATGAGATTGCTCACTTGTTGGAAACAGCCTCTGACTGTGATGTATTTATCACTACCGGTGGCGCCTCTGTCGGCGATTATGACTTTATTAGTGAAGTGTATAAGAAATTAGGAATCACATTGCTATTTGAACGAGTAAGTATTAAACCCGGAATGCCGGTGCTGGCCGGAATTCGTGATGGCAAACTCTATTTTGGCCTATCAGGCAATCCGGCAGCAGCGGCGATTTCCTTTGAACAGCTGGTACGGCCTGTATTGATGAAGATGGGGGGGCGTAAGGTGTGGTGGCGGCCGCGAATTAAAGCCATATTGGCAGCTCCTTTTAAAAAAATGACAGGTGCCAAACGTTTTGTGTGGGCACGGTGCTGGCAAACAAATAATGATATCTTAGTTGAGCCGTCACGCGCTCAGGGTAACGGTATGCTTAAATCGGCGATGGGGGCTAATGCAATTATAGTTATTCCCGAGAATTCTCCACCATTACCGCTAAATGCTGAAGTTGAGGTTATTTTGCTAGTTGATGCATAATATTATAAACTGTAAATTGAATCTGACGTTTACCAGCAGGAAGTGAGGTCTGGATAGGAATAAGTTGCCGGCAGGCCTAACTTGCAATGGTTTGTAGGCAATGAATTTGAGCTTAAGGTCTGTTAGCTTTGACAGTAATACCTGTGAAATTCTTTTCACAATGAGGCAGGAGTTTATTAAGAGAAAGGGAATAAAGTCAGAAGATTGTAATTTATATTTCTGAGTTGCATTAAATCGATACTGAAATGCAATAAAAAGCGACTCAGGTGCTACAAGGTTTATTGGGGGGAGCAATTTGGAGAAAGTTTTAACAGTCTGTCCTTACTGTGGTGCCGGCTGCCAAATGTATCTGCTGGTCGAAAACCAGCAGGTTATTGGTGCTGAACCGGCAAACGGACATATTAACGAAGGTGAGCTCTGTTTAAAAGGTCATTATGGCTGGGATTTCCTCAATGATACGAAGATCCTGAGCAAACGATTGACCAAACCATTGCTCAGATATGACCGCAAAGAAGATTTCCATGAAGTAGAATGGGATGAAGCGCTCGATTATGTTGCTGCTAAGCTTAAAGCCATTAAGGAGAAATACGGTCCTGACGCCATCATGGGCACAGGCTCAGCCCGGGGTATGGGAAATGAACCCAACTACCTCATGCAAAAATTTATGCGCGCGGTGATTGGTACTAACAATATCGACCATTGCGCCCGTGTTTGACACGCTCCCTCTGTAGCCGGTCTGGCTACTACATTTGGCAGTGGCGCAATGACAAACTCCATCATCGAAATTGAAGATGCTACCTGTTTATTGATATTTGGCTATAATGGCGCTGATTCACATCCGCTGGTGGCCCGCCGCATTCTGAAGGCTAAAGCAAAAGGGGCTAAAATTATTGTTGTTGATCCTCGCAAAACAGAATCAGCCAGAATCGCTGACATCTGGCTGCCGATCAAAAATGGCTCTAATATGGCGGCCGTTAATAGTTTCGCCAATGTTATACTGGCAAAAGGCTGGGCCAACAAGGCTTATATCGACAATTATACTGAAGGTTTTGAGGAATACAGAAAAACTGTTGCTAAATACACGCCTGAGTACGCACAGGCAATTTCAGGTCTTGACCCTAAGCTTGTGGAGCAGGCTATGGAGATTTATGCAAAATCAGAAAGATCGTTCATTCTCTATGGGATGGGCGTATGTCAATACAACCAGGCTGTGGACGTAGTCAAGGGCTTGGGCGGTTTATGCCTGCTGACCGGACAAATTGCCAAACCCAGCTCCGGGATTGGCCCTGTACGCGGACAGAATAATGTACAGGGAGCCTGCGATATGGGGGCATTGCCTAATGTGTTTTCCGGTTATCAGCCGGTTACCAACCCCGATATCCGCAAAAAGTTTGCCCAGGCCTGGGGTGTGGAGAATTTGCCGGACAAAGCGGGCTATATGCTGACAGATGTTCCGCATTGTGCCGAGGAAGGAAAACTTAAGGCCTTTTACATTATTGGCGAAGACCCCGTGCAGAGCGATCCGGATGCCGCTGGTGTGAGACAAGCGCTTGAGGAACTGGAATTGGTGGTTCTGCAGGATATATTCATGAATAAAACAGCGTTGCAGGCGGATGTTATTCTGCCGGCTACCGCCTGGGGTGAACATGGCGGCGTATTTAGCGGTGCAGACCGTAGGTTCCAGCGTTTCCGTCAGGCGGTGGATGCTAAAGGTGACGTTAAAGACGACTGGGTTATTATCTGCGAATTAGCGAAACGTTTCGGTTATGAAATGAACTATAATAATACTGAGGAAATCTGGAATGAAATGATTAGTTTGAGTCCGAGCTTTGCCGGGGCTACTTATGCCAGAATTGAAGAATTAGGCAGTATCCAATGGCCATGCCCTACTGTGGAACATCCGGGTACATCATATCTGTTCAAAGGTAATGTATTCCAAACTCCCAGTATGAAAGGAAATTTCTTTGCTGCCGAGTGGCGGCCGCCGATTGAACAGCCTGATGCCGAATACCCACTGGTATTGTCTACAGTACGGGAAGTCGGTCACTATTCATCCCGCACAATGACCGGCAACTGTTGGGGGCTTGCCAAATTGGCCGATGAGCCCGGTTACCTCCAGATTCATCCAGCTGATACGGATAAACTTGGCATTGCTGACGAAGACCTTGTGCGTGTGACAACACGGCGTGGCTCAGTTGTAACCAGGGCGTTAGTAACTGACCGGGTGCGTGCAGGTGTTGTATATATGACTTACCAATGGTGGCTTGGGGCTTGTAACGAACTGACTATTCATGCTGTTGATCCCATATCTAAAACGCCTGAATATAAGTACTGTGCGGTCAGGGTGGAAGCCATCAAAGATCAGCAAAAGGCTGAAGAAGAACTTACTGCCGCCTACAATGAGCTTAAACGTAAAATGGGTGCTGTTGTTTCCTAATAAGTAATCAGCAGGGATGAAGAAGCACTGCTTCTTAAAAAGGAGGTACTTATGGAGAAGTTAAGCCACTTTGTTGTTGGGGACGGAACAAAATGCATAGGCTGTAAAGCCTGTGAGGTTGCCTGTCATGCGTCCCATAGTGTAAACGGTATTACGGCAGGCAATATCGACACACCGGTATTCCCCAAGTTATTTGTTACCCGCGTGGAAGAAGTGACTGTTCCGGTGCAATGCCACCATTGTGAGGATGCGCCCTGTGCTCAGGCTTGTCTTGAGAAGGCCATTTATTTTGCCGGCGACAAGGTACTCATTGATACAGACAAATGTAAAGCTTGCAAAGATTGTCTGATGGCCTGTCCGTTTGGCGCAGTAGAGCTTGTTTCCCAATTTGTCAACGGCGAGGAAGTAATTCAGGAGAATTTAAAAAAGCCGCGCATGTATGCCAACAAATGTGATTTGTGCGATACCCGGAAGCAAGGACCGATTTGCGTTGAGGTATGCCCAAAACAGGCATTGCGTCTAGTAGATCCACACAAAGAGAAAAAAGAAAAAAATAGAAAAGCTGTCGCTACGATTGTGGGCATGTTTAAAAAATAGGAGGTGAATTTCATGCAATATACAGTTGAGATTGATCAGGAATTATGTACCGGCTGTCATCGCTGTATTGATGTTTGCCCTGTTGGCGCTATTGGAGGACCGGCAGGAATGGCGGCAGATATCAATTATGATAAATGCTGTTTCTGTGGTCAATGTGTTCAGATTTGCAGTGCTTATCAAGAATATAAATCAGAAACTTCGGCACCGCGTGAAACCAAGATGAAGGATCGAGGCCTATTGGCTAGTGTCAGGGAACCGCTATTTGCGGCCCACAACATGGGACACGCGCAGAAGGTATGGGAAGCTATCAATAACCCTAATGTTGTAACAATGGTCCAATGTGCACCCGCTGTCAGGGTTGGCTTGGCCGAAGATTTTGGTGTAGCGTCCGGTGAACTGGTTGCCGGGAAAATGATTACTGCTTTAAGAAAATTAGGCTTCGATCGAGTATATGATACCAATTTTACAGCTGATCTGACAATTATGGAAGAAGGCAGTGAGTTAATTAAACGGATCCAGGAAAATGGTGTATTGCCCATGTTTACTTCCTGCTGTCCGGCCTGGGTTAAATATGTAGAACAAGAACATTTTGAACTTCATGAAAACCTGTCTACCTGCAAGTCTCCGCAGCAAATGGCCGGCGCTTTGTTTAAGACTTATGGCGCCCAGGTTGACAAACTGGAGCCTAAGAAAATAGTCAGTGTATCAGTTATGCCCTGTACTGCCAAAAAATTTGAGGCTTCCCGGCCGGAAATGAATGCAAGCGGCAGTCAGGATGTTGATCTTGTTCTGACAACCAGAGAATTGGCAAATTTAATTAAACATGCCGGTATTGATTTTAAAAGCCTTAAGCCGAGCCAGCCTGACTCTGTACTGGGGACTTATACAGGGGCCGGTCATATATTTGGGGTTACCGGCGGGGTTATGGAAGCCGCCCTGCGTACAGGGTATGAATTGATTACCGGCAACCCTCTTGATGATATCAATATCCTGGATGTACGGCATAGCCAGGGCGTAAAACGTGCTACGCTCCAGGTGGGCGATTTGGCTGTTAAAACCGTTGTAGTGGCCGGACTGGAAAATGCAGCGCCAATCATCGATGAGATTAAAAATGGTACTGCTGATTTCCATTTTGTCGAAGTTATGGCTTGTCCTCAAGGCTGTATCAGTGGCGGCGGCCAGCCCAAGGTTCTGTTAGAAACTGAACGCAAGCAGGTTTACGCCAGCCGTATGGCCTCCATGTACAAACATGATGAGGAGCTACCGCTGAGAAAATCGCATGACAACCCTGAAATAACCAAGGTCTATAAAGATTTTCTGGGCAAGCCACTGGGGCATAAATCCCATGAATTATTGCACACCCATTATTGCCGGAGGGGATAAACAATGCTGAATACAGCTTTTGTTATCGGTAATCCTGACTTATGCATTGGCTGTCGCACCTGTGAAATTGCCTGCGTTATGGCACATACCAATAAAGTACTAGGCACCGAAGCGATTAAGGATGTGCCGTTCGTACCCCGCTTGTCGGTGGTAAAGACAGAAGATATCAGTGTTCCTGTTCAGTGTCGCCAATGTGAGGATGCCCCTTGTGCTGAAGCCTGTCCGGAAAAGGCAATTGTACAGCGGGGTCAAATAATTTATGTGCTTGCCGACAAATGTGTCGGCTGTAAAAACTGTATTATGGCCTGCCCGATAGGCGCAGTCTATTTAACCTGGGTTGAAGATAAGCCCTGGCAAAAAACTGCTTATAAATGTGATTTGTGCATTGAATTACCTGATGGGCCGCAGTGTGTAAAAAAATGCCCGACAAAAGCACTGTCGGTAGTTTTGCCTGATGAAATTGAAAAGAGTATTAAGCAAAAACGCGTAAACGTTGTAAGAGCTGTATAAAGACGGCTTGGGAATAAGGCAACACAAAAAAATCTGTGGCGCTCCGGTGAGCGCCACAGATTTTTATATCTACTTGCTTAATCAGGTGCTATAATTTTTTCAACTTTTATAGCACACACTTTATATTCATATGTTTTCGTTACTTTATCAACTGCGCTGCTGGTTATTTCGTTAGTTGGACAGGCTGCAAAGTGGAAGGACATCCAGATTACGCCAGGTGGGACGCGGTCTGTTACCCAGGACTTAGCTTGTACCTGGCCCCGGCGGGATGAGATTCTAATTGTTTCCATATCCTGGATATCTAACCGGTTCGCATCGTCAGGATGAATCATAACCCGTTCTTCAGAGCGATAATCAGTGAGCGTTTTGGAATAGCCAGGTGTAGTAATATTATAATGGTAGAGGATACGCCCGGTGCTCAGCAAGAAGGGATAATCAGCGTCAGGTGATTCTCCCGGCGGTTGATGCTCTATCGGCTTAAACACGCCGAGACCGCAGGCGAATTTACCGCCAGCATGAAGGTATTGTGTACCCGGATGTTCTTTATGAGGAACAGGCCATTGTAAACCCTGCTCATCGATACGTTCATAAGAAACGCCGGCATATATCGGACTTAGTGAGGCCATTTCATCCATAATTTCACTCGGATGGTTGTAAGTCATGGAATAGCCCATTTTATTCGATAAGTCTCGAATAATTTGCCAGTCAGGGCGGCTATTGCCGATTGGATTAATGGCTTGCCGGACACGCTGGATACGGCGTTCGGTATTAGTGAATGTACCGTCTTTTTCGGCAAATGAAGCACCTGGAAGCACGACATCAGCCAACTTTGCTGTTTCTGTCATAAATAGATTTTGGACTACTAGAAATTCGAGATGTTTCAGCCCTTTAATTACATGATGAGCATCAGAATCGGTCAATACCGGATCTTCGCCCATGACGTACATGGCTTTTAGTTTACCGCTAATAGCAGCATCAAACATATCCGGAATCATCATACCCGCCTGTTCAGGCAGCTTGACGCCCCAGGCTTTTTCAAATTTTTCCCGGGAAGCCGGATCGGTTACTTTCTGGTAGCCGGAGTAGACGTTTGGCAGAGCCCCTTGATCACAGGCTCCCTGGACGTTATTCTGGCCGCGCATCGGGTTTACGCCAGAATTAAGCTTGCCAATATTACCTGTCATCATCGTTAAATTAGCCAGGCTCATGACATTGTCGGTACCGCAAACATGTTCAGTAATTCCTAAGGTATAAAATATTTGGGCGCGTTCAGCCGTGCCATAGATTCTGGCTGCTGCTTTCAACAAATGCTGAGGTACACCTGTAATTGTTTCAACATATTCCGGCGTATATTTTTCCACTGTTTCGACTACTTTTTCAAAGTCAACTGTGCAGGATTCAATAAACTTCTGGTCATGCCAGCCGGATTTTAAAATAATATGCATCAAGCCGTTGATAAGCGCAATATCGGTACCTGGTTTCAGCCGCAGCCATACATGCGCTTTGCCGGCAAGTTCGGTTTTCCGTGGATCAACGACAATCAATTGGGCGCCATTACGGAGTGCCTGACGCATTTTTGCCCCAATTACAGGATGGGCTTCGGTTGGGTTGGAGCCGATAACAAATAAAACCTTACTCTGGGGTATTTCGTTGATTGAGTTTGTCATTGCCCCTGATCCAAATGAGGTGGCCAGACCGGCCACAGTAGGGGCGTGTCAGGTACGGGCGCAGTGATCAATATTGTTGGTGCCAATCACTGCGCGCATAAATTTTTGCATCAGATAGTTTTCTTCGTTAACACAACGGGCCGAACTGAGGGCCGCCAGAGCGTCGCCGCCATGGGCATTTTTTATAGCGGCAAATCTGGCGGTAATTAAGTCCAGTGCTTCATCCCAGGTAGCCGCCACAAAGTCACCGTCTTTTTTGATTAACGGTGTTGTCAGACGCTCCGGGCTGTGGACATAGTCAATACCAAACCGGCCTTTTACACAAGTGAGCCGGCCATTAACCGCACTGGTCAGATTTGAGGTTACCCCAATAACCTTATCGTCCTTGACATTCAGATCGAAATTGCAGCCAACACCGCAGAAGGGACAGGTTGTTTTAACTTTTTTATCCGGCAAGCCGGCATGCCTCATGGGTTTTTCCGTCAGGGCGCCTACCGGGCAGGCAGAAACGCAGGTGCCGCAAAAAACGCAGCTCGATTCAGGCATGGGCACATCAAAAGCGGGTGCTATTTTTGTATCAAAGCCCCGGTTCGTCCATTCGAGGACATCGCAGCACTGTACCTGCTGGCAAACCCGGACGCACCGGCCGCAGAGGATGCATTTATTATTATCTCTGATAATAAAGGGATTACTGTCATCAACGGCATATTCGCGGCGTTCGCCGGTAAAACGGATTTCCCGGATTCCCAGATTGTTTGCCAGCGTTTGCAGCTCGCAATCCAGGTTGCGCTGACAGGAAAGGCAGTCCTGGGGGTGGTTGGCCAGCATCAGTTCAATTACACTTTTGCGGGCTTCACGGATAGCGGCTGAGTTGGTCCGTACAACCAGTCCCGCCGATGCCGGATAGGTACACGCCGTGACCAGCCCGCGTGCGCCTTCCACTTCGACAACACAGACCCGGCAGGCTCCTTCCGGGGTTAAGTCGGCAAGGTGGCACAAGGTTGGGATCCGGACGCCGGCGTTGCGGGCCGCTTCCAGCACGGTAGAGCCTTCAGGGGTTTCAATGATTTGCCCGTCAATTGTCAATCTGATCATTTACTGTGTTCACTCTCCTTGTGGTGGAATAAATGCTTTTTGCTGCTTTGCGCGGTAATTAGCGGAAAATGCAATTAGGTTTTTGCCTCCTTTCGTAATTGAATAACCTATTTATATATTTTACCAAATATTTTGCATAAATGATATATATCTTGGTAACTGCTCAGCCAGTACAGCCGTTATTTTATCACCGCTTGCTTGCCTGCCGTCAGGGCAAATATGTTACACAGGTTGACTTACAGGTCATACTCTTATTATAATAAAGTCAGATTCTGCTTATATACTGGAGCGCTATGAATTTGAGTGAAAATAAGACTAATCTCCAATGGTGCAGGCTGATTACTCCGTTCATATTGGCAGGCGGGAAAAGCCAGCGAATGGGTACGAGTAAATCTTTTGTAAAACTAGGTTCTCAGCCATTAATAGAGATTGTAATACAGAAAGTTACCGATTTTTTTCATAAGCAGCCGGTTCTTATTACTAATCAATTTGCTGATTACCGTTATTTAGGCTGTGATATGGTTGGAGATATTATACAAGGCAAGGGGCCGCTGGGGGGGATACAGGCCGGTTTAATCAAATCTGTCACTCCCTATATCTTTGTCTTTGCCTGTGATATGCCGTTTATTGATAAAACACTTGTGCATTATATGCTCAACCGGCTGGGCAGGGAGGATATTCTTATTCCCCGGTATGGGACAAGGATGGAACCTTTGCATGCCATTTACTCAAAACGGTGCTTGCCGGCAATTACGGCTCATTTAGATAACGACAGGCGTAGTGTGCAATCTTTTTTTGATGAGGTAAATGTTGTTTATATCGATCAGGCAGAAATGAACAGGCTGCAGGTACCGGAATATTGCTTTCTGAATATTAATACTAGGGAAGAGCTAGATAATGCCAAGGCTTATCTCGATAATTTGCGCTCGTAATACTGAAGCCGAATCCTTTCATCCTGTCAGCGGCAGAAGCCAATAAGGTTGGACTTTAGCTATATGGAATGAGAGGCTTTTACTTTTGGACATGCTGGTACAATGACTGCCAAAACTTGACACTGTCCGTCTGAGCCGGTATAATGAAAGCAATTGTATACATATCAGCAATGAAGAGAAGAGTATGTTGATACGCCTGGACAGAGAGAAGGCCCGCCGGCTGCAAGGCCTTTCAGTGAGGTATTAACAGAAGGTCATCTCTGAGCTGCTGGACTGAAAATTTTGTAGGTCCAGCCGCTGTGTCACGTTACGGCATAGCAAGAGTCCGGCACCCAGCAGAGGCCGGAAATCAAGGTGGTACCGCGGAAGCTAAGCCCTTTCGTCCTTAGGGGACAAGAGGGCTTTTTTTTATGAGAAACGATATAATTCAAGGAGGATATATGGAAGAGAAACAGATACATACGATTGCTACTGTGTATGATCCCCAGGCCGTGGAAGCCAAGTGGTATAAATTCTGGGAAGACAACCGGTTATTTCATGCTGAGGTTAATAGGGGCCAGGCTCCGTACAGTATTGTTATTCCGCCCCCTAACGTAACCGGACAGCTGCATATGGGGCATGCGCTTGATAATACGTTGCAGGACATTCTTATCCGTTTCAAACGGTTACAGGGCTATAACACGCTGTGGATGCCGGGCACCGACCATGCCGGTATTGCCACGCAGATTAAAGTGGAAGAGGTTCTGGCCGAAGAAGGCCAAACCCGCTACGATCTTGGGCGGGATGTGTTTATCAAGCGGGTCTGGGAGTGGAAAGCCCGGTATGGCAGCCGCATCATCAATCAGCTTAAGCGTTTAGGGGCCTCCTGTGACTGGGAACGGGAACGTTTTACTATGGATGAAGGCTGCTCAGCCGCTGTGCGCGAAGTATTTGTTACTTTATATGAGCAGGGGCTGATCTACCAGGGCAACCGCATCACGAATTGGTGTCCACGCTGCCATACCGCCCTTAGTGATATTGAGGTTGAGCATGAAGAGAAGCCGGGGCATTTATATCACGTACGTTATCCGGTGGCGGGGGCTGACGGTGAATACGTAACCGTAGCTACCACGCGCCCGGAGACTATTCTGGGTGATAGCGGTGTGGCCGTACATCCAGAGGACGTACGTTATCGTCATCTGGCAGGGAAGTATCTGATCCTGCCAATGCTGGGGCGCCGCCTGCCTATTGTCGCCGACGACTATGTTGATCCGGCGTTTGGTACCGGCGCAGTTAAGATCACCCCGGCCCATGACCCGAACGACTTTGATATGGGCCTCAGGCATAAGCTGCCCGAGATTGTGGTGATAAATCCTGATGGCACCATGGCCGCTGATACCGGCAAATATGCCGGCATGGATCGTTATGAATGCCGTAAAGCCCTGCTCAATGACCTTAAAGACCAGGGGTATCTTGTAAAAATTGATGAACACAACCATGCTGTCGGCCATTGCCAGCGCTGCAGCACAGTGATTGAACCCTTGGTGTCCAAACAGTGGTTTGTTAAGATGGAACCGCTGGCTAAGCCTGCTGTTGCGGCGGTAACCGAAGGCAGAACTCAGTTTGTGCCTGACCGGTTTACTAAGATTTATAGTAACTGGCTGGATAATATCCGCGACTGGTGCATATCCCGGCAAATCTGGTGGGGCCATCGCATTCCGGCCTGGTATTGTGCCTGTGGCGAGGTTACTGTGTCGAGGAGCGATATTCACGCCTGCCCCCAATGCGGTGGTGCTGTTGAACAGGATCCGGATGTGCTTGATACGTGGTTTAGTTCGGCCCTGTGGCCATTTTCCACCATGGGCTGGCCGGAGGAGACCGCGGAACTTAAACAGTTTTATCCGACAAGCGTGCTGGTTACCGGTTATGATATTATTTTTTTCTGGGTAGCCCGCATGATGATGATGGGACTGAAATTTCAGCAGGAGATACCGTTTAGGCATGTGTTTATTCACGGTCTGGTACGGGACAGCCAGGGCCGGAAGATGAGTAAATCGCTGGGCAATGGTATTGACCCGCTGGAGGTTATCGAGAAATATGGTGCAGATACACTGCGGTTTATGCTGATTACCGGCAATACGCCAGGCAATGACATGCGGTTTTATTGGGAGCGGGTGGAGTCCAGCCGCAATTTCGCCAATAAAATCTGGAATGCCTCGCGTTTTGTGCTTATGAATCTGGAAGGCTTTGACCCTGATTTTTCGCCAGATCCGAAAGCATTTACAACTGCAGACCGGTGGATTTTAAGCAGGTATAACACAACGGTTGCTGAAGTAACCGGCAATCTGGAGCGGTTTGAGCTAGGTGAGGCAGCCCGGACGGTTTATGAATTTATCTGGGATGAATTTTGCGACTGGTATATAGAGCTGGCCAAGGGGCGTCTTTATAACAAAGCCGATGCAGCCAGCCGTCAAGTGGCTCAGTATGTCCTTCAATACGTCCTTGGCAATACCCTTAAACTATTGCATCCTTTTATGCCCTTCATTACGGAGGATATTTGGCAGAGTCTGCCCCAGCAGGGAATCAGCATTATGACTGCCGGCTGGCCGCAGGCGCAGCCGGAATTGGCGAGCGCTCCGGATGAGCAGCTGATGAGCGTTATTATGGAGACAATTAAAGCAGTGCGCAATATGCGGGCCGAGGTTAATGTGCATCCGGGCAAGAAGAGTGAGGTAATACTTAAGATTGCCGCTGGGGACCTTAAAGGGCAGATTGAGGCTAACCTTGGTTATATCAAGACGCTGGCGGCTGCTGAACCTGTCAGCCTTCTTGCCGATAACGGGACAACACCGGAAAACGCCATGACGGCAGTCATCAGCGGTGTTGAGATCTATCTGCCGCTTAAAGGCCTTATTGATATCGGGAAGGAAACAGCCCGCCTGAATAAGGAACTGGACAACCTGGATAAAGAAGTAGCCCGGATTGCCGGCAAACTTAATAATCCGGGCTTTACCGCCAAAGCCCCGGCGGCAGTTATTGAAAAGGAAAAAGCCAAGCAGGCCGAGTATCTGGAAAAGCAAACCGCTGTCAGGGAGCGACTGGAATATATAACACGCCTGTAATAAATTTAAACGCGGTCAATACTGTCGCTGAGATTAATTATTTATGGAGGTGCAGCAATATGACTTATGAACAAACGTTAGCCTACCTCGAAAATTTGAGTAAGTTTGGGATTAATCTGGGCATGGCCCGCATAGAGCGGCTGCTGGAGCTTATGCAGCAGCCGCAGCGCCGCTTTAAAACCATCCATGTTACCGGCACCAACGGCAAAGGATCAACGACCGCCATGGTGTCAGCAATTCTGACTGCCAGCGGGATTAAAACAGGTATGTATACCTCGCCTCATTTGGTGGATTACCCTGAACGCATGCTGATTAACGGGCAGGAGATCACCAAAGAGGAGTTTGCCCAGGCAATTCACTATACCAGCCGGTTTGTGGAGCAAATGCTGGCCGCCGGGTTTGAACAGCCGACCGAGTTTGAAGTCATTACGGCTGCTGCTTTTTACTACTTTGCCGCCATGGGGGTTGAATATGCAGTCATCGAAGTGGGGCTGGGGGGATTGCTGGATTCCACTAATGTTGTTGTTCCTGAGCTTGCGGTGATTACTAATGTTACGCTGGAGCACACTGATCGCTGTGGTTCCACTATTGCCGAGATTGCCCGGCATAAAGCAGGCATCATCAAAGATAATGTCCCGGTAGTCACTGCTGCCCGGGGAGAGGCGCTGGCTTTGATCAGGCAGACGGCAGCCGGGAAGAATGCTGCCGTTTACAGTAAAGACAGGGATTTTACCGGCCGGTTTAAGGGTCTGGCAAACGGTAAACAGCAGGTATGTATTGATGCCGGTGAATTGGGCCGGATTGAAACCGATCTAAACCTTATTGGCTGTCATCAGCTGGAAAACAGTGCCGTTGCGGTTACTGTCGCTCTAATCCTGGGAACAAAGGATAAGCGGATTACAGCCGGGACAATTCAACAGGCGCTGGCCACTGTATGCTGGCCAGGCCGGTTCGAAATAATAGCCGGCGAGCCGGTGATTGTCATCGATGGCGCCCATAATCCCGATGGGGCCAGAGTGCTTCGCCAGAACCTGGATCAAGTGTTTC
Source organism: Sporomusa termitida (assembly GCF_007641255.1). Classification (NCBI taxonomy): domain Bacteria; kingdom Bacillati; phylum Bacillota; class Negativicutes; order Selenomonadales; family Sporomusaceae; genus Sporomusa; species Sporomusa termitida. The sequence goes on from NZ_CP036259.1 coordinate 1,574,511, forward strand.
CCGGCCGGGAAGTAACCTTTGCCCTGGGGATTTTGCGCGATAAGGATGTAACAGGCATTATCCGTGAACTTATTCGGCCTGTCGACACTGTTGTTACAGTGCAGCCCCTGTCGTACCGGGCGGCAACACCGGAGGAAATTGCCCGGGAAATAGAGGCCCGCCATGTAGAGGCAGCAGCGGCTATTGGCAGTGGTATTGAGCGGGCTAAATACTTAGCCGGTTCGCAGGGGGTTGTTTGTGTGGCCGGTTCACTTTATCTAATTGGTGAGGCTCGCCAGATTATTCTTAAAAAGTAGACAAATTAGTGTTAATTGTATATAATAGATCTGGCGCTTGGGGGAGATTCAAGCGCCAGTATTGTTTTAGTATATTGGCATAGGCAAGAAATCCACGCTGCTAATTTAATACTATAACGGGAAGAAGAACCAGTAAAATATTGAACCGTAGGTGAAACTGTGCGCATTGCATATACGTGTAGGAGCCAACCCCAATTCCGGCTTGATTATTTAATTGAGCACTGCATTCTGGCTGTGGCCTTTTTTTTACCTTTATCATTAAATATTACCACATTATTTTTAGGGGCAGGAACAGTATTATGGATTGCCAAGATGGTGCTGTTAAAAAAACTTTTTTTAAAACGAACGCCATTTGATGAAATGATCGCGTTACTAGTCATCGTGTCGGCAGCGTCAATCAGCGTAGCTCCTGACAAAGATTTCAGCTTCTACAATTACTATCATTTAATGGGGCGCTACATACTTATTTATTATCTTGTTATTAATAACCTGAATGCGATAGAGCAGCTAAAAAGGCTGGTATGGTCAGTTATGGCCTCGGCTGTTGTTGTTACCTGTTACGGTTTTTATCAGTATGTTCATGGTGTCGATATATCAGCTTTTCAGTGGGTTGACGGCGAGCAGTTTCCCGAGCTTAAAGTCCGAATTTTCTCTACGTTGCAAAATCCTAACCTGTTAGCCGGCTTCCTGGTTGTGGTTATGTCGCTGGCTGTTGGCATCGGACTGCACACTGAAAATATACAGGAAAAAGTGTTCCTGTTTGCATTTGTGGCTGTGCTGGGCACCTGCCTGGTACTTACCTATTCACGGGGCGCGTGGCTGAGTATTGTGGCGGTGACTGCGCTATGCGGGCGTTTATATAATCGCAAAGTGTTATGGATATTTTTAGTTATCCCGGCGATTGCCCTCTTTTGCCATGACGGGGTGATGGAACGCCTCCTGTCAATTTTTAATCCGACCGATACTTCGTCAACTCTCAGGCTTGCCCTGTGGGAAAGTACTGTTGCGATGATTTTAGATAAGCCGTTCTTAGGCATTGGCTGGGGATCCTACTGGCTGGTGTATCCTGACTACGATTTTTTTCTGAACAACCCGGCGGCAACTATCGTTCATGCCCATAATATGTATCTACATATTGCGGCTGAAATTGGGATTCCGGGGCTAATTGTATTTTTAGCAATTATTTATGGACATGCCAGGAAAGCAATTCAGGTTTTGGACCAGACGCAAAATCCCTGGGTGGCCGGGGTAATGCTGGGAAGCGTTGCGGCCGTGCTGGGGCTGGTAGTAAACGGGTTTACTGATTATATTATGTTTAACGTCCAAATGTCGATGTTGTTTTGGCTCTTAAATGCTGTCATCATCGCTGCTTGGGATTCGAGCCGCCGTTACCGTTAACTGTTAATTGTATAACGCCTAACATTTGCTCTAATATTAAATTCAAATTAAGCGCATTTTATAGAAGGAATTATTGCAAATAACGCGAATATACAAACAATATTACTAATTATGAATATTATTGGGGGGATAATCCCCTTAATTTTTTATATAAAATATTGTGAAATTTCGCACAAGACTATTGCGAGGGAGGTAGCCTAATTTGAAACTGGCCCAAATACAAAAGGTCCTGGAGGCTGAGGTGCTCTGTGGAGTAGAGTTGCTTGACCAGGAAGCGAAATGTGCTTGCGGATCAGACCTGATGAGTGATGTCTTGGCCTTTACTAAAGAGCGGGCTATCTTATTGACAGGGCTGACCCACATTCAGGTTATCCGTACTGCGGAAATGAGTGATTTGGCAGGCATAATATTTGTCCGTGGCAAACGTCCGGGGCCGGAGGTCATTATAATGGCCCGGGAAATGGGAATACCGCTGTTGCTGACTCAGCGGCAGATGTACGAAGCTTGTGGCATTTTGTACAAGGATGGGCTGATAGGATCGTCATTAAAGGAGGAAACTCTGTGACACCCGAACAAGGCTTAACGCTGGAGTTTGCACTGACCGGTGCGGATTTTAATAGTGCCGGCGAGGCTTCAAGCAAAATTAAGCGTACACTGCAACTGCTGGGGATTCGGCCGGATATTATCAGGCGAATTGCCATCAGTGCTTATGAAGCGGAAATGAATGTCATCATTCATGCGTACCGCGGCTCGATCAGGGCCGACATTCACCCTAATCGCACCGAGGTGACTGTGGCCGATGAAGGCCCGGGAATCCCGGATATTGAGCTGGCGATGAAAGAGGGATATTCAACGGCGCCGGATTATGTCCGGGAGATGGGCTTTGGTGCCGGCATGGGCCTGCCGAACATGGCACGTTGTACAGATAAATTTGATATTAAAACCGAAGCCGGAGTGGGAACACAACTTAGTATGACCATCTATCACTAAGTCCGACTTTGTTTATGATTAGAGTATGTACAGTTTGGTGGTGAAAAAGCGGTGGCAGAACGATACCATTCGGTTCGCCTGACGGATGAGAAATGTCAGGGCTGTGTGAACTGCACTAGGCGGTGCCCTACGGAAGCTATCCGCATTCGCGGCGGCAAGGCGCAAATAACATCTTCGCGATGTATTGATTGTGGCGAATGTATCCGCTACTGTCCGGGACATGCCAAGACAGCAGTGACCGATGAGCTTGCCGACCTGAAAAAATATAAATATAATATTGCCCTGCCTGCCCCCAGCCTCTATGGCCAGTTTAGTGTGGACATTCCGGTAAGGGCTATCCTGTCGGGGTTGTTAAAGCTTGGCTTTAATGAAGTTTTTGAGGTGGCTCATGGAGCCGAAATTGTGTCCCTTGCCATCCGAGATCACTTAAAACGTAAGGATATCCCCAGGCCGGCAATCTCGTCAGCCTGTCCGGCTATCGTCCGGCTGATTCAGGTAAAATACCCTGAACTTATCGATCATCTGGCACCCTTTGACGCCCCGGTCGAGGTTGCGGCAAGATTGGCGCGGGCGGAGGCTGAAGAACTGCCGGGCCTCACACCGGAAAACATCGGTGTATGGTTTATAACGCCGTGTCCGGCGAAGATGACGGCAGTATATCAGCCGCTGGGAGCAGAAAAATCTAATATTACCGGGGCGATCGCAATTAGTAAAATTTATCCCGCTTTATTAAAAGTAGTGACTGCCGAACTTCAGGATGCCAGGCGTCAGGCCTCCTGGGTAGGGGTTGGCTGGGCCGTTTCCGGCGGTGAAACCAATTCGGTTGGCGCGGACAATGTCTTAATCGTTCATGATGTTCACCATGTTGCCAATGTATTGGAGCAAGTGGCCTTAGGCAAACTCAAGGATGTCGATTATATCGAGATGCTGGCCTGTGCCGGCGGCTGTATTGGCGGCCCTTTAACTGTTGAAAACCGGTATGTCGCCGAACACCGGATGAAACAGCGTATTTCCAGGAAAAAGATGGAGGACCCTAAATTTGGCAGACTGCCGCGGACCGATTACTCGGAGTTCGAACTTGGGGTAGCCGGACGCCGGGCCATAGAGCCCAAACCGATATTGCGCCTTGATGCTGATATTACCAAAGCCATGAATAAAATAGAATTTATGGACCGGACTTTAAAGAGTCTGCCGGGACTGGATTGCGGCTCCTGCGGCTCGCCCAATTGCAAGGCTTTGGCGGAAGATATTGCTCAGGGACTAGCCAGTATGACCGACTGCGTATTTATCCTCCGGAAAAAGGTCCGGGATTTGGCGTATGAAATGGTTGACCTGGCAGATAAGCTGCCGCCGCCGCTTGATAAAAACCAGGAGTATGAGGAGAAGGAAAAATGTTAGGAGGATCTAAGAGTGACTGTTGAAGAATTAATTACACTACTGCCGCTGACAGTCGTGTCAGGGCAGTCCAAGCTTGGTCATGAAATTACCGGCGGTTACGTTTCAGACCTGCTGAGCAATGTTATGGGGCAGGCCTGTGCCGGCAATGTCTGGGTTACTATGCAGGGACATCAGAATATCGTGGCAGTTGCATCTCTGACAGGACTGGCAGCGGTTATTATTGCCGGCGGCGTTAAGCTTGACAAGGATGCTGCCGGCAAGGCCGAGTCAGAAGAAATAGTGATTCTGAGTACGCTGCTTTCCTCTTTTGAGATAACAGGACGTTTATATCAGTTGGGGATTGCCGGAAAATGATGCGTCGGTTTGTGGCGGATCTGCATGTCCATACGCTGTTATCACCGTGTGCGGCTGTCGAAATGACGCCGCGCAATATTGTGTGGCAGGCTGTGGACCATAAGATTGATATTATTGCCATTACTGACCATAATGCCTGCGATAATGTTCCTGCAGCCCTGGAAGCCGCCAAAGGCACAACTGTTACTGTCCTGTTAGGCATGGAGGTCGAAAGCAGGGAAGAAGTGCATCTGCTTGTCTTATTTGATAAAATGAGGCAAATGAAAGAATGGGAGTTATTTACCAAAGCCCATATGTCAGGGCGCCTTAATGATGCTGCCCGGTTTGGCGCCCAGTTCATCGTCGATGCCGATGATAATTTTATAGCCGAAAAAAATGAACTTTTATTATCTTCCCTGACGGCCGGGGTTGCTGAAATCTCTGCACAAGTAAAACGCTTAGGCGGCATATGTATTGCCAGTCATATCGACAGGCCTGTATATAGCATTATTTCGCAACTGGGGTTTATTCCGCCTGATGTTGAGTTGGCAGCAGTCGAAGTATCAAGGCACATGAATGCGCAAGATGCGTCTGTCCGTATTCCTGCTATTGGCGACCTGCCTGTAATAACTGCCTCAGACGCTCATGTCATGGAAGACTTTATCAACGGCCCGAAAACGGCTTTTTATCTTGAACAGCCAACAGTGGGCGAAATCCGGCAGGCATTATTATCTCAAAATTTACGAAGGGTGGTGGTGTAAACCACTGATACACTAAGCTTGCCAGTGACTAGTAATTTTTTCATAAGGAGGATGTAACATGAACAGCGATAAGGAAACCAAATGCTGCTGTGGCGGCGGTGAAGCAGGCAAGTTAGCGCTTGACCAACTGGATGTGATACTTGCAAAATATCAGGGGGTAAAAGGGGCTCTCATCCCCGTACTGCAGGAAGCGCAACATGCCTACGGCTACCTGCCTAAAGAAGTAATCCAGGCTATTGCGGAAAAAATGGCGATTCCTGTCAGTCAAATTTATGGTGTAGTAACTTTCTATTCTCAATTTCATTTAAATCCCCGGGGAAAAAATATTATCCGTGTCTGCCAGGGGACTGCCTGCCATGTACGTGGTGCCAAGGCAATCCTCACTATGCTGGAAGAGAATTTAAGCGTCAAAGCCGGCGGCACTACCCCTGATCTTAAGTTTACGTTAGAAACAGTAGCCTGCATCGGTGCCTGCGGGTTGGCTCCAGTGTTAATGGTTAATGATGATACCCACGGCCGGTTGACTACGCAACTAATACCTGAAATCCTGGCTAGATACGCCTAATAACTGCTATGCGTGAACTATCACTCCATATCCTGGATTTAGTGCAAAACTCGCTTGAAGCCGGGGCTAATATTGTTAAACTTGAAGTTATTGAAGATCTGTCAGCCGATGTTTTAGTTATCCGCGTGGCTGATAACGGGCGGGGTATGGATGAGAAGCTCCGTCAACTTGTAATTGACCCTTTTGTTACTACCAGGTTGACACGACGCGTTGGCTTAGGACTGCCGTTAATGGAGATGTCGACCAAACGCTGTGACGGATATTTGAAAATACAATCAACACCAGGCCAAGGGACAATAATAGAGGCAAGTTATCGTCATCATCATCTGGACCGACCTCCATTAGGTAACATAGTAGAGACAATTAAGACAATTCTTGTTGCTAACCCCACATTGAACTTTTTGTATCGTCATACTGTCAATGACAGAAAATTTACTGTTTCTTCGCAGGAGTTAGCCGATATCCTGGATGGTGTACCGCTAACCCAACCAGATATATTAATCTGGCTTCATAAATACTTGTCCGATCATATAGCTAATTTGTACGGAGGTGTCGAAAAGTGAAAACATTAGAAGATTTAAAACGCCTACGGGAACAGCTTAAGACCAAAAATACTGTGCGCCACGAAGGTGGCATCCAAATTATTGTGGGCATGGGTACTTGCGGAATAGCAGCCGGCGCCCGTCAAGTGATGACCGCTATTTTAGATGAGATTGCCAAGCAAAATCTGCAGACGGTTAAGATAAGCCAGACCGGCTGTATTGGCATGTGTGAGAAAGAAGTGCTGGTGGATGTTGTTCGCCCTAATGAACCGAGGATAACCTATGGCCGCGTTACAGTAGACGACATCCCTAAAATTATTTCTGAGCATATCGTTAACGGTCGTATTGTTGCAGAGCTTGCTATTGGCAAATTCACTGAATAAATATATAATCTTGCTAGAATAACGGGAGGGGATAATATGGAACGCATAAGAGCGCATGTGCTCCTTTGCGCCGGTACTGGTTGTGTGTCTTCAGGTTCGAAAAAAGTTGAAGCAGCCTTCCAGCAGGAACTGGCTAAAAAAGGCTTAGATAAAGAGGTAAAAATTATTGAGACCGGTTGCCATGGCTTCTGCGAAATGGGGCCGCTGGTCATTATTTATCCGGAAGGAACTTTCTATGTCCGGGTTCAGGAAGAAGATGTGGCAGAACTTGTTGAAACCCATTTGTTTAAGGGGCGTATTGTAGAACGGCTGTTGTATAAAGAACCGATCAGTCATGAAAAGATCCCCAGTTATAATGATATTGTTTTTTATAAGAAACAGATGCGATATGTACTGGCCAACTGCGGACACATTGACCCTGAAGATATTAACGAGTATATTGCTGAAGGCGGTTACGAAGGCCTTGGTAAAGCTCTCTCGGAATTGAAGCCGGCCGACGTTGTGGCGGAAATAAAAAAATCCGGGCTCAGGGGCCGGGGCGGCGGTGGTTTCCCGACCGGTATGAAGTGGGAGTTCACCCGCAATGCTCCCGGTACTAAAAAATATGTGGTATGTAATGCCGACGAAGGTGATCCCGGTGCCTTTATGGACCGCAGTGTGCTTGAAGGCGACCCTCATCGACTCATTGAAGGCATGGCTGTCTGTGGTTATGCTATTGGGGCCGACGAAGGTTATGTATATGTCCGGGCCGAGTATCCGCTGGCGATTAAACGCCTTAGAATTGCGATTAAGCAAGCTGAGGAAATAGGGTTATTAGGTGACAACATTTTAAGTTCCGGTTTTAATTTCAGACTGAAAATCAAGGAAGGGGCCGGCGCCTTTGTGTGTGGTGAGGAAACCGCCCTGATTGCGTCAATTGAGGGCAAGCGCGGTATGCCGCGTCCCCGTCCGCCGTTCCCTGCCGTTTCCGGTTTGTGGGGCAAGCCTACCAATATCAACAATGTGGAGACTTTTGGCAATGTACCGCAGATTATTACCAAAGGTGCGGACTGGTATGCCTCAATCGGCACCGAACGCAGCAAGGGCACTAAAGTATTTGCCCTTACCGGCCGGATTAATAATACCGGTTTAGCAGAAGTTCCCATGGGTATCAGCATGCGGGAAATTATTTATGAAATTGGCGGCGGCATACCTAACGAGAAAAAGTTTAAGGCTGTGCAAATCGGCGGCCCGTCCGGCGGCTGTCTGCCGGAAAACATGCTCGATCTGCCTGTAGATTATGATTCTCTTATCAAGGCCGGGGCAATGATGGGATCCGGCGGCCTGGTTGTTATGGACGAAACCACCTGCATGGTTGACGTTGCCAAGTTCTTCCTCAATTTCACCCAGTCCGAGTCCTGCGGTAAATGCACACCCTGCCGTGAAGGGACTAAACGCATGCTGGAGATTCTTACCCGCATAACCGATGGGCTGGGTCGTCCCGGTGATATTGCACTGCTTGAATCAATGGCGAAAAATATTAAAACCACCGCCTTGTGCGGCCTTGGTCAAACGGCCCCCAATCCGGTACTTTCCACCCTGCGCTATTTCCGTGATGAATATGAAGCCCATATTCATGATCAACGCTGCCCGGCCGGGGCTTGCACCAATCTGCTGCAGTACAACATTACCGATACTTGTAAGGGCTGCGGTCTGTGCAAAAAGGTATGCCCGGCTGAAGCTATTAGTGGTGAGGTCAAGGCGCAGCATGAGATTGATTTGTCCAAGTGTATCAAATGCGGTGCCTGTATTGCTAAATGTCCGTTTAAATCAATTGTTAAAGCCTAAGGCTGCTTAAAATAGCTACTGCCCATTACAAACACTAGACTGAGTGAAAAAGAGAGGGTGACACGAAAATGGAAATGGTTAATTTAACAATCGATGGACAAAAGGTTTCTGTGCCTAAAACATCGACTGTTCTGGAAGCGGCAAATTCGCTGGGAATAAAAGTGCCGACTTTGTGCTATCATCCTGAACTGCGTGTGGAAGGGGCCTGCCGGGTGTGCATGGTAGAAGTTGAAGGCGCCCGCAGTTTGGTTGCGTCCTGCGTGTATCCTGTAAATGAAGGCATGGTTGTCCGGACGAATACAGCAGATGTGCGTGAAGCCCGGAAAATGGTGGTCGAGCTTCTACTGGCCAACCACCCGACAGAGTGCTTGGCCTGCCAGCGTAACTTAAACTGTGAACTCCAGAATATGGCAGCCGATCTGGGAGTCAGAGAAATCCGGTTTGACGGCGACAAGAAAAATTATCCGCTGGACGATAAAAATCCGTCTTTGGTCCGCGATCAAAGCAAATGTATTTTATGCGGCCGCTGCATCCGGGCTTGCAGTGAACGGCAAGGGGTTCATGTGTATAGCTTTGCTAACCGGGGTTTTAACACAACGGTTGTACCGGCCTTTAATCTGGGCTTAGATGAAGTGGCATGCACCTACTGCGGTCAGTGTGCGGCTGTGTGTCCGACCGGCGCTATTGTCGAAAAAGACGATACCGAAGCGGTATGGCAGGCTATCGGTGATCCAGCGAAGCATGTCATTGTTCAAACGGCTCCCGCTGTACGGGTGGCTTTAGGTGAAGCACTAGGGCTGCCTCATGGTACAATCGTTACCGGCAAGATGGTGTCAGCTTTAAAACGGCTGGGCTTTAACAAGGTTTTTGATACAGATTTTACTGCTGACCTTACTATCTGGGAAGAAGGTTCAGAATTTATCGACCGCCTGAGCAATGGTGGCAAGCTGCCGATGATTACCTCCTGCAGCCCGGGCTGGGTTAACTTCATTGAATTAAAATATCCCGATCTGCTGGATCATCTGTCCTCTGCCAAATCACCGCAACAGATGTTTGGTGCATTGGCTAAAACTTATTATGCCGAAAAGGCCGGCATTGATCCTAAGGATATTGTCTCTGTATCCATCATGCCGTGTACAGCCAAAAAAGCGGAGGCCGCCCGGCCGGAGATGAATTCCAGCGGCTATCAGGATGTTGACTATGTCCTGACAACCCGTGAATTATCCCGGATGATCCGTGCCGCCGGCTTAACCTTTGCAACTCTGGAAGAGGCCGAATTCGACGCTCCGCTTGGTATTGGCTCAGGGGCCGGCGTAATCTTTGGTGCTACCGGCGGGGTTATGGAAGCTGCCCTCCGGACGGTTGTGAAACTGGTTACAGGCAATGAGCTTGATAATATTGAGTTCCATACCGTTCGCGGCATGACTGGCATTAAAGAGGCTGAGGTGCCGGTAAAAGAAGGCTTAACAGCTAAAGTTGCCGTAGCTCACACTTTGGCCAATGCCCGTGTGCTGCTTGATAAAATTCGCGCCGGTGAGGCTGATTATCACTTTATTGAAATAATGGCTTGCCCCGGCGGTTGTTCAGGCGGCGGCGGCCAGCCGATCATTACGTCTGCTGAACACCGGCAAAAACGTATTGATGCCATTTATGAATGTGATAAGTGCTCTACTCTGCGGAAATCGCATGATAATCCGGCTGTTGCCGAACTATATGAGAGCTGGCTGGGTAAACCGCTGGGTGAAAAGTCGCACCATCTGCTGCATACTCACTATCATCCACAAAAGAAATGTTAAACCTTTTAAGGGATGTCCGCCGGGACATCCCTTTTACTTGCCCTAGTGCCTTGACAAAGTCAAATGTTAGGTTATACAACGCATCTTTCCCGCCCTGCTTCGTTGCCGTCGCCTTACAGATTGCCGATCTGCGCGGCCCGTGCAAGTAATAAGAGGCCCATATCATACAGGATCATTAAAGCAGATCTGTCAGTTAGCGTCCTCCGCCTTGCATTGCGAAAAAAACTACGTCGTCTAAAACTACATTTAATTTTGCCAAGGCACTAGCAGAATTTATAAAAATCCGGGGGTCATGATTTAAGAGATCAGAAATCTTTACCCTAAAGGCACCGGCGGCTTCTGCCGGCGGCCTAAAGGACTTGGCATAAGCCAAGTTTTTCTAATTTTTTAGGATTAATTATTTGTAAAATGTGAAAATTAAAAGTAGTAGCAGGAATTAACCGGTGTGAGTGAGAATAAATTACAAATAATACTAAGGAACATAAGCTGCTGAGATAAGCGCTGAGTACTGCTAGGGAGAGTTGTTTCAATGAAAGAACACAAAGAGAATGCGGTGATCTCTAAAGCAACGATTGATAGACTGCCGCTTTATTATCGGTACCTTAAACTAAGTCAGGAGGAAGGGATTGAGATTATATCCTCTGACGAATTGGGGCGGAAAATTGGCGTTACACCGGAGCAGATACGCAAAGATTTATCCGCTTTTGGTGAGTTTGGCAAAAAAGGTGTTGGCTATTACGTGCGCGAGCTTACGCGCAATATCGGCGAAATACTGGGACTCAACCGTCAGTGGAATATAGCTATTGCCGGTGTGGGGCACCTGGGCTGGGCTTTGGCCAATTATGCTAATTTTTCGCCCCAGGGATTTCAATTGCAGGCTATTTTTGATATTGATCCAGATAAAATCGGGCGATATATTAATGAAATCGAAATTTTTCATATTGCCAGAATACCGGAAATCATTGCTGCCAGGAATATTCAAATCGGGATAGTAACGGTGCCGGCCGAATACGCCCAGGACATCACTACAAGCTATGTTGAGGCCGGAATTAAAGGTATCTGGAATTTTGCGCCGATAAAGCTTGAAGTCCCCACAACTGTCCATGTAGTCAGTGAAGACCTGTCAATAGGCTTAAGCAGTATGTCATATTATCTTTCCCGCCAATTATATTAGAAAACCTTGGCTTGTGCCAAGTCCTGAGGACGCCGGCAGAAGCCAAAGTGAGTCATAGCAGTGAATTTTTTGTAGACTTGATGGGGTTAGAAAAACTCGCTGAGCCTTTGGCGAAGTGGAAGTCGCTGCTGCCCTGCCGCCAGCGGCAAGGATACTTTTTGTCAGGAAAAGAAATTACAAAATATTTTTTAAAAAATTGGATTATAGTAGCAGGAGTTTTACTTCTATCGTAGAATACCAATAGTGTAAAACAATATAATTATAGTATTAATCTATATTACGGACAGACAGCTTGTTGCTTTCTGAAAGTTACCTGTAAACTACGCCCTTATGGTCTGTTGCCCTGCCGGTAATGGATACTTTAGTAAGTGCGCACCTAGGTTTTTTTGTTTAGTACAAAATAAACAAAAACCAATAGGTGCTTTTTTATTGCCTTGGCGAGGGTGGCGTAGAATAATTTTTGCGGTTTCCTGGATAATAACAAATGATTATCTCAAAATTTATATAAAATTAACCGCATTCGAAGGGAGAGTACGCAATGATTGACATTAAAGACCGTGTCAGAAACAAAGCGCTGCAAGCCAAAATTGTTAGTGCAGAGCAAGCGGCTGCCAGCATTAAGCCAGGGATGAATATTGGCGCCAGTGGTTTTACGCCTGCAGGCTATCCAAAGGCTGTGCCACTGGCACTGGCAGAGAGAATGAAGCAGGAGAATTTCACCGTAAACCTTTGGACCGGGGCCTCGGTAGGCCAGGAACTTGACGGGGCTTTGGCTGAGGCCAAGGGGATTGCTAAAAGGCTGCCCTATCAAACAAACGACAGTATCAGAAAAGCGATTAACAACGGTACTATCCAGTATACCGACCTGCATTTAAGCCATGTGGCGCAAATGTCGCGTTATGGTTTTCTGGGTGGCAAAGTAGATGTTGCCATTATTGAAGCTTGTGCGATCACGGAGGAGGGGCAGATTGTACCAACAACTTCACTTGGCAACTCGGCTTCCTTTGTGCAAAGCGCTGATTTTGTAATTGTTGAGATTAATACCAGCCAACCGCTTGAATTGGAAGGTATGCATGATGTCTATGTGCCGCTTGATCCGCCCCATCGTCAGCCAATACCGCTGGTGAAAGCCGATGACCGTATTGGCACTCCCTATATTCCGTGCGACCCGGAAAAAATCGCGTACATAGTTCCTTGTGATATAAAGGATGATGTTCGTCCGCTGGCAGCCATTGATGATGACGCCCGGGCCATGACCGGTCATCTTATTCAATTCCTCAAGCAAGAGATAGAAGCAGGCCGTATGCCGGAAAATCTGCTGCCACTGCAATCCGGTGTAGGTTCTGTGGCCAATGCCGTTGTGGCCGGGTTAGCTGATTCTGATTTTGAAAACCTTACTGTTTATACAGAGGTTATTCAAGATGGTATGTTTGACCTTATTGATGCGGGTAAACTGACTTTTGCGTCAGGAACTTCGATTACACCTTCACCTGATGGCTTAAAACGGCTTTATGATAATATTGGTGAATATCGCAAAAAAATCATTCTCCGGCCGCAAGAGGTTGCCAACAGCCCGGAAGTGGCCCGTCGTATCGGTGTAATTGCCATGAATACGGCGATTGAATTCGATATATTCGGACATGTCAACTCCACCCATATTATGGGTACCAAAATGATGAACGGGATCGGCGGGTCAGGCGACTTTGCCCGTAATGCCTACCTGACCTTCTTCTTTACGAATTCGATTGCCAAAAAAGGTGATATTTCTTCGGTTGTGCCGATGTGTTCGCATTTTGACCATACCGAACATGATGTTGATGTATTTATCACCGAACGCGGTGTTGCTGATGTCCGCGGCTTGAGCCCCAAAGAACGGGCCCGGGTTATTATCAATAATTGTGCCCATCCTGATTACCAGCCAATGCTGCTGGATTATCTTGACCGGGCTGAAAAAGCCACCGGTTATGCCCATACCCCGCATCTCATGAATGAGGCTCTTTCCTGGCATACTCGCTTCCTGGAAACAGGCAGTATGAAAATAAAATAGGAAGACAGCCTTACGGCCAGTCTTTCTGCTGTAGCAAGGAATATATACTTAAAGGAGGAATTAGAAATGTGCACAGCTAGCACAGATAGTTTAAAACAAAAAATGGCTGAGTACACCGGTAAGGTGGAAAAATCACTTGCCAAATTTCCCGAGCGAAAAAACCTGGCTTACAACAGGCTTTATACTCCGCTTGATATTGAAGGTCTTGATTATGAAAAAGATCTCAGCTTTCCGGGACAATATCCGTTCACGCGTGGTGTGCAGCCTACCATGTATCGCGGTCGTTTCTGGACTATGCGTATGTATGCCGGCTTCTCAACCGCCGAAGAATCCAATAAGCGTTACCGCTACCTCTTAGAGTCGGGCGGCACCGGCCTTTCCTGCGCGTTTGACCTGCCAACCCAGATTGGCTACGACTCGGACGATGCCATCGCCGAAGGTGAAGTGGGTAAAGTAGGCGTGGCGATTGACTCCCTGGCCGATATGGAAATTTTGTTTGACAGCATTGATCTTGGCAAAGTATCAACTTCGATGACAATTAATGCCCCTGCTTCGGTTCTGCTGGCTATGTACATCGCCGTTGCCGAGAAACAAGGTGTTAGCCCGGATAAGCTGAACGGTACCATTCAAAATGACATTCTTAAAGAATATGCTGCCCGCGGTACCTATATATTCCCGCCCAAACCTTCGATGCGCCTTATTACTAATATTTTTGAATATTGCTCAAAGAGTGTTCCTAACTGGAATACCATTTCGATTTCCGGTTATCATATCCGTGAAGCCGGTTCCACCGCTTCCCAGGAAATCGCCTTTACCATAGCTGATGGTATTGCCTATGTAGATGCTGCTATCAAAGCTGGCTTAAATGTCGATGATTTTGCCGGTCGTCTGTCTTTCTTCTGGAATGCTCATAATAATGTACTGGAAGAAGTGGCTAAATTCCGTGCTTCCCGCCGCGTATGGGCGAAGGTGATGAAAGAACGTTTCGGCGCTACCAATCCTAAGTCCTGGATGCTGCGCGTGCATACCCAGACAGCCGGTTCCATGCTGACGGCGCAGCAGCCTGACAATAATGTTGTCCGCGTTGCCTTGCAAACCGCTGCCGCAGTGCTTGGCGGTACGCAGTCGCTGCATACCAACTCCAAAGATGAAGCGCTGGCGCTGCCTACGGAAGATTCCGTGCGTGTTGCCCTGCGCACCCAACAAATTGTGGCCTATGAAAGCGGCTTGGCCGATGTGGTTGACCCGTTGGCAGGATCTTATTATATTGAGGCCCTTACCAACCAAATCGAAAAAGAAGCCTGGGAATATATCGGTAAAATTGATGATATGGGTGGCGCCGTTGTGGCGATTGAAAAAGGCTATATTCAGCGTGAAATCCAGGAAAGCGCCTATAAATGGCAAATGGAAGTGGAAAACAAACAACGTATTATTGTTGGCGTTAACCAGTTCCAGGTTGCAGAAAAACCGATTGAAGGCTTATTGCGTGTTGACGCTTCTGTCGGCGAATTGCAAAAGAAAAAGCTGGCCGACCTTAGAGCCCGCCGCGATAATGGTGCTGTTGCCGACAAACTTGCCGCACTGGAAGCAGGCTGCAAAGATGAGAATACCAATCTTATGCCTCTTATCCTTGAGGCCGTTAAAGTCTATGCAACCCTGGGAGAAATCTGTGGCGTAATGCGCAAAGTATTCGGCGAATACGAAGCGCATGTAAGCCTATAAGCTGAGTAGGAGGGACAACGATGGAAAAACGTATTAGAGTATTGGTAGCAAAGCCTGGCCTGGATGGTCATGACCGCGGCGCCAAAGTCGTAGCCCGCGCTCTCCGCGATGCCGGCTTTGAAGTAATATATACCGGTCTTCGTCAGACGCCGGAGCAAATTGTGGAAGCAGCCCTGCAGGAAGACGTAAATGTGGTAGCCTTAAGTCTGTTATCCGGTGCCCATAATCATCTTTTCCCGCGCATTGTGGCCATGTGCAAAGAAAAAGGTATGAGTGATGTGCTGATTGTAGGCGGCGGCGTTATTCCTGACGCCGATATTGCCGGCCTGAAAGCTGCCGGTGTATCTGCGGTCTTTACCCCGGGAACACCGACCGGCAGTATTGTTGAGTTTATTAAAACCAACGTAAAATAAGTGCTTGTCATTGTGTAACTGGGCAGGTGATATAGAATGAATATTGTAGAAGATGTGCTGGCCGGGTCCAAACGGGCCCTGGCCCGCGCCATCACTGCTGTTGAAAATGAATATGATGAAGCAGCCGAGATTATGCAAAAGCTCTATCCTCATACCGGCAAAGCCCATGTGATCGGCATTACCGGCCCGCCTGGTGCCGGGAAAAGCACGCTAACCGATAAATTGGCCAAAGAATACCGTCTGCAGGGAAAAACGGTTGGAATCATTGCTGTTGATCCGACCAGTCCCTTTTCCGGCGGCGCTATTTTAGGTGACCGTATCCGGATGAATGAACTGACCCTTGATGAAGGGGTTTTCATCCGGAGCATGGGGACCAGAGGCAGTTTGGGCGGTTTATCGCGCAAAACGGCCGAAGCAGCGAAAATAATGGATGCTGCCGGCAAAGATGTTATCTTTATCGAAACCGTCGGGGTTGGTCAGTCTGAAGTCGATGTCATCAAAGCCACTGATACCACAATTGTTGTATTAGTGCCTGGTCTTGGTGACGATATTCAGGCAATCAAAGCCGGCATATTGGAAATAGCCGATATTTTTGCCATTAATAAAGCAGACCGCGATGGTGTGGAGCGATTAAATAACGAGATCGAAATGATGCTTGAGCTGAATCAGAATATGGTCGACTGGCGGCCGCCGGTACAACGGACAGTAGCCAGCAAAGGCGAAGGCATTGCCGAGCTCATAGGCGCAGTCAAAGACCATATTACCCATCTTCAGCAATCAGGACAGTTGGCGGTGCGGCGTACGGAGCGGACAAAAAATGAGCTGCTGGCATTACTGGATGAACAGATTGGCCGGCATGTTCTCCGGCAGATTACAACCGGCGGCAATTTCGATAAGCTGGTAACCTCAGTAGAAAAACGGGAACAGGATCCGTATACGGTTGTAGCTGAATTATTGCGGCAAATGTTACGATAAGGGGAAAATATACCATTAATATGGGAAAATATAGTACCAGATATTAAAATATGGTATCATATATATAGATTGGAATAATCAATCGAATCTAACAGGAGGTATTGGATATGTCTCAAGCTAGTGCCGGCGGTGTTAATGCCCGCAAATTTAAGGTTCTTAGAGTTGACCACATCGGTATTGCAGTCAAAGATATGGAACAAGCTAAGAAATTTTACACTGATGTGCTTGGTATGACCGCCATGGGCGAAGAAGTTGTCGAGCAGCAAAAAGTAAAAGTTTGCTTTATTCCCTGTGGCGACAGCGAAGTTGAACTCTTGGAGTCAACGTCTCCCGATGGCCCGGTGGCCAAATTCATCGAAAAAAACGGCGAAGGAATTCAACATGTTGCCTTGCGTGTTGACAACATTGAGGCAGCTCTGGCTGATCTCAAAGAACAGGGTGTCCGTCTGATTGATGAGTCGCCGCGTTATGGTGCCGGTGGTGCCAGCATTGCTTTTGTTCATCCCAAAGCAACCGGCGGCATCCTGCTCGAACTTTCGGAAAGAAAGTAGACATGCTCATAAACGCCCAGCTGCGTTGCACCTGCAAGAGGTAGGCCGCAGTTCCAAGCGCTGAAGCGCCAGGAACTGCGCACTTGCTTCTCAGCCGCTTTGCTTGCGTCCGCGTACGCGGCGCTTCAGCGTCTGCCTGTGCGCCTAGCAGCTGAGCATTTCTGAACAGTCTAATAGGGAACATTTAGTTTCCACAGTAATGGAGGTGTTTTTCTAATGGCTACAATCCAAGAAAAAATTGAAGATCTAAAAAAACGCCAGGAGAAAGTAAAGTTAGGCGGGGGCCAGAAGCGTATCGACAAGCAGCATGCGAGTGGTAAGCTCACGGCCCGTGAACGTGTGGAAAAACTGCTGGATCCTGGTACCTTTGTTGAACTTGATCAATTTGTCAGCCACCGCTGCACTAACTTTGGCATGGAGGCAGTCGAAGCTCCGGGCGAAGGTGTGGTAACAGGCTATGGCACAGTTGACGGCCGCTTAGTCTATGTATTTGCCCAGGATTTCACGGTAATTGGCGGCTCGCTGGGGGAAATGCATGCTGCTAAAATTGTAAAAGTACAGAAACTGGCACTGAAAATGGGAGCTCCCCTGGTAGGAATTAATGATTCGGGCGGTGCCCGTATTCAGGAAGCCGTTGATGCTCTGGCCGGTTATGGCAAGATTTTTTATGAAAACACCCTGGCTTCGGGTGTCATTCCCCAAATTTCGGTAATTATGGGGCCTTGCGCCGGCGGCGCGGTATATTCACCGGCGCTTACCGACTTTATTTACATGGTGAAAAATACCAGCCAGATGTTTATTACCGGCCCGCAGGTTATCAAATCGGTTACTGCCGAAGAAGTAACGGCCGAGCAATTAGGCGGCGCCATGACTCACAACGCCACCTCCGGTGTAGCTCATTTTGCCACCGAAAATGATGACGACTGCATGCAGCAGGTGCGTTATCTGTTAGGTTTCCTGCCCAGCAACAATATGGATGATGCCCCGATTGTTGATACCGGTGATGATGCTAACCGGATGGATGAAGGACTAAACACCCTTCTGCCGGATAATCCCAATCAGCCGTACAACATGAAAGATGTTATTAAATCCATTGTTGATAACGGCGAATTTTATGAAGTTCTTGCCCATTATGCACAGAATATTATCACTTGCTTTGCCCGTTTTGACGGACAGCCTGTGGGCATTATCGCCAATCAGCCTAATGTTATGGCCGGCTGCCTTGACATTAATGCATCTGACAAGTCTTCGCGCTTTATCCGCTTCTGCGATGCTTTTAATCTGCCGCTGGTTAATCTTGTTGACGTTCCCGGCTTCCTGCCCGGCACGGATCAGGAGTATGGCGGAATCATTCGCCATGGCGCTAAAATGCTGTATGCTTATTCAGAAGCTACTGTTCCTAAAATTACTGTTATTACCCGGAAAGCTTATGGTGGTTCCTATCTGGCTATGTGCTCGCAGGACTTGGGAGCCGATCAGGTAATGGCCTGGCCGAGCGCCGAGATTGCTGTTATGGGCCCGGCCGGTGCCGCCAATATCATCTTCCGCGGTGATGCTGAGGCTGAAGCGAAAACAGCAAAATATGTGGAAGATTTCGCCACCCCGTATAAAGCGGCAGAACGCGGTTTCGTTGATCAGGTCATTGAGCCGAAAGAAACCCGTCCCCGGATTATTACTGCGCTCAATATGCTGGCTTCCAAGCGTGAGCAGCGTCCGGCTAAAAAGCACGGTAATATTCCGCTCTAATTCTCTCGCTTACACTTCCGTACTGGCAAGAAAGGGGATAGTTAACGTGGGCTTTTTTGATTCGTTATTTGGCAAACCTGAGCCGCCTAAGGCTAAAAAGAAAAAGAAAAAATCCGTAGCAGCAGCAACGGAGTCGGACGTTGCGAACACAACGACCGTGGCCGCGCAGGGGATTAGCCCGGAGATTGTTGCCGCGATTACCGCCAGCATCTATGCCACGATGGGTACCGGCGACCTAGCCATTAAGATTACCCGCACCGGCAACCAGTGGGCAAACGCCGGCCGGCAAAAGATTATGGACAGCCGTCAGTTTGCTTAAGACATATAGAACACCATCAATGAATGGAGGTCTGTTAGAATGAAAAAATTTAATGTAACAGTTAATGGTAGTACTTATGAGGTGGAAGTAGAAGAAGTGGGTGGCGCTGTTTCAGCGCGGCCGGCCGCCGCTCCGGCCGCTGCCGCCCCGGCCGCTGCGCCGGCCGCCGCCCCGGCGCCTAAAGCCCCGGCCGCTGCACCGGCCCAGGTTGCTGCCGGCGACAGTCCGGTAGCTGCCCCGATGCCTGGGAAAATAGCGAAAGTAATTGCTAAACCCGGACAGCAAGTCAAGAAGGGGGATGTTATCCTGATTCTTGAAGCCATGAAAATGCAAAATGAGATTGGTTCACCGGCTGATGGTACTGTTAAGTCCATTAATGTAAATGCCGGCCAAAATGTAAAGCCAGGTGAGGTTATGGCTGTTATCGGCTAATTCAGCCGGGTAATTGTGTGCGGCTCAGCTTGTGCCGCACAATTACCCTCCCGTTGTACGTTAAACCAGGAACCTGTTTATTGTCGCTAATGTAATTTTTCACAAACAAAACTTAGGAGGTACAAAATACACATGGAAGCATTGATTCACCAGTATCCGTGGCTCGATGAGCTGCTCATGGGTTTCCTCGGCCTTTCCTGGAAACATGTGGTTATGTGGGGCGTAGGTGCCCTGCTCATCTATCTTGCAGTAAAACATGACTATGAACCGGCACTGCTGTTACCGATTGGCTTTGGTGCGATTTTGGCCAATATCCCGCATTCTTCGGCAGTCTCAACTCATCCCGGTGAGGAAGGCTTCCTGATTGTCCTTTATAATGCGGGCATTGCCAATGAACTTTTCCCCGTACTTATTTTTATCGCCATTGGCGCAATGTGCGACTTTACACCACTGATCCGTCGCCCCTCGGTGATGTTGTTTGCCGCTGCCGCTCAGTTTGGTATTTTTGCCACCGCAGTTGGTGCAACTTTGGTAGGCTTCTCTTTTGAGCATGCTGCCTCGATCGGCATCATTGGGGCTGCCGACGGTCCCACAACCATTTATGTGGCCAGCCGTTTTGCTAAAGACCTGTTAGGACCTCTGTCTGTTGCCGCCTATTGCTACATGTCTCTGGTGCCGGTTATCCAGCCGCCGGTTATCAGAGCGTTGACCACCGTTAACGAACGTAAAATCAAGATGGGTTTTGAAGGGGAAGAGCCTGTTTCCCAAACCACAAAATTCTTCTTCCCGATTATGATCGTTGTTATCGCCGGTATCGTTGCCCCCATCTCGGTCGCTCTGATCGGCAGCCTGATGTTTGGTAACCTGCTGAAAGAAAGCGGCGCTGTTGAAAACCTTTCCAACTGCGCACAGAACGAACTTGCCAATCTTGTTACCCTGGTACTTGGCATTACCATTGGCGGCACTATGTCTGCTGAACGCTTCCTGACTTACGATGTTCTCCTGATTATGGCCCTGGGTGCCGTCGCCTTCGTTTTTGATACTGCCGGCGGTGTACTCTTTGCCAAGCTTTTAAACACTTTCAACCCGACTAAGATTAATCCGATGATTGGCGCTTGCGGCATATCGGCTTTCCCGATGTCAGGCCGGGTAATCGCAAAAATGGCGTTGAAAGAAGATCCTACTAACTTCATTATCCAGCATGCTATCGGGGTAAACGTAGCCGGGCAGGTTGCATCTGTTGTGGCCGGCGGACTGGTACTTGCTCTGATTCCGGCACTGGCGAAATAAGGAGGTAAATATATGGAAACTGCAACTTCAAAAGCTTTAACGCTGATGGCAATTGCCCTGCCGACAATGTTTGCTGTTATCGGTGTTTTCATTTTCGCAACCAAGGCTCTGCATGCTGCTTTCCCGGCACCGGTGGAAGATGAGGACGAAGACGAAGAATAGAATCATAATATTATAAATACCAGCAAACAATGATTATCTGTACCAGAATTTGCTCACTACTTTTTGCTTGAAATAAACATAGTTTAGCTGGACTATCATATGCAGTAGGGAGAGATGTTTATGGAGATCAGTACCGCTGCGCTGGCGTCAGTTATTGCGCTGGCCATCGTAGTTCTCATTTCCTGCTTTAAGGAAATGAATGTTGGTATTCTGGGTATTGCTTCGGCATTACTTGTGGGTATCGTGTTCTCCGGCATGCCAGTCGCGGCTATCTTTAAAGGCTGGCCGGTCGGGCTGTTCATGATCTTAATTGGTGTTACGTTTATGTTTGCCTGCGCACAGGTAAATGGGACGATGGAAAAGTTTAGCGCCTATGCGGTGCGTTTAGCCAAAGGCAATACTGCCTTAATTCCGATTATCCTGTTTTTACTGATCACACTTGTTACGACAATTGGTCCTGGCAACATTGCCGCTACGGCGCTTATGGCCCCGGTAGCTATGGCAATTGCCGGCCGTATCGGCTTACCGGCATTTGCCATGACCCTGCTGGTAGTCGGCGCTGCCAACGGGGCAGCGTTCTCACCCTTTGCCCCAACCGGTATTATCTCCAATGGTATTATTGCCAAAATGGCTCCCGGTTTGGGAATCCCTGCCGACCAGCTTAACAGCCTGGCCTGGAAGGTGCATTTTAACTCAGAAATCGTGCAGGGCATAGTAAACTTCGGCGGTTTCTTCCTGCTCGGCGGTCTGGCCTGGATGCGCAAGCAACGCGGAGCTTCGGCCCTTAATATTGATGAAATTGCCCCTAAGCCTGAACCCTTTACCTCTCACCAAATAGCTACTTTGGCAGGTATTGCCGCCTTAGTGCTGTCAGTAATTGTGCTTAAATGGGATGTTGGCGCCGTCGCCTTCGGCATTGGCGCAATCTTTATGCTGTTCGGCATTGCCGATGATGCCAAAGCGGTCAAAGCTATGCCCTGGGGTGTAATCCTCATGGTCTGCGGTATGTCGGTGCTGATTGATGTTATGGATCAGGCCGGCGGTTTAAATGCTCTGGTCTCGATGATTGCGGTTGTCTCTAATCCGACAACTGTTAACGGGGTATTAGGTTTCATTACCGGCATTCTCTCAGCCTATTCGAGTTCTTCCGGGGTGGTAATGCCGATGTTTTTACCCATGGTTCCCGGTATCATTCAACAAATTGGCGGTGGCAATCCGATTGCGATTATTTCGTCAATTAACATTGGTTCGCATATTGTAGATACCTCACCCCTGTCCACTCTCGGCGCACTTTGTATTGCCTGTGCCGCTGAGCATGAAGACAAAGCCAAATTGTTCAGAAATTTAATGTTATGGGGCCTGTCTATGGCGGTAGTGGGTGCTTTGGTATGTTATGTAGCCTTTGGTATCCTGGGATTATAAAAATTAGAATAAACAAGACGGGGGAGGGGCTCCCCTCTCCCGTCTTTTTATTTTAATTAAACATTTGAAAAAATATCGATTTATGTCTGAATAAAAAGGAATATATCGTTTATTGTCGAATTTGCCCAAAAAGCAAGGATGCTTTTTTTTTGCTGAAAGTTTTCAGATAAGTGTGTATTTATCTAATTATGTGAAATAAAAAAATTTTTGCGGGGAGGGATTGAGGCAGCGTAAATGTGGAATAGTAATAATTGCAGTTCGGCAAGTAACCCATTCATAAATTCACAATGTGGGGAGGATTGTAAATGGATATCTCATTAGCGGCAATTATGTCCATAGTCGCTCTGGTGATTGTGGTAATTATCAGTTGCGTAAACGAAGACCTTAATGTAGGGTTTCTGAGTATTGGTTTCGCTATCATTGTTGGCGGGGTCTGGGGTGACACCACCGGTGCCAAAGTGCTTGGTTATTTTCCCACCAGCCTGTTTATGATTTTAGTCGGGGTAACTTTCTTATTCGGCATGGCCCAGACTAACGGTACGATGGAGAAATTAACCGCCTATTCTGTTCGCTTATGTAAAGGGAATACGGCAATCGTACCTTTGATTGTATTCCTGCTGACAACCTTTGTTACTACCATCGGACCTGGTAATATTGCCGGCACAGCCCTTATGGCGCCTGTGGCCATGGCAATTGCTACCCGGATTGGCATGCCTGCTTTTTTAATGACACTTTTGGTCGTTGGTGCAGCTAATGGTGCGGCTTTTTCGCCTTTTGCCCCTACCGGTATTATTTCTAACGGCATAATAGCAAAAATGGCTGCCGGACTTGGCATTCCTGCCGACCAGTTAAGTGGCTTGGCCTGGAAGATCCACTTTAACTCCGAAGTTGCCCAGGGTGTGGTAAATATTGGCGGGTTTTTCGTTCTGGGCGGATGGGCCTGGATTCAGAAGCAACGGGGAGCGGCTCTTGATATTAATGAACTGGCGCCTAAGCCTGAACCGTTTAATAAGCATCAATGGCTGACCCTTGGAGCTGTGGCTGTTCTTATTCTCTTGGTCATTCTGCCTGGCCTGCCGGCCACGAAAGGTTTATTTGCCCCGGCGGCTATGAATCTTTTGTCCAATGTCGGCACGATTGCTTTTATCCTGGCCGGCATATTGATGCTGACCGGTTCCGGTGACAGCAAAGCAGCGATTAAGGTTGTACCCTGGGGCGTAATCATGATGGTCTGCGGGGTCACTGTGCTGATCGAGGTTATGGATAAAGCCGGCGGCCTTAATGCCATGGTAAAGATGATCGGTGCAATCTCTAATCCGACCACTATTAATGGTGTACTTGGCTTTGTAACCGGTCTGCTTTCGGCCTATTCCAGTTCTTCCGGGGTGGTAATGCCGATGTTCCTGCCAATGGTGCCGGGGCTGATCAAGGAAGTTGGCGGCGGCAATCCCATTGCCCTGATTTCCTCAATTAACATTGGTGCCCACCTTGTTGATACTTCACCGCTGTCCACGCTTGGTGCACTATGCATTGCCTGCGCCGGTGAACATGAGGACAAGGCTAAACTGTTCCGCAATCTCCTGATGTGGGGCCTTTCCATGTCGGTTGTGGGCGGTATCGTCTGCTATATATTCTTTGGCATACTGGGTCTGTAATCAATAGCAATAATAGGCCGGGCTGACACCCGGCCTATTATTTTTTGATATTCGCTATTTTTCTTAGAGAATAACAGCTAATAAATATTACACATCCCGGCTGGACGAAATATATAATCAACTGACCGCAAGACAGGACAAAGTAGAAATCTGCATGCGGTTCACTAAAATTTTGGCTCAGATACAGGAATTTGAACGCTCTTAAGAGAATAAAACAACTTAGGAATGGTAAACTATTATTCTCTCCGGCTCAGATTTTTTAACAGGAGAATAGGAATTACAGGATTATGGAGGCTGCAGTTAATTGGAAAAAATAGTGGTAGAATCAGAGGCCCGCAAAAAGAATGTTATTGTTATGGTAATCGCCGTAGCGGCTTTTGCCGCTCTTGTTATTTTTACCCTCTACAAATGGTTTGCCCTTAATGTATTCCAGCCCTTGGAATTAATGGCCGGGGTATTGGTGTTATTCGTCCTTGTGGAGCGAATGTCGGCTAAATATACCTATGTAATGGATAAAAAGGTTTTTAGACTTATTAAACGCGGGTTGTTAGGAACTGTGACCCATGAAGTGCCCTATGGCAATATTTTTGGGGTTTACCGTTATAAACCTCAACTAATAGGTGTTCTTAAATTCCGACGCACCTATCGCTTTAATTCAGCGCTGGATGGGCGGGATGTATGGACTTTAGCCTATACAGTACCGGGGAAGAAAGGGAAATCGCAAAACCGGCGTTTTTACTTTAAGCCCGGTGATAAACTATTGGCTGCATTGCAGGCCAAACTACCGGAAAAAGTAATGGCGGAAGAACAAATTATCAGAGATGTGCTAAGCAAGGAGCAAGATTAGGATTTTGTCTATAACAGGCAATAGTGGCATTAAAAAAAATCTGTTTGTCTTATATAATAACCTTGAGTATCCTTTCCGAACATTACAAAATGTTGATCGGAAGGACTTTTTTTTAAAAACATGTAAATTTAATAGGATTTGTACATAATTTCACAAAAAAACTATAGTAATTTTTTAAAAAATCTGGTATTGTAATATTACAGTTAGAATTTTTTCAATTTACTAACATCAAATTTGCTTAATAACTATAAATGAGCAAAAATGTCCCCCTGAGCAGGAAAATTGAATATAGTAGTAGAAACATATATATCCTGACTGCACAGGCTAAAAAAACGTGGAGGTGAAAGCCTGATGGATAAGGAGCATGAAGGGGTAGTTCTCGAGACTGACGGTGGCGTGGCCCGCATAAAGGCAAGCCGCCATAACGATTGCGAAAGCTGTGGCTCGTGTCCCGGCAACAATGCGATAGTTCTTGCCGCGCGCAACCCGGTGGGCGCGAAACGCGGGCAGAGGGTGGTTTTTGAAATCCAGCAGACAAGCATGCTGAAATCGGCTGTTGTTGTTTATGCCGTTCCTCTTTTGGGCACCATTGCCGGCGCTGTCGTGGGCTGGTATTGTGGAACCGAGCTGATGGGGATTAACGACCCTTTCTGGTTGCAAATGGGCGGCGGGACTATTGCTTGCGTCCTGTCTCTTTTGTATGTTCGTTATTATGATCGCAAGGCCAGAACCAGGGCAGACATGCAGCCGGTAATCACCCGGATTTTGTAAGTAGTTTGGTTTGGCTGGCCAAAATATTAAATTGCGTTGAAAAATTTCTAAAAAAAAGGGAGTTGAATTTATGGCAAAAAGCTTTCGCGGCGGGGTTCATCCCGACGACCGCAAGCGATATACGGCGGCTAAATCGATAGAAGTGGCGCCGTTGCCGCAGAAACTCATCATTCCTACCAGGCAGCATCTGGGAGCGCCTTGCGCACCGATAGTCAAGGTGGGCGATTTGGTCAAGAAAGGACAGGTAATAGCTGAGGCACAAGCCTTTGTTGCCAGTCCGATTCATGCTTCAACATCAGGTAAGGTGGTGGAAGTTGCCGAATATCCTCATCCGGTTTTTGGCGCCTGTCAGGCAGTTGTCATTGAAAGTGACGGCAAGGATGAATGGGCACCCGGTCTGCCGCTTAGCCGCGACTGGCAGTCGCTTGATGTTAAAGAACTGAAAGAGATTGTCCGCCTTGCCGGTCTTGTCGGTATGGGGGGGGCAACTTTTCCGACACATGTAAAAATGTCTCCGCCTCCGGAAAAGCCTATTGACTCATTTATCCTAAACGGCGCAGAATGCGAACCGTACCTGACTGCCGACCACAGGGTAATGTTAGAGCAAACCGAGCGCATTATTACAGGCATGAAGATTGCAATGAAGATTCTTGGCGTAAGCAAAGGCTATGTCGGCATCGAAAAAAACAAGCCTGATGCCATTGAAATTATACGTAAAGCCTGTACCGGTTCTGCCATCGAAGTTGTACCGCTTAAAACAAAATATCCGCAAGGTGCGGAAAAGACCCTGATTAAGGTTATCCTTGACCGGGAAGTACCATCCGGCGGCCTGCCTATGGATGTAGGAACTGTTGTTCAAAACGTTGGCACGATGGTGGCTATGGCTGATGCTGTCGAGAAAGGTATCCCCTTGATCGAGCGTGTTGCTACCATTACCGGTGGCGCTATTGCCGAACCTAAAAATATTTTGCTGCGGGTAGGCGCAACTTTTGCCCAGGCAATTGAATTGTGTGGCGGCTTTAAAGAGCAGCCTGTCAAAGTGATTATGGGTGGACCCATGATGGGGATGGCCCAACGCACTGTCGAAGTACCTGTTATCAAAGGTACTTCCGGTATTTTAGCCCTGAGTGCAGCTGACGTAAATATGGGGGATGAACAGCCATGTATTCGCTGCGGCCGCTGTATAGAGGCCTGCCCGATGGGGCTGGTACCCAACATGCTCAGCATTCTTGGCGAACGCGGCCCGTTTGAGGTGGCCGTGAAAGAATATAACGTTTTGGACTGCGTGGAGTGCGGCTCATGCGTCTATGTATGTCCCGCCAAGCGCAATATTGTTCAGTATATCAAACTATGTAAAGCCCAAAACGCGGCCCAGGCTGCGGCGAAGAAATAGGAGGTGACGCAAGAGTATGAGCGCAGAAGTAAAACTTGACACCGGTATGTTTACGGTCTCGGCGTCGCCGCATATCAGATGCGACGAATCCATTTCCAAAATAATGTGGACCGTTAATACGGCTCTGGCGCCGGCGGCTTTATTCTCTATTTATCAGTTTGGAATCGGGGCTTTTAGTACTTTGGCCCTGTGTATAGCGGTATGTGTTTTGACCGAATATCTTATTCAAAAATGGCAGGAAAAACCTATTACCATAAATGACGGCAGCGCGTTTTTGACAGGCCTTTTGTTGGGCATGAACATACCGCCGGATGTGCCGTGGTATATGCCGATTTTTGGTTCTGTCGTTGCCATCGGCATTGCCAAACACACCATGGGCGGGCTTGGGTTTAATATTTTTAACCCCGCGCTAATCGGCAGAGCGTCGCTGGTTGCTTCCTGGCCGGTTTTGATGACAACCTGGCCGAAGATGGATATGCCCGGCAAGGTTGACGCGCTTACTACCGCCACTCCTTTGGGTATTTTAAAAATGGAAGGTTATGCCAAGCTGGTGGAGGTTTTCGGCGACCAAGCCACTATGTACAAGGCCATGTTTTTGGGCACACATGGCGGCAGTATGGGCGAAACTTCGGCGGTTCTCCTGATTTTGGGAGGATTTTACCTCATTTATCGGGGTTATGTAAATTGGCAAATTCCGGTTGTTATGATTTCTACCGTAGCGGTTTTGACTTGGATTTTTGGTGGCTTGTATAATGTTAGCGGCTCTACCGGCCTTCTCACAGGCGACCCGATTTTGAGCATACTTTCCGGCGGACTGATTTTGGGGGCGTTTTTCATGGCTACCGACATGGTTACTATCCCCATTACCGTCAAGGGGCAGATTATATTTGCCGCCGGAGCGGGAGCTCTTACTGTTTTGATTAGGCTTCAAGGCGGCTATCCTGAGGGTGTTTGTTACGCTATTTTGCTGATGAACTCGGTAACGCCGCTTATTGACCGCGCTATTAAACCCGTCAGGTTCGGAAAAACGGTGTAAGGAGGTGGGAGCATGTCACATGATTCTGGTAAAAACGACAGTCTTATAAAAATTGCCCTTAACTTGACGACGGCCTGTCTGATCTCAAGTATAATTCTTTCCGGAGTGTATTTTATTACCGCGCCTTACGCGGCTGCAAATGATACGATTAGAAAAGAAAAAGCTATGCAGGCGGTAATTGAAGCTGTGCCGAATAAGGAGTTTGCTTTAAATTTAAGCCCGGATGCTTGGGGTATAACCCCGATTGAAGACAAGAGCGGATGGTATAAAGCCGCAATGAAGGCTGACGGCAAGGTGATAGCTTATATTGTCCCGGCTGCGAGCAAAGGTTATTCCGGGGTGGTTTCGATGATTATCGCCGTTAACCCGGAAGGGAAACTATTAAATTTCAAGGTTGTATCCCAAACGGAAACTCCCGGCCTTGGCGACAAATTCTATGAGCAGAAATTTTATCAACAGTTTCCGGGGAAAAAACCTGAAGATTTGGTAGTTGTAAAAGAACCAACCGATAAAAATATTCAGGCGATGACCGGCGCGACTATCACTACAAGGGCAATTGCCAAAGGTATTAGAGAAGCGGCTGAGGAAGTTGTAGTATATATGAAAGAAACCCAGAACAAGTGAGGTGAATAAAATAATATGAGTAACGAAAATATGAGATTGTGGCCTGAATTTAGCAAAGGGCTTTTCGAAATGAATCCCATTTTCCGGCTGGCCTTGAGTTTGTGCCCGGCTTTGGCGGTAACTGCGACCGTGAATAACGCGTTTGCCATGGGCATTGTGGTAACTTTTGTTATTACCACGAATAATATTGTTATTTCTCTTTTGAAAAACTTTATCAATCCCAAAGTGCGCCTCCCTGTTTTTATCACTTCCATCTCCACAATTGTTACGGTAAGCGGGTTGGTACTGCAAGCTGTTTCTCCGGAGATTTATGAGGCGCTGGGCATTTATTTGCCGCTGGTGGTCGTTTTTGCTATTATTATGGCGCGTGCGGAAGTTTTTGCCACAAAAAACCGCGTTATCCCTTCGGCTGTGGACGGCTTAGGTATGGGCATCGGCTTTCTGGGTGCCATGGTTTTAATCAGTGCTATCCGTGAATTGTTTGGCGCCGGGACTTTGTTTAAGATTCCTATATTTCCCGAAGGCTTTTACAATCCGGCACTCATTATGATTTTGCCGCCTGGAGCTTTCATGCTTATTGGACTTTTGATCGGCCTTTTTGCCATCATTGGCCAATATCAAGAGAAAGCGGCGGCTAAAAAACTGCAAGCGGCAAGAATGCAAAAAATGGCGTTGCAAAAAGGAGTGAGTGCGAATGGGTGATTATTTCACTTTATTTATCGGAGCTGTTCTTATTAACAACTTCGTTCTAACTCGTTTCTTGGGCCTGTGCATATTTTTCGGTGTTTCCAAAAGCCTTGACGCCTCGCTTGGCATGGGGGTTGCGGTAACTGCGATTATGGTGGTAAGTTCGGTAATGACTTGGCTTGTATACACCTTTGCCCTTGTTCCATTTGGACTTAAGTTTTTGCAAACACCGGTTTTTGTCCTCCTTATCGCCTGTTCTGTGCAGCTCTTGGAGATGATTATCAAGAAACATTCGCCTGCTTTATATAATATGTGGGGTATTTACTTGATGCTGATTGCCGCAAACTGCATAGTATTCGGTTTGCCTGTAATCAATGCCGCAGAGGGTTATGGCTTTGTTATGAGTGTCGTAAACTCTTTTGGTTCCGGTGCGGGATTTGCCCTGGCTATCGTGCTTATGGCGAGCCTTAGGGAAAAATTACAGTATGCGAATGTGCCTAAGACGCTTGACGGCCTGGGGATTTCCTTTATTCTGGCTGGTATGCTGGCGTTGGCGTTTCTCGGCTTCTCCGGCATGATTTCGTAGAAAGGAGGTTTGGCTGAATAAATTATGAAAAAAACTATAAGGAAATGCGCAATGAAAAAAATAACAGCCGGCATTCTGCTTCTTATGCTGGCCGGATTTGATCAAGCTGTACATGCTGCAGTGGCAGTCGAGTCGTCGATTGACGCGAATGTCGGGGCTGATACCGTAATTGCAGCTATAGTTTTACTAGTCTCCATGGGACTGTTGTTCGGTATTATTATGGCCTATGCCAACAAGAAGTTTGCCGTTGAGGTTAATCCGCTTATTCATATTGTTGAGGACATACTCCCCAAAGGACAGTGCGGCGCGTGCGGCTATCCCGGCTGCATGGGCTATGCCGAGGCCGTGGTGACCAATCAGGATGTCCCGCCCAATCTCTGTACCCCTGGCAAGGACGTTGTCGCCAAACTGGTCGGCGAGCTGACAGGCAAGGCGGCGGCGCCCGTTGACCCCCGGATTGCCCAGGTCAGGTGCGCCGGTACGCATGCCAAGGCCGGTAAGGCCAATGAATACGCCGGTGTGAAGGACTGTGTGGCAGCCAACCTATTATTTGGCGGTCCCAAGAGCTGTAAATATGGCTGCTTAGGCCTGGGGACCTGTGTCAGGGCTTGTCCCTTTGGTGCGATGGCAATGAGTCCGGCCGGGTTGCCGGTTATTGATCCTGATAAATGCACCGGCTGCGCCAAATGTGAAACTGTATGTCCGAAGAAAGTAATCGGCATGATGCCAATTGGTGCTCATGTGCGTGTTAACTGTAATTCCCATGACAAAGGGGCTGTGGCCAAGAAAGCTTGTACTGCCGCCTGTATTGGCTGCACCCTGTGTCTGAAAGAATGTCCCCACGGGGCGATTAAAATGGATAACAACGTTGCTGTTGTTGATGCTAAAGTGTGCATGGAAAAATGCGACAATCCGGTCTGTTTGGCAAAATGCCCGACAAAAGCGATCAAACAGGCTGTGCTGGGGGTAGTTCCAGGCAGTGAGGAAAGTGTCGCATAAGTTAAAATAAGGATTATGTAAGCGAGGAGGGGCAACCCTCCTCGCTTGTTATTTTCACATTGGTCAAAACCTGGTATTGTTTGCATTAGGCAGTGTTTTAATGTAAAATAAAATAGAATATAGGCAGGGTGGCAAATTAATGTTGACAAAAGGTGATAAATGGCTGGTTATGGTGTTATTGAGCATTGCACTTGCCGGCGTTGGCTTACACATGTATTACATAGCGGCAAATGGGCAGGGGCAAACGGTAATTATCACTGTCAACGGCCAGACTGTGAAGACATTTCCTTTGCGTCAAGGTTATGTCGGTGAATTTCGCCTTGGCGATGATCACGGCTATAATATTATTGAATATAGCGGCGGTCGCGTACGGGTCCGGGAAGCAGACTGCCCTGATCAGATATGTGTTAATTCAGGCTGGATAAGCATGTCGCCACAACAGATTGTCTGTCTGCCCTACCGGGTTGTCGTCAAAGTAGTAGCAGGCGTTCCTGCTGATGTTGATGATATTGCGAGGTAGCATGAGTAAAACCAAACGGCTGGTACTGCTGGCGCTGTTAGTCGCTATGGCAGCAACTTTACATGTTATAGAAGGCTGGTTACCTGTACCCATGCCTGTACCTGGTGCTAAATTAGGCTTGGCAAATACAATCTCCCTGGTAGCACTTGTTATCTTTGGCTGGCAGGACGCTGTTTATATTGCCATAACCCGTGTTTTGCTTGGTTCCTTATTTGGCGGGGGGCTGTTTGGCCCGGCCTTTATCATGAGCATGGGCGGGGCGCTTATTAGTATTATCATAATGACTCATGTCCATAATAAGCGGGCCGGTATTTTTTCCCTGGTTGGTGTCAGTGTGGCCGGGGCAGTCGCTCATAATCTGGCTCAGGTGACGATGGCAGCGGT
Source organism: Sporomusa termitida (assembly GCF_007641255.1). Lineage (NCBI taxonomy): Bacteria > Bacillati > Bacillota > Negativicutes > Selenomonadales > Sporomusaceae > Sporomusa > Sporomusa termitida. The sequence continues at coordinate 1,606,555 of NZ_CP036259.1, forward strand.
TATCGTGTATAGTCCCGGGCTTTTATGGTATGCCCCGTATTTAGTGCTGTTTGCTGTACCGACAGGTCTGTTTACCGGTCTGGCAGTCAATTATCTTTTCGCTAAAGCCCCGGCAAGCTATTGGTTTAACATTAAAAACAAGGATTTGCAAAATAAATAAGGTTTTGTTTATCAGCATGGAAATTAATATAAGGGATGAATTTCAGAATCCCCGGGAGGTGTTTAGGTTGAAGACCGGAACTAAGAGGAGCAGTTCTGCCGGCCGCGGTATGGGCATGATGGTATTATTTTTGCTTACGGGGGCAGTGGTTGGTGGTATTTTAGGCGAGCTTGCTGCCAGCATTACCTTGTTTGCTGATGTTGTTCCGTATCTTATAAAGCCATTTCCTGTGTTTGACCTACCGCCTGTGGCAATTAATCTGTACGTGATCAAAGTTGTTATCGGCTTTGCGTTATACCCGAATCTAATGAGTATATTAGGAATTATAGCGGCAATTATTCTATTCCGGCGTTTTTAGGGAGGGCTGAACAGGCATGGCGATAGTTCTGGCATCATCATCACCCAGGCGGCAACAGCTGTTAGCGTTAATTGGCCTGGATTTCGAGATTATCCTTAGCGATGTCGAAGAAGATAATACCAAAGATATGCCACCACATGAACTGACTATTGCCCATGCCCGTGAAAAAGCCTTGGATGCCGCCCCACGGGCGAACCCCGGTGATATCATTATTGGGGCTGACACTGTTGTCGTGCTGGGCGGTCAGGTATTTGGAAAACCGGCAGACGCTGCTGAGGCCGTACGGATGCTGACGGCTTTAGCCGGCAGAGAGCATGTTGTCATTTCCGGCGTGGCCGTAGTCAGGGGGCACCAGGTTTTCACCGGCTTCAATGCTACTACTGTCAGAATAAAGCCGTTATTGCCAGCGCAAATCGAACGTTATGTCAGCAGCGGTGAGCCGCTGGACAAGGCTGGGGCCTATGCCATCCAGGGGCGGGGGACGCTGCTGGTGGAAAGTATTAATGGCTGCTACAATAATGTAGTGGGGCTGCCGCTTGCTACCCTGGCTGATCTTTTGCGGCAAGCCGGAGTAGAACTGCTATGACAATGGACAAACCGCTGATGATGAAAGAACTGCCCGCAACCGAACGGCCGCGGGAAAAAATGCTTGATAAAGGAGCTGCGGCTCTGAGTAATGCTGAGTTGCTGGCCATCCTGCTGCGTACCGGCACCAAAAATTTGCCTGTTCTTCGTTTGGCTGAGCAGCTTTTAGTTAAATATGACCTGACTGGTCTTGGCTGCATCTCACCGCTGGAATTAAGCAAAACGGCAGGTATAGGCCTGGTTAAAGCCGTTACTGTAGTAGCCGGCATTGAACTTGGGCGTAGATTAAGTTATAAAGAGCCCGGTGAACGGCCGGTCATTAAAAGTCCTAAAGATGCTGCCGGTTTAATGATGGGAGAACTGCGGTATCAGACGAAAGAGCATTTTATGGCCTTGCTGTTATCGACCAAAAATCATGTTATTGCCCGGGCAATCATTTCGGTGGGCAGTTTAAATGCTTCTATTGTTCATCCGCGGGAGCTATTCCGGGAGGCTATTATCTATAGTGCGGCCGCTATTATCTTAGTCCACAATCATCCGAGTGGTGATCCGGCCCCTAGTCAGGAAGATATCACTTTGACTAAACAGCTTGTTGAAGCAGGCAATTTGCTTAATATTTCAGTACTTGACCACGTAATAATCGGCGATGGCAAGTATGTTAGTTTTAAAGAAAAGGGAATAATATAAACAGGTTGTAATGAAAGGGGCAAAATTGTATGTTTAATTTTTTCAGTTCACTGTCACGCGACATGGGGATAGATCTGGGTACTGCCAATACTTTGGTACATGTTAAAGGCAGGGGGATTGTTCTCCGTGAACCATCGGTAGTGGCAATCCAGCGTGACACGGGTGAAGTGCTGGCTGTTGGTGAAGAGGCCAAACAGATGATTGGCCGTACTCCTGGCAATATTGTGGCGATTAGACCGCTCAAAGACGGCGTTATTGCTGATTTTGACGTAACCCAGGCCATGCTCAAATACTTTATCAGAAAAGCAATGGATTCAAAGTCTTTTATCCGGCCCAGGGTAATTGTCGGGGTCCCTTCCGGTGTTACGGAGGTTGAAAAACGGGCAGTTATTGATGCCACTATCCAGGCCGGTGCCCGGGAGGCCTATTTAATCGAAGAGCCAATGGCAGCTGCTATTGGTGCCGGTTTGCCGGTGCATGAGCCAACAGGCAACATGGTTGTTGATATTGGCGGTGGTACAACAGAGGTGGCGGTAATTTCCCTCGGCGGCATCGTTACCAGCCGTTCGATCCGTGTTGGCGGCGATGAAATGGATGAGGCAATTGTTCAATATATAAAACGCACTTATAATCTAATGATTGGCGAACGTACTGCCGAAGAGGTAAAAATTAAGATTGGTTCGGCAATTCCGCCCCGAGCCGATGAGCAGATGGACGTGCGGGGACGTGATCTGGTAACCGGGCTGCCCAAGACCCTGACTATTAAAGCCGGCGAAGTGCAGTTAGCTCTGAGCGAACCGGTAGCGGGAATTGTTGAGGCCGTCAAAGTAACCCTGGAAAAAACTCCGCCCGAACTGGCTTCGGACATTATGGATCGTGGTATTGTTATGACTGGGGGCGGATCGTTGTTAAGAGGGCTTGATATCCTTCTTAATAAAGAAACCGGTATGCCGGTACATATCTCTGAGGATGCTTTATCCTGTGTGGCCGCAGGTACAGGCGGGGCCCTGGAGAGTATTGACTTATTAAAACGCGTTTTAATGACTCCCAAAAAGCTTGGATAAGGAATATAATATTTTTTTGATATATTAAGGTAAGAAAGGAGTCCGGAAAGTGCGATTTATTCACAAAAAGACGGTCATCCTTGTAGTGGCGGTACTTACCGTCTTTTTGCTGGCCGGTACTATAGCCAAGGGGAAATATCAATTTGCTGTTATGGAACAGGTTGTGATCACGCTGCTAACGCCGGTGGAATACGTCCTCATGAAAGTGGGCTATGGTGTCCGCCAAACCGGATCATTTACCGGTCAGCTTATGACCGTTTACAGGGATAACCAGACGCTTAAGGCTGAAATTGAAAACCTGCGCCAAAACAGCATTAATATTACTGAAATTCAGGCTGAGAATACGCGGCTGCGGGCAATGCTTGATTATAAGAACCGGGCACCGCAATTTGATTTTGTTACTGCCCAGGTTATTGCTCGAGACCCGGGTACCTGGACCAGCATAATTATGATTAACCGTGGCGCTGCTGACGGTATTGCCAAAGATATGCCGGTGGTAACTGCTCAGGGGCTGGTGGGCAGCGTTATTAGTGTCTACAGCAATGCTGCCAAGGTGCAGCTCATTTTAGACCCGCGCAGTGCGGTGGGGTGCCTGGTACAGCGCCCCGAGTCGCGGGTAGCCGGGATTGTGGAAGGCAAGAGTGCTAGTCCGTTGTCGCCGCATATGATTAATATTGCCCGGGACGCGGATATTATTAAGAGCGATAAAGTAATTACTTCCGGTTTTGGCGGCATTTATCCCAAAGGGGTATTAGTGGGAGAAGTAGTGGATATTATTAATGATGAAGGCGGATTGTTAAAATATGCTGTCTTGAAGCCGGCGGTTGATTTTGATAGACTAGAAGAGGTATTAGTCATTGTACGCTCACGCGAACCGGCACCTGGGCCGCAACCGGTAACAGCGCCGGCTATACCCGGGAGCCAGACCTCTGGCCAGCCGGGGCCGGCGAAAGGGACAGCGCAATGAAGACAACACTGGCCTGGGCTGTATTATTGATTGGCACGGTCGCCGTTCAGGCTGTCTTGCTGCCACTTATCTTTACTCAAGGTGTTAAACCGGACATCATTTTAATTATCACTATGTCTGCCGGTTTGCTGGCCGGACGGGAGCGTGCTGTCGGTGTGGCATTTTTTGCCGGCTTGATGCAGGATTTTGCTTCCGGTAATGTTTTTGGTCTCAACACGCTAGCCAAGATGGCCACAGGCTATACTGCCGGTTTAGCTGAACGCAAGGTGTTTAAAGAAAGTATTTTATTGCCTGTATTAGCAGTTATTATAGCTACTCTCTTTAACAGCGCATTTATGCAAGCGCTGCTTTTTATACTGGGATATAAGGTTGAACCTGCCGCTGTTTTCATGAATCAGGTCCTGCCGTCCATCGGTTATAATATCTTGTTTTGTATTCCTGTTCACAGATTAATTTACCGGATGACTTTCGGCAACCGCAGCCAGTTTTAATTAGCTGCATACCAGCCATTAAAGACTACAGATGCCCATTCCCATAGGGGGTACTCCAAGCGAGCGCGGTCAGAATCTTATTGGTTTACAGGTCATTTTTGAGAAAGAGGTCGTTATGCTTACTAAGCGAGTAAATGGCAGGATTGAAATTCTGGGTTTTGTCATGATTTTTATATTTATTGCCTTAGTGGGCCGCCTGGGCTATCTGCAAATGGCACAGGGACAGTATTATGAGCGGCTGGCCGACGGCAATCGAATCAGGCTCATTCCTATCATGGCCCCACGCGGCGTTTTTTATGACCGGAACGGAGTTATGTTAGTATCCAACCGTCCGGGGTTTACAGTCTCCTTACTGTCGATTAGTGGTCCTGTGCCTGATGCGGTCCTGGATAAATTAGCCGGGATTCTGAACATGAACGTCCGCGAAATTAAAGCCAAAGTAGCGCAGCAATCCGGTTCCTTTGAACCTGTTCGTATTAAGACCGATCTCGGCCCGGATATTGTTACCAAGATTGAGGAGCGCAGGGCGGAATTGCCAGGTGTGGTTATTGAAATTCAGCCGCTCCGAAATTATGTTTATAATGAGCTCGCCGCCCATATTTTTGGTTATGTCAGCGAGATTAATGAAACAGAGCTGGAAAATCGTAAAGCTGATGGCTATAAAGCCGGCGACATTGTTGGTAAATTTGGTCTGGAAAGGGTTTATGACAAAGAAATTCGCGGTACAGACGGCGGCAATCAGGTCGAGGTTGATGTTAGCGGCCGGCCGGTACAGGTTCTTGGCAAAAAAGATCCGCTGCCCGGGCATAATCTGGTGTTGACAATTGATTACCGGGTGCAAAAAGCAGCAGAAACAGCGATTGATGAGCAGCTTATGCATCTGCAGACGAAAACTGAGTTTAACAAAGCCCAAGCGGCGGCAGCGGTAGTGATAAATCCTAAGAACGGCGAAATTTTGGCGATGGTTAGCCGGCCTAGTTTTAATCCTAATCTGTTTAATGGCGGTATCTCCGAGAAAGACTGGAAGCTGCTCAACGACAACCCCTACCACCCGATGGATAATAAAGCAATCTCAGGCGAATATCCACCAGGATCTACCTTTAAAATAATTACCGGTACGGCGGCGCTGGAACTGGGGAAGGTAACACCGCAGGAGAAAATCCTGGATACCGGTAGACACTGGCTTATCCCCAAGGGGAATGCTATGGGCGAAGCTCTGGGGTGGATTAATTTCCGGGAAGCATTGTCTAAGTCTGATAACGTCTATTTTTATGAAATGGGCAACCGGCTGGGAATTGACAACCTGGAGAAGTATGCCCGTATGTTTGGGCTGGGAGCGGTTACAGGCATCAACCTCCCCGGCGAGTCGGAGGGCTTGGTAGCTAACCAACGCTATAAGCAAAAAGTATATGGTGAAGACTGGTATTTATCTGAGACTTTTGATGCTGCGATTGGTCAGGGGTTTCAATTGACAACACCGCTGCAAATGGCTGTGGTTATCGGCGAGATTGCCAATGGCGGCCATCGTTACCGGCCTAACCTGGTGAGTAAGATTACCAGTACCAGCGGTGAGACCCTTACAACCTTTGGCCCGGAAGAGGTTGGGCAAGTGACTATTTCCGACAATACACTAACTCTTATTCGAGAATCACTGCGGGAGGTTGCCCAGGAAGGCGGTACAGCTGCGGCTTATTTTGGTGATTTCCCTATTGCCATAGCCGGTAAGACAGGAACGTCGGAGAATTCGCATGGCCATGATCACGGCTGGTTTGTCGCTTATGGACCCTATGAGGATCCGCGCGTGGCTGTGGCTGTTATTGTTGAGCAGGGTGGATTCGGTTCCTCATCGGCTGCGCCGATCGCGAAAAAGATTATGGAAGCCGCTTTTAATATTAACCAGACGGTCTCTGAAGCAGCAAAAATCCACCGGCCCCAGACTGCGTTATAATGTGCTTTTGTTTGTGTTGCGTCAGGCCGAACTCCCGGCAATATAACAGGATCAGGCATTGCAATGCCTGATCCTGTTATATTTTTACGAGCCGGAAGTCCGGCCTAGGAGTGTGCCGTCAGGCCAGATGTTTATTAGGGGTAAATTTCTGAAACAGATAAGGAATGACTGCGGCAAAGGGCTGTTGATACAAGATAAACATTGTGATTGGCACCGCAACCGGCGGGGGAAAAAAGGTCAGGGCTAAAACCAGGCCAAAGCTTATATTGCGCAAGCCCACGCAATAAATCATGGCTAAGGCTGTTGCTTTAGATCTGTCACCGAACACATAGGAACCCAGGAAACCGGTAACATAGCCGGCGGCTACCAACAGCATAGTAACTAAAACTATCTTCAGGGTGGAGAGGTCCCAGCTAATGCTGGGACCGACGATCGCTGCATTGATAAAAATTACTGCAAAAAAGGCAATTTTAGCGATAAAACCGGCAACGATTCTAATAGCGGGAGTAAGTATTGTGCTGCTATAATCATGCAGTGCCATGCCTAATAGGCTGGGTACGGTTACCATGAGCAGCAGCTGGAACATCATTTGCATATAGTCAATTTGCAGCACCTGCCCAATAACGATTTTACAGAAAAAGGGCAGCATTACAGGTACAATGAGGGTGTCAAGCGTTACGGCAACCAGTGCAATCGATACATTACCCTGGGTCAGTGCCGTCCAGATAACTGAGGTTACGCCGATCGGGGTAGAGGCACCAATTAAATAGCCCAACTGCACATTATGATTGCCGGCGAACAGGCTAAGCCCGGCCAGCCAGGCAATGAAGGGGGAGATAATATGGATTAATATTAATATCCATATGGGAATAAGCGGCTTTTTAAGTACCTGCAGGAACTCTTTAAAGCTGATGTCAAGGGCGGTAACAAATGTCATATAGGCGAAAGCGCCAATTACCACTGTCCGGAGAATAGCAGAGTCGGAGAGTGGAGCGAGAAAACCAAAGAACAAGGCCGATAAGACAATCAAAAACATGCGCTGGCTCAGCCAGGCAGTTATTTTTGCCAAACAACTAAGCATGGATTAACCCCCTAGAGAAAAACTAAAGTTACTATATTCCTGGTTATGGGTTAGATCTCTTCCTGGTGGTAATTTTAACTGGCGCTGATTAATTGTCTGCAGGAAATTTGTTAATTAAGGCGAATTTTAGTTGACATATAGATAATAACATATGGTAAAATTTAGGGAGTAGGTATGCGGGAGGATATAGTATTTAAAGGAAATAAGGGCGGTCTTGAACTGGTAATCAACGAATCCGTCGATTTTACCTCTCTTTTGGAACAGCTGAAAGAGAAGTTGGAATCAGCCGCTCATTTTTTTACAGGCAACGCCGGTGTAAAAGTGGTAGCTGGATCGAATTCGTTGACCGGGGATGAACGGCGGCAGCTTATCAGTCTGTTGGCAGATTATGGACTGGCTTTGGAGGATCAGACGATACCGCCGAATTTGACAGAGGACACTTTGGCAACCGGGGCCGGCAGCCCGGACGGTGAAATCCCTGTGGAATACCGTCAGGAGCCTGAGGGCGGAAAAACTTTGATAGTGTCAAGAATGCTGCGCGGCGGACAGCGGATCGTATTTAGCGGGTCGGTTATTATTATGGGGGATGTAAATCCCGGGGCGGAGATCATTGCCGGTGGCAGTATTACGGTTACCGGAACCTGCCGGGGGGTGGCTCATGCCGGCGCCAACGGTGATCAACTGGCGACAATTACTGCTGACAAACTGATTGCAGGCCAGCTAAGGATCGCGGGCATGATTGCCAGAGCTCCCGATAATGAGGACAACCCCACCTGCAGGGAGACTGCGCGCATAGTTAGAGGTATCGTTGTTATTGAACCGGCCGATAAGGTGAATTTAGCGTCAAAGGAAGTGTAAACTGTCTTTGATAAGTTTAGGGAGGTACATAGATGGGGGAAGTAATTGTTATTACATCAGGCAAGGGTGGCGTAGGCAAAACAACGACAACAGCCAATCTTGGCACTGGTTTTGCCCTGCAGGCCAAAAAGGTGGTCCTGGTAGATGCCGATATTGGTCTGCGTAACCTTGATGTAGTCATGGGGCTTGAGAACAGAATTGTGTATGATTTAGTGGATGTAACAGACGGCAACTGCCGTTTAAAGCAGGCACTGATCAGGGACAAGCGGTATGAAACGCTCTATCTGCTGCCGGCGGCTCAGACCAGGGACAAAAATGCCGTAACGCCCGATCAAATGCAGCAGCTTTGCAAGGAACTGGCCCAGGAATTCGATTATGTTATCATCGATTGCCCGGCCGGTATAGAGCAGGGCTTTAAAAATGCCATTGCCGGCGCTGACCGGGCTATTATCGTTACCACACCGGAAGTATCTGCCGTCCGGGATGCAGACCGAATTATTGGTTTGCTGGAATCTGCAGGCAAACATAATCCCAAGCTGATTGTTAACCGCATTCGGCCCCTGATGGTTAAAAAAGGCGATATGATGGATATTGATGATATTATTGAAATCCTGGCTGTTGATTTACTGGGGGTAATTCCGGAAGACGAGTATATTGTTATTTCGACCAACCGGGGTGAACCGGCAATCGCCAATACGACAGCCCTGGCCGGTATTGCTTACCGCAATATCATCCGGCGGCTGATGGGGGAAAACGTGCCGCTTATGTCGTTTGAGGTTAATGACAGCTTGTGGGGTAAGTTTAGAAAAGTGTTAGGGTTTTAAATAGTGTCAGGGAGGGGAACAAAGGTGTTTGAGCTTATACAAAAACTGTTTGGCAGAGAGCCTCAGGGATCGAAAGACATTGCCAAAGAACGGCTCAGATTTGTGCTGGTACATGATCGTGTCAATGTATCGCCGCAGTTTATGGAAGCCATTAAAGATGACATGATAAAAGTAATTTCAAACTATATGGATATCAATGAAACCGATATGGAAATCAGCCTGACCAAGACCAATACACAGGTGGCTCTGGTAGCTAATATTCCGGTCAATCGCATGAAGCGGGGGACCATGGCAGGCGAGTAAATTTATGAAAGCAGAGTAGAACAAAAGTACTCTGCTTTTTTCTTTAGGTCCGCAATACTGGACGCAGGCGGGAAATACTATTATAATATATAAGACATTGTTTAGAGAGAAGGATGGTCTGTATGCTTAACCAGCGCCTGTTGCGGAACCTGGACTTTATACTTATTGGTGTTACAGTCCTCCTGGTCCTTATTAGTCTGGTTATTATTGGCAGTGCTACTCACATTAACGGACCGAGCGAGGACCGCTATTGGTATGTTGAACGCCAGGGGCTGTTCGCTTTGGCGAGTATTATTATAATTTTTTTCATACTCAATTTTGATTATCGGTCACTAGAGAAATTTGCCGGCTTTCTTTATATCTTCAACCTGATCATGCTGCTGGCGGTTATGTTTGTCGGCCAATCAGCTCTGGGGGCTCAACGCTGGATTCAGATTGGCCCGATTAGTCTGCAGCCGTCAGAGTTCTCTAAATTGATTATGATTATTGCCCTGGCGCAGGTCCTGGACAAACGTACAGGCCGGCTTAACAGCTTTAAAGAGATTATCCCGGTGTTTATTTTTGTCGGGATACCCTTTTTCCTGGTGTTAAAACAGCCGGATTTGGGAACTTCGCTGGTATTTTTGGCAATATTATTTGGCATGATTTTTGTGGCTGGTATAAGTACCCGCCATTTACTGTCAATTATCGGCGCTGGTCTTGCGTTCCTGCCAGTTTTCTGGCACTTTTTAAAAGATTATCAAAAAAAGCGCTTAACCGTATTTATTGATCCGAATGTTGACCCCTTGGGGTCCGGCTACCATATCATCCAGTCCAAGATTGCCATTGGTTCCGGTATGTTGTTTGGTAAAGGCCTGTTTAATGGCACTCAGAGCCAGCTAAACTTCCTGCCGGAAAACCATACCGATTTTATTTTTGCAGTTATTGGCGAGGAACTGGGTTTTGTCGGCGCAACCCTGATTTTGCTGTTTTATTTTATTTTACTTTATCGGGGGATAAAAATTGCCGGGGCTGCCCGGGATAATTTTGGTATGCTTGTAGCAACAGGTATTACATCGATGCTGGCTTTCCATCTCCTGGTTAATGTGGGTATGACAGCAGGTATTATGCCTGTTACCGGCATTCCGCTGCCACTCATGAGCTATGGTGTAAGCTCACTGACGACTAATCTGGTCAGTATCGGCATATTGTTAAATATTCATATGCGAAGGCAAAAGATTTTGTTTTGACTGCAGCGAGCCGAGGGCTCGCTTTACTTTTTTTATTGCTTTTATTGGATTACATATAGTTATAAATAGTTATAAATCTGCAGTTTTATCATATATATTCCATAAGATACTTTAGCCGGTGTTTATGGAGGGCTTAACATGACGACAAGGCTGTGGAACCGTTTGAAAAACCGCTGGCAACTCAGCCGGCGGAGCCGCAATAATGAAAAAAACTGGCAATTATATTATGAAGACACACCTGATTATACCTGGCTAAAAAAGACTGTTGCCGCTTTGGCGCTGTTTGTCATGATTTATGGTGCGCATGTGTCAGACACCCGGATTGGACAGGAAGTCACAGGTGCTGTGCGGAAATTGCTGACAACACAGACTGATTTTGTTTACTATTCGGTGAAAACAATAGATTATATTAATTCCTATTGGCCCAATGCCATTCAACTTTCAGAAATTCCGGTGCTTAAACAAGTCCAGGCCACTGTTTCCCGGCCGGCCGACCCTTTAATGTATATGACGAAACCTGTGGACGGTCAGGTGATGAGCGGGTATGGCTGGCAAACAAATCCAGAGCTGCAGAAGGATCTTTTACGGGAAGGCATTGATATTGCTGCTCCGGCCGGGAGCAGTGTGCATGCTGCCGCCGCCGGCAGGGTCAAGATAGTTACAGATAGTACTCAGTTTGGCAAGATATTAATCATCGACCATGGACAGGAGGTTGAGACCTTTTACGGGCATTTAGCCGATGTTTTAGTGAAAGATGGCGATTTGGTAAGTCAGGGACAGGTAGTCGGACGGGTTGGCAAAACAGGTGCAGCTGCGCCTGTACTATATTTTGAGCTGAGAGAAAACGGCAAGGCCATTGATCCTCTCCCCAGAATAAAAGGTGAAACTGTGAAATAAAGGATGTGAAATATGCGGGCCGGTAAAGTGGCAGGGGTCGAGATTATTTTTAACAATTGGTTTTTAGTATTGCTTGCTTTGTTTACGGCTGCCGGTCTTGGTGGCAAAATACTGCTGGTGTTCAGTGCGGTATTATTGCACGAACTTGCCCATATGCTAATGGCCGGCGGTTTAGGCTACAAGGTTAAGCAGGTCGAATTGCTGCCTTTTGGCGCAATGGCACGGGTTGAGCGCCTGGCTGATGCCGGCGCGGCCAGTGAAATAATGATCGCAGCCGCCGGACCGATGGCAAGCCTGGTTCTGGCGGCTTTATGTTATGCCCGATTGAATGAAGCCGGTGCCTGGCAGGAGGTAGTACGTTTCTATGGTGAAGTAAATCTTACCCTGGCTCTGTTTAATCTGCTGCCGGCTTTGCCGCTGGACGGGGGGAGAATTTTACGGGCCCTGCTGTCCCGGCGCCGTGATTATCGTGAGTCTACGGCAATTGTTGTCACTATCAGCCATATCATTGGCTGCTTACTGATACTATTGGCCGGGCTCGAATACTGGCTGCAAGGCATTATCAACCTGACAATGCTGATAGCAGCAGGTTTTCTATTTATTACCGCCCGGGCCGAAAACAACCTGGCCGGGCTGCGGGGCATGAGGATTCTGGCCGGCAAAAAAGCAGAACTGTCAAGTCGTGGCGTTATGCCAACCAGCCACCTTACAGCGATGGAGAATACTGCCGTGAGTGACGTTATCCGGCTGTTAGGCCCAGAACAATATTATGTGATCCATATTGTTGATCGCAATTTCCATCTGAGCGGAGCTCTTACCGAGACTGAGGTGTGGGAAAAGCTGCTGGAGCGGGGAATTAAGGGAAAAGTAAATGATTTTATAAATAAAGCTTGATATTTCCCCTGGAAAAATACATAATATTTTTTATAGCTATTCATTTGGAGGTACATATGCATTTCTTAGATCCTGTCAGTCCTGCTATTCTGAGCAAGGTAATGAAACCAGCCCGTTATACCGGTTATGAATGGAATAGTGTGGTTAAAGACCTCAAGCCGGCTATGGTAAACTTTGTTCTGGCTATGCCTGATGTATATGAAGTCGGCATGTCTAATCTGGGGCTAAAAATATTATATCAGATCCTTAATCAACGTGCAGACACGTTTGCCGAACGTACCTACGCTCCCTGGGTAGATCTGGAAGCCGAGATGAGAAATGCCGGTATTCGGTTATATACACTGGAAACAAAGCGGCCCGTAGCTGAGTGTGATATTATCGGTTTTTCTTTACAGTATGAACTAAGCTATAGTAATGTGCTTAATATGCTCGATTTAGCCGGTATCCCCCTGTTAGCGGCTGAACGTGAGGCAACACAGCCCCTGGTGGCCTGCGGCGGACCCTGTGCTTTTAATGCGGAGCCTATGACCGACTTTGTAGACTTCTTCATTCTGGGCGAAGCGGAAGAGGTTATCAGCGAGGTTGCGGCGGCCATTGCCGATTGGAAATTATCTGGGAAATTAAATGGTAAAGCAGGTATTTTACGACAGCTTGCCGAATTACAGGGTGTTTATGTGCCGGGTTTTTATGAGGCAGAATATGATGCCGCCGGCCGGTGGGCCGGTATCTGTACAGATATTCCCGAAGCTAAACAGACCATTAGCAAACGTGTAATCCCTGATCTTGATCAAGTGATGTTTGCGACCAAGCCCATTGTTCCGTTTATTGAAATTGTTCATGACCGTATCATGCTGGAGTTATTCCGGGGCTGTACCCGCGGCTGCCGTTTTTGTCAGGCCGGTGTACTCTATCGGCCTGTACGGGAGCGTAACATAGAAACACTGTTAGGCTACGTCCAGGCGCTTATCGATAACACCGGTTATAATGAGATATCCCTGGTATCTTTAAGTTCAGCTGATTATTCATGTCTGAGCCCTCTGATTAACCGCCTTACCACCCGCTTTAAACCGCAGGGAGTAAGTGTGTCGCTGCCGTCTCTCAGGATTGACAGCTTTTCTATTGATTTGGCCAATCAGGTACAACAGGTAAGGAAAAGCGGTTTGACTTTTGCACCTGAGGCCGGGACGCAGCGGCTGCGGGATGTAATTAATAAAGGGGTTACTGAGGCCGACCTTATCGAGGCGGTAAGCGCTGCTTTTAGAGCAGGCTGGTCAACAATTAAACTCTATTTTATGATCGGCCTGCCGACGGAAACGGATGAGGATATAGCCGGTATTGCCGCCTTGGCCCAGCAGGTTGCCGATCTTTATAAACAGATAAAAGGCCGCAGGGGGGCAAAAGTCACTGTCAGTGTATCCTCGTTTGTGCCTAAGCCGCATACTGCTTTTCAGTGGTTTGGCCAGAATTCTGTTGAGGAAATCGAACGCAAACAAAGGCTTTTACGGTCCCTTATTAAAGACCGCAGCCTCTCGCTTAGCTGGCATGATGCCCGCACCAGTTTTCTGGAGGGGGTATTTTCCCGAGGTGACCGCCGACTGGGCAAGGTGCTCCTCCGGGCGTGGCAGAATGGCGTAAAGTTTGACGGTTGGTCTGACCATTTTAGATATAATATATGGATGGACGCTTTTGCCGCTGAGAATGTTGATCCTGCAGCTTATGCCAGTCGTAACCGGGATATAGATGAGGCTCTGCCCTGGGAACATTTATCATCAGGCGTGGACAAGTCTTTTCTGGTACGGGAATGGCAGGCTGCGCAGCAGGGGGCTTTTACACCTGACTGCCGTCATAAAGAGTGCGGTGCCTGCGGCGTTTGCCGGAATCTTGACGTTAAAGTCGTAGACTGGGGGCAGGCATAATGGCAAAGCTGCGGCTAAAAATAACTAAGGGCAATGAAATACGCTATGTGTCACATCTGGATTTTGCCGGCACAATTGAACGGGTTGTCCGCCGGGCCGGGCTGCCGGCCGCCTATTCTGAAGGCTTTAACCCACACCTGAAAATGGCCTTCGCATCAGCGCTGGCGGTGGGAGTGACAAGCGAGGCCGAATATCTTGATCTCGAACTGACGGCAGCGCCGGATGTTGCCGGTATTGAGGCCCGGCTTAAGGCGCAATTGCCCGCAGGGATCGAACTTAAAGCTGCCAGGTATGTGCACACTCCCAGTCCGGCCCTTATGGCAGTTGTTAACCTGGCCACCTATGATATTATGGTTCCTTTAATGCCGGCGGCTACCTTGGCGGCGGCAATGACGAGTCTCAGCAGTTTCAACAGTGAAGTCGAAATCCTGTATATCAAAGAATCACCCAAGGGCCGTCGCGAGATTGATATTACAGAATTTCTTGCTGGCCCGGTTACTGCCAGCCTTGCCGCAGATAATCAATCATTAACAGTACGCCTAGCCATTAGGATTACCCCCAGCGGCAGCGTCAAGCCTGCTGAGGTGCTGGCCGTGTTAACAGGTCGTTATGGTTTACCTGCTGATGGCGGCAATGCGCTTATTCACCGCACCGGGTTGTTTGTCTGGGACGGACGGGGGCAGAGATCACCGCTTGAACTATAATTAATGATAAAGGAAACAGGTATGAAAAAGAGTATTATTGCCAATGTTATGCCGGAAGAAACCCGGGTTGCGGTCCTGGAAGACAGCCAGCTTATGGAAATAGCGGTGGAACGCAGCGACAGCGGACATTTGGTCGGCAACATTTATAAAGGGAAAGTTAAAAATGTTTTACCAGGCATGCAGGCTGCCTTTGTTGATATCGGGCGTGATAAAAATGCATTTTTATATATGGGTGATGCCGGCCGCCAGGCTGCCTGCCGGCATTTAACGGTTGGCCAGGACATCCTGGTACAGATCGCCAAAGACGCGATGGGGGAAAAAGGGCCACGGGCCACCATCAGCCTGACCTTGCCAGGACGATATATCGTATTTATGCCAACTGTTGATTATATTGGCATTTCACGCCGCATTGAAGATGAACCGGAACGGGAAAGATTAAGGCAGCTGGCTGAAAAAATACGACCGGCCGGGATGGGGGTCATTGTCAGGACGGTGGCTGCAGGCAAAAGCCAGGAAGAACTGGTCAATGATATGGCCTATCTGACCAATATGTGGTCAAGCCTGAGCGCCCGGGCTAAACGGATTCAGGCCCCGGCGCTCATTTACCGGGATGCTGACCTTGTCGTGCGGATTGTCCGCGATTACCTGACCAGTGATATTGCGGAATTTATCATCGACAGCCAGGAAGCCTATACCCGGGTTATTGATTTATTGAAGTATACATCACCTGAGCTTGCTGGGTGTGTCAGGCTGTACGAGCAGGCCAGCGGACCGGACAATGACCTGTTCAGCCGCTTTAATATTGAGGCGAAGCTGGAAAGCCTGCGTAACCGGCGGGTAGAACTGGCCTGCGGCGGCTATCTTGTTATTGACTATACGGAAGCATTGACGGTTATTGATGTCAATACCGGCAAGTTTATCGGCAACACTAATCTGTCTGAAACCGTATTTCAGACCAACCTGGAGGCGGTGGCCGAGATTGCCAGACAGCTTAGGTTAAGAGACATTGGTGGTATTATTATTATTGATTTTATTGATATGGCCAAAGCCGAGCAGCGGTCAGCGGTATTAACAGCGCTGGAGCTTGAACTCAAAAAGGACCGTACGAAATCAAATGTTTTAGGAATAACCAGCCTGGGGCTGGTTGAAATGACCCGGAAAAAGGCCAGACAAAATATTAATGGCATGCTTTATGACCAGTGCCCGTGCTGTTGGGGGAGAGGCCGCATAAAATCACCGGCCACTGTTGTTATCGATATCAAACGAGAACTGAGAAAACTGAACAAACGGCCCCGGACGGGCGGGAGGCTGGTCATTCAGGTTCATCCCCAGGTAGCCCATTTTTTAAACAGGCAGGGAGAGCTGAAAAGGCTGGAGCAGGAAACGGCCAGAGCCCTTGCTGTCGAAGCTGCTCACACGCTGAATCCGGAGTTGTTTTCATTGCTTTGGAAACCGGATTGACAAACTATTACCATTATGGTAAAATTTTATGATGTAGGCATTAAGTCTATTGTAACCGCGCGGAGAGGTCTTAAAACAAACTGTGCTTTGTTACCGTATCCGGCGAGTCCTAGGCAGGGGAGGTGCAATATTATGTACGCTATTATTGAAACAGGCGGTAAACAATACCGTGTTACTGAAGGCGATGTTCTTAGTATCGAAAAAATTGACGTGGCTGAAGGCCAGACTGTTGATTTTGACCGTGTTCTGACTGTAGTCAAAGACGGTGAGGTTGTTATCGGCAAACCGCTGATAAGTGATGCTAAAGTTACTGCTGAAGTAGTGTCTCATGGCAAGGGTAAGAAGATTTTGGTTTTTAAATACAAAGCAAAATCCAATTATCGCCGCCGTCAGGGTCATCGCCAGCCTTTTACAAAAGTCCGCATTGACAAGATTTTTGCTTAAGGTCCAATAATGATTACGGTTACATTAATTCGTGATAACAAGCAGGCAATTACCGGGTTTATGGTAAACGGACATGCCTACGCCGCCCCGCCTGGTCAGGACATTGTTTGTGCAGGCGTATCTGCTCTTACTCAGTCCGCCGTCATGGGAATTGAACGCCACTTGCGGCGGGAAATTGACCTGGTGCAGGACCGCAGCGGGCTTATGGTTGAGCTTATCAGCCAGCCTGATAGTCTTACGACGGCAGTCTTTGAAACCATGCTGCTCGGTTTAACTGAAATTGCCAGACTATATCCTAAGCGTGTGCGGATTATTGAGCACAGGAGGTGAAAGCAACATGGAAAAATTTAAACTGCATTCTTTTGACTTACAGTTATTTGCACATAAAAAAGGCGTGGGTAGCACCCGTAATGGCCGTGACAGTGAGGCTAAACGCCTGGGCGTTAAACGTCACGCCGGCGAAGTGGTTACTGCAGGCAGTATTCTGGTACGCCAGCGTGGTACTCATTTCCATCCAGGTAACAATGTCGGCATTGGCAAAGACGATACTTTATTTGCCAAAGTTCCCGGCAAAGTCGCTTTCGAGCGCAGAGGTCGTTATGACCGGCAAGTAAGTGTGTATCCTGCAGCTGAAGAAGCTATCTAATGAAATGCCTGCGGCCCACAAAGCCGCAGGTTTTTCTAACCCTATCAGAATTTACAAAGTTCAATGTTATGATTTGCGGCGGGATAAAAAAATCTTTACTTTAAAGGGCACAGGCGGCTTGTGCCGGCGGCCTAAAGGACTTGGCAGAAGCCAAGTTTTTCTAATTTTTGCCCGACCTGTCGAAAGCCGACAGGTATTTTGGCTGGCCGGGGCGAAAGACATATCATTCTGCAGTATACCGGAAGGATGATTGTATGACAAACACAAGCTGCTCTGAAGTAATGACATGTACTGACCTAGTCAAGCTGCTCCGTATTCAGCGTCATGATTTCTTAAACCACCTGCAGGTTATTCACGCGATGATTCAATTGGGACGTGGTGAGAAAGCAATACAATATATAGAAAAACTTGCGCATGATCCTGAAATGATATCAAATGTGCTGGCTGCTTATCAAAATAAACACCTTTGACCTTAGCTAGCCAACAGCTTACTAGTTAACAGGCCACTGGTCAGAAAAACTTGGCTTCTGCCAATCCCTCAGGTTGCCGGTAGCAGCCGCCTGGGTCCTTTAGGGTAAAAGATTTTCTCTAGCCCGTAGATCATAGCTTTGAATTTTTATAATTTGCTGGGGTAAAAAACGGCGCGGCAGCGCATATTACTTATAAAACGCAAGGGGATTTTCTATGTTTATCGACAGAGCTAAAATAACCATAAAAGCCGGCAGCGGCGGCAATGGCATGTCCGGCTTCCGCCGGGAGAAATATGTTCCCAAAGGCGGACCAAGCGGGGGGGACGGCGGCCGGGGGGCCAATGTTGTCTTAATTGGTGATGCCAGTCTCAATACCCTGATTGATTTCCGTTATAAACGGCAGTTTAAAGCCAATAGCGGCGCCCACGGGCAAACCAGCAATATGCATGGCCGGGGCGCGGAAGACCTGCTGATTAAGGTGCCGCCAGGAACCCTTATCAAAGATGAAGCCACCGGTCAGGTGCTTGGTGATATTACCGAGCCGGGGCAGACAGT
This sequence comes from Sporomusa termitida, assembly GCF_007641255.1. Classification (NCBI taxonomy): domain Bacteria; kingdom Bacillati; phylum Bacillota; class Negativicutes; order Selenomonadales; family Sporomusaceae; genus Sporomusa; species Sporomusa termitida. The sequence continues at coordinate 1,625,097 of NZ_CP036259.1, forward strand.
CGTGGTGGCTAAAGGCGGCCGGGGTGGCCGCGGCAATGCCCGCTTTGTTAACAGTGTCAACAGGGCTCCTACTTTCGCCGAATTAGGCGAACCGGGTGAAGAGCGCTCGCTACTGCTGGAACTGAAGCTGCTGGCCGATGTTGGCCTGCTGGGCTATCCCAGTGTAGGCAAGTCAAGTATTTTATCTATGGTATCGGCAGCTAAACCCGAAATTGCCGCCTATCACTTCACTACCTTATCGCCGGTTCTGGGGGTTGTTAGTATTGCCGCAGGACAGAATTTTGTGCTGGCTGACATTCCCGGGCTCATTGAGGGAGCCCATGAGGGCGTAGGGCTTGGGCATGATTTCCTCCGCCATGTGGAACGTACCAAAGTTCTTATTCATGTACTTGATGTCTCCGGTCTGGAAGGCCGTGACCCGATTGATGATTTTCATAAAATTAATAATGAGCTCAAATTATATAATGAACGGTTGTTTAAGCGCCCCCAAATCATTGCCGCCAATAAAATGGATTTGCCTGAGGCCCAGGCCAACTATCAGCGGGTGGCAGAATATATGACTGGCTTAGGTCATGAAATCTACCCTGTTTCAGCGGCAACCGGTGACGGCTTAACTGCCTTGATGCAGCGAGCCGTACAGCTTTTGGCGGAGTATGTGGAAGAACCGGCGGAAATTGAGGCCGCCAAGGTATACGAGGCCAGGCCGGAAGAGGCATTTGCTGTTAAACGGGATGTTGACGGTGCCTTTGTTGTCGAGGGCGAAGGAATTGAAAAGCTGGTGGCGATGACCCGTTTTGGCGATGAAGAAGGGTTGCGCCGGTTTCAGTCGATCTGGCGCAAACTGGGAATTGATGCCGAACTGAGGACCCGCGGCATTCAGGAAGGGGATACTGTACGGATTCATGATATGGAATTTGAATTTAGGCCATAGGAGGAAAGATTTTGCTAGCAAAGGAAACTACACTAACAGGTAAGCAAAAGCGCTTTTTAAAAGCCCTTGGGAGCACGCTTGAACCTGTTGTTCAGATTGGCAAAGGCGGTGTACCGGCTTCCGTCATTGAGAGTACCGTACAGGTGCTGGCTGCCCGTGAGCTTATTAAGGTCCGGGTATTGCAGAACAGCCCGGAAGAACCGAAAACAGCCATTACCGCCCTGGCCGGAGCCACTGGTGCCGAACTGGTCCAGGTAATTGGCCGCAACGGCTTACTATATAAGAAAAATGAGGAAAAGTCTAAGATCGAACTGCCGTGAACTATGGGGGAGTCATCATTATGCTTACCAGAGAAAATTTGGGCAATGCGAACCGCATAGTGGTTAAGGTTGGTACCAGCACCTTAACTCACGCCACCGGCAAACTTAATCTTTTGCGAATAGAAAAGCTGGTCCGTGAATTATCGGATCTGGCCAATCAGGGAAAACAGATTATTCTGGTTACCTCCGGTGCTGTTGGTGCGGGGATAGATCGACTGGGGCTGAAAGACAAGCCAAAAACAATTCCGGAAAAACAGGCTGCTGCTGCGGTTGGTCAGGGAATCCTGCTCCATATTTATGAAAAATTGTTTGGCGAATATGGCCAGATTGTTGCCCAGGTGTTACTGACCCGGGCTGACTCTGTTAACCGCAAGCGCTATACCAACTCCCGCAATACACTCATGGCGCTCCTGAACCAGGGCGTCATTCCCATTGTTAATGAAAATGATGCTGTGGCTATTGATGAACTGAAAATTGGTGATAATGACACCCTGTCAGCAATGGTCGCCAGCATCATTGATGCTGACCTGCTCATCATTTTATCTGATGTGGAGGGTGTCTATACGGCTAATCCTCAGACTGATCCGGAAGCCGTACTGCTTAGTGAGATTACCGATATCACCCCGGAGATCGAAGCTTTAGCCGGAGGCCCGGGTACCCTGCGGGGAACAGGCGGTATGTATACCAAAATTCAGGCGGCAAAAATTGCTGTCAATTCCGGCGTGGCCATGGTGATTGCTTCCGGCGGCCGGGATGGTGTGGTACGGGATGTATTGCAGGGGCGTAAAGTAGGCACCGTTTTTGTCTCCAAAGAAAACCGCCTGCAAATCAGGAAACGCTGGCTGGCTTTTGGCGTGAGCGTGAGTGGCCGGGTAACCGTAGACAAGGGCTGTGAACAAGCTCTCTTGAATGGCGGTTCCAGTCTGTTAGCGGCCGGGATAACTGCAGTTGAGGGGAACTTTGAATTAGGCAATACGATTAGTATAAAAAATGCTGCCGGCCGGGAGATGGCCCGCGGCATCACTAACTACAGTGCGGAAGATATACAGAAAATCATGGGGGCCCATACCCCTGAAATCAGCAATATATTAGGCTCTAAGCCTTATGATGAGGTTGTGCATCGCGACAATCTGGTACTTTTAGTGTAGGAGAGGAGAGGGGAGTATGGACTGCATAACTGAACTTGCCGGCAAAGGCGCGGCCGCCAGGCAGGCCGCACGCCGGCTGGCTACGCTGTCAACCGCTGTTAAGGACAAGGCTTTGCTGGCTATGGCTGATGCTTTGGAACAGGAGCAGGCTGAAATTATGGCCGCTAATGCTACCGATGTTGAGCGGGCTGCGGCTAATGGAATGGCTAAGCCACTGATTGACCGGCTGCTGTTAAATGAGGCCAGGATTGCATCCATGGCTGCCGGGTTACGGCAGATTGCAATGCTGCCTGACCCTGTTGGCGAGGCTGCAGCCGGCTGGATTCGTCCTAATGGTCTTGCCATTACGAAAGTACATGTGCCGCTGGGTGTTATTGGTATTATCTATGAAGCACGGCCCAATGTTACTGTTGATGCCGCCGGCTTGTGCCTCAAAGCTGGTAATGCTGTAATCTTGCGCGGCGGTTCGGAGGCCATCGCCTCTAATACGGCGGTTACGGCGGTTATTGCCAGGGCGGCGGCTGCTGCCGGTATACCGGCAGCAGCCATCCAGCTTGTTGAAACAACAGACCGGCAGGCCGTTACGGCTATGTTGAAGCTGAATCAGTATCTGGATGTAATTATCCCCCGGGGCGGGGCCGGCCTTATCAAGACTGTTGTTGAGAACAGCACCGTGCCGGTGATTGAGACCGGTACAGGCGTTTGCCATACCTTTGTAGACGCCAGTGCTGATCTCGTGATGGCCGGAGATATCGCCTTCAATGCTAAAGTGTCCCGCCCTGGTGTGTGCAATGCAATGGAGACTTTGCTGGTACATAAGAGGATTGCGGCTGCATTCCTGCCGGCTCTGTTAGAGCGCTATCATCAGGCCGGTGTTGAGCTGCGGGGCTGTCCTGAGGCTATGAAATATCATCAGTCCGTCAGGCCGGCGAGCCAGGAAGACTGGGCGGCCGAGTTCCTGGATTTGATTCTGGCCATTAGAGTGGTAGACGATTTTGATACTGCGCTTGCGCATATTGCGGCCTATAGTACCCGCCATTCTGAAGCCATTGTCACTAGCGAGTACAATAATGCCAGGCGCTTTCAACAGGAAGTTGATGCTGCTGCGGTTTATGTTAATGCCTCAACCCGTTTTACCGATGGCTTTGAGTTTGGCTTTGGCGCTGAAATCGGTATCAGCACCCAAAAGCTTCATGCCAGGGGGCCGATGGGCCTGCGTGAGCTGACCAGTATTAAATATTTGGTAAACGGCTCCGGGCAAATCAGGTAGTCATATCTGCCATGCTGAGTAAAATGAAACTGATAACAGGTTATTGCTTTGCTGTCAGGAACTATTTGCGCACGCCTAAAGGCAGCCACGATGCTGGCGACTATGCCCGGGCAGCGGTTATCATTGCTGGTGCTTGCCTTTTTGTGTGGTTCACTGCAAGTTTATTGTCAACACCCTGAGGCGGCGTTTCCTATTAAGAGGCATTTGTTATAATAGTAGAAAAGTTATGGAATATTTTGGATATTATTGAAAGGCAGATCAATATGGCACAGGCAAAAGCTAAAGTTGGTATTATGGGCGGGACATTTGACCCCATTCACATCGGTCATTTAGTCACAGCCGAAGCTGTCCGGATTGAATACAATCTGGATAAAGTCTTATTTATTCCGGCCAGTAACCCGCCGCATAAACTGCAGTCCCTGGTTACACCGGCCATTCACCGCTATATTATGACAATACTGGCCACTTATTCCAACCCTTATTTTCTAGTGTCCGCCCTTGAACTTGAGCGCTCCGGTCCCTCCTATACGGTAGATACGGTCAGGGCCTTAATTGACTGTTATGGTGCCAGCACAGAGCTTTATTTCATTACCGGCGCCGATGCGGTTAAAGACTTACCCAGCTGGCAGAATATTGACGAGTTGCTGGAATTGTGTTTTTTTGTGGCCGCTACTCGGCCAGGCTCTATCAGCTATATTGATCAGGTAATCAAACAATTCGGTACCAAGGGGCGGCACAGTATTCAGCGACTGGCCACGCCGGAGCTGGAGATCTCTTCCACTGATATTAGAGAACGGGTAAAAAAGGGCCGTTCTATCAAATATATTGTACCGGAAAGCGTGGAAGACTATATTTATAAAGAAGGCTTATACCGGTAAGTACCAAATAAAGGCAAGCCGGGGGAAGCATAAATCTTCTGTTTTTGCAGATAATGTTAACGTAAAACTTGTTTTGGTTAGTATCCTGATGTAACGGAGGTGATTCCCTATGGCAAAAACACTCTATGTCGGTAACCTGCCCTGGAATACTACAGACACCGCGCTTGCGGATGCATTTAGCCCGCATGGTTCTGTGATATCAAGCCGGATCATTACAGACAAAGAAACAGGCCGTTCCCGTGGTTTCGGTTTTGTGGAGGTTGAGGACGCTGACGCCGAAAAAATGGTTGAGGCCATGAATGGCTCGCAAATTGCAGGCCGGCAGATTGTCGTTAATGAAGCTAAGCCGCGCCAGGATTAATCCCAGTGGCGTTGAGCGTGTAAATCATACATGTTTTTGATGTACTCACCTCCTAGCTTTAGGAGGTTTTTTATTTTATATAAAAAAGGATATCCTCATAAATTGACGAATTTTAGTAGTAAAGAGCAGGTGATGTAAGATGCTGGATCTTAGCCAGCTTACCGAAAAACTGTCGCAAAATTTATCAGCAAAGCGATTTCACCACTCCCTTGGTGTAAGCGAAACTGCGAGCGATTTGGCGGCCCGCTACGGCGCCGATATAGATAAAGCCAAACTGGCCGGATTACTTCATGATTGCGGCCGGGCAATACCCAGCAATAACCTATTGCCAACAGCAGCGGCTTTTGGTATAGTGGTGAGTGATGTTGAACATTGTCAACCAGTGCTGCTGCATGCTCCGCTGGGAGCCTGCATGGCCCAAACCGAATATGGGATTACGGACCAGCAGATTCTTAAAGCCATTGCCCTGCACACTACCGGCGGGCCCAATTTATCAAAGCTGGAGAAGATAATTTATTTAGCTGATTTTATTGAACCAGGCCGCAGTTTTCCCGGCGTGGACAAGCTCCGCCGCCTGGCTGCTGCTGATTTGGATGCGGCGATGATTGCCGCTTATGACGAGTCTGTTACCTATATGCTTGAACAGGGAATGCTTATCCATCCGGCCTCAATTGGCGGGCGTAATTTTTTACTATTACAAAGACAAAAAACTCAATGTAAATAAAGGGTGTTGTCTTTCGGGAGAGGAGATGATACCATGAGCGAACCGCAACGGCAGTCGCGCAAGGTACGCTGGGACAGGGTTCTGCTGCTGCTCATTTTGTTGCTTATTGCCGTAGTTGCCTTAGCCGGGGCTACCGTGTATGCTTACCTTAATATTGTTCGCAGTGCGCCGGTAGCACCGGTAGTTAAGCAGAGTGAACGGCCGCCGGAAACATTAAGCAACAGGGTCAACATCCTGCTCCTGGGGGTGGATGACAAAGATCATGAGAACCCCAATGACCTGGCCAGACGATCAGATACGATGATGGTGGCAAGTATCAACCCCCAGCAGGGGACGGTTAATATCCTGTCATTACCCCGTGATACCAAGGTTACTATTCCGGGCCGTAAAGGCTATGACAAGCTTAATCACGCGTATGCTTATGGCGGAGCCGAACTGGCCCGCAGCACAGTGGAGCAGTTTTTGCATGTGCCGATCAATTACTATGTGGTTATTGACTGGCAGGCGTTTATAAAGGTGATTGACATTTTGGGCGGCGTAGACCTTTACGTTGAACATAACATGAATTACAGAGACCCTTATGCTGACCTTGAGATTCATATTAAGCAGGGCTATCAACACCTTGATGGTGAAAAAGCCGGGAAGTATGTCCGTTTTCGCAGCGATGAACTGGGGGATATCGGCCGGGTGCAGCGCCAGCAGCGATTTATTAAAGCGTTGGCCAAGGAAACGCTGCAGGTAGGTACTATTTTGAAAGTACCGGCTCTGGTGAATACCCTTAACGAGTATATCGAGACCGATATGTCGGCAATGACGATGGTTAAGGTTGCCAATAGTCTTAAAGGCTTCAACTCCGAGGACCTGTATGCGGAAATGCTGCCTGGTGATTTTGCTACAATCGAGGGGCTGAGTTATTGGATTCCTGATAAGGAAATGACAAAACAACTTGTTGAAACCATGTTTATTGCTACAACCAAAGTGAGCGGGATATACCAGGAGGGGCCCGGTTCCACCCGGAAAAATTAAAAATACCGGAGCAAAGCGTATTTTATTGCGCTTTGCCTTTTTTTTTGCAGGATAATTGCCAGCAAAGTCCGAATAAAATAAATCCGGAAAGAAAAAGATAGTTTATAGAAGCGGATTCCAGGAGGTATTTTTTAACGAATGATTCAAACTGACAACAATTTAGCAGAATCAGTGGCCAAGGCTGCCAGCGATAAAAAAGCAGGCGATATTGTAATTATGGACTTAACCGGCATTTCACCGGTGACTGATTATTTTGTTATTTGCAGCGCTAACTCAATCACCCAGGTCCAGGCAATTGCCGATAACATTGAAGAACAACTCAGCGAACAGGGGATCAGGCTGTTGCGCCGGGAAGGCTATCGTGACGCCCGATGGGTACTTCTTGATTACGGCAATTGTGTAGCTCATATTTTTCTTGATGAAGACCGTCAGTTTTATAAGCTTGAGCGTTTGTGGGGCGATGCCAAACAAGTAGTATATCAAGGTTAGGTGTAATAATGGATAACCGTAAGCACAATTATCAGCCCGGTGATGTAGTTGACCTGACTGTAGTCCGCAAAAATGAAATGGGAGCATTTCTGGATGCCGGTACAGGCAATACCAGTGATGATATATTACTCCATAAAGCGCAGCAGGCTGAAGAAGTAACCATAGGCCAGACGCTCAAGGTTTATCTTTATAAGGACCCTAAAGGCCGGCTGACAGCCAGTATGCGCCTGCCACAGATGCGGGAAGGGCAGGTGGCCAGGGTGGAAGTGATTAATACCACACGGGACGGAGCCTTTGTTAATATCGGGGCAGAACGGGGTGTCTTTATGCCCCATGCCGGCAGACGGGGCCTACCGCGCCGGGGCGAGAAAATATGGGTTAAGCTGTACCGTGATAAATCAGGGCGCCCTGCAGTTACGATGGAGGTTGAAGATGAGCTCAGGCAAGCTTCAAGGCCGGCAGAAGGCCTAAAAATCGGCGACACTGTCGTTGGTTCAGTATATAATTATAGCGATCAGGGGGCTTTCCTTTTTACTAAAGAACGGTTTATTGCCTTTCTGCATAATGATGAAATGACTGAGCGCCCCCGGGTTGGCGCCGAACTAGAGGCCCGGGTTACCTACCTGAGAGAAGACGGCCGGCTTAATGTGTCGATGCGTCCTGTCAAAGAAGCGGCCATGGATACTGACACGGAAAATATTCTGGCGGTGCTCCGGGCCCGCGGGGGCCAAATGCCGTATAGTGATAATTCCCCGCCCGAAATTATTAAGGAGAAGTTTAATATCAGTAAAGCTGCTTTTAAGCGCGCTCTGGGTCGTCTGCTTAAGGACCGGCGAATCGAGCAAAAAGAGGGCTGGACGTATCTGAAAAAAGAGGCTGAAGACGGTGAATAAGCCGCCTTCAGCTCTTTTACACTTTAACTGTCTATCATGTGGGGAGTGAATTTTTGCAGGGCATATTCTTTTTCTGGTCGCCTGCATTCCCATGTTTTTCGGTATCGATGTTTGCTTTCTGTTTGTTTTTTTTGTCTTTGTTAGCCATATTATCACGCCTCCCTAATTTTGATTGCAAGCGAACTAGCTGCTTAGTGTCCAGATGTCAGCCGCTGTTATTTCGTTTCCTTGCCCGTCGCTTTGACAGCCGGCTGGAGGTCTGCGGCTGCGAGGGTTTCATTGCTCACTTCATACTTTGCCTGGCTGGACGTTGTCCGCGGGCCTTCGGCAATTAAGTTCTGGGAACCTGCTTGTGATTCACCCGCAAAATTTTTCCCATTCCAGAAAGCAGATTTTTTGCTTGTCATAGTATCACCTCCCCTGGTGAATCATAATGCGAGTACCGTGCGTCACCGAAAAGTTTGGCTTATATTGCGGTCTTTTGCCGCCCTGCTTCGTTGTCGGCGCCTTTGCCTATATCCGATATGCAAGGCCCGCGCAAGTAATAAGAGATCCATCATCTGCCGGTTCATTAAAGCAGATTTTAATGAATCAATTAGCGTCTCGCCTCGCAGGACAAAAAATTCTCCAATCTAATCGCAAATTTTTAAGCGGCGCACGGTACTAGTTTTCCCGCATGAATGCTTCACATGAGCGGCAATGATTGCTAGCTTTTTACGTATGGGCGGCCAATACATGATTTTCAGATTTTAGTGGTACACTATAAAAAACATGAGTGGGAGGTACACTGCGTGGATCAACAGTTACAGACTATTACCCAGCAAGTTGCAGCGCTTAGACAACAACTGAGCGACCTTATGCAGAATTCTAATTCAGCTGATGCCGAGCTTATAACAGCCAGCAGTACGCTGGCTGCCCAGCTTGAGGATTATGCACATACAATCGCGGAAAAACGCATACCGTCAATGCGGACCTTCTAAGCACAACACCGCTTGGGGACGGGACCTGGCCAGCATTACATTTTATAAATCTAAAGAAAAAAACCTGCGGAGGTTTATCCGCAGGTTTTTTATTCAAACTCAATGCTATCGTCCATAACCAGCCGGGTAATAAGGACTTTGTCAACCCGGGCCTTATCCATATCGACAACCTCAAACCGGTAACCATTCCACTCAAAGCATTCGGCAGCAGTGGGAATATGACCGAGATAAGAGACCATAAAGCCGCCCAGGGTTTGGAAATAGCCTCTTTCATCACCGGGGAAATGGTCGATGTCGAGCAATTCTTTCAATTCTTCCACTGACAGCATACCGTCGACCAGCCAGGAACCATCTTCTCTGGCGATTACATCGGGATCGTCATCTTCACCCAGGTTAGGCATGTCGCCCACAATGTGCTCAGCAATATCATAAAGGCTGATTAACCCGGAAATACCGCCATACTCATCGACGATCAGGGCTACATAAACTCCGGTTTCGCGAAATTTTTCCAGCACTTTAAGGGCCGGCGTATGTTTAGGGATGTAAAGTGGCTGGCGGGCCGTCTGCTCAAGCTGCAGCGGACTGCCAGCCACATAGTTAGATAAAAGCTCATTCGAATAAACAACACCGATTATATCATCCAAACTGCCGCGGGCCAGGGGGAAAAACAGATGATGGGTATTTCTGATGATGCGGAGATTATATTGGTCGTTATCTTCAATATCAAGCCACTTGAGCTGGGTACGGGGGGTCATCAGCGCACCTACACGCATATCGCCGAGCACAAATATATTCTCAACCATTTCCCGTTCAGCCTTTTCAAACACTCCATGCTGTGCACCCTGGCCGATTAACACCCGGACCTCTTCTTCTGTAACCGGCGGCTCTGACGCTGGTTTAGCCCCTATAAGCTTCATGACCACATTAGTGGAAGCACCAAGCAGCTGAACCAGCGGCCGGTTGATACGCACAAAGGCTGTCATCGGTATGGCAACCGTTGCCGCAATTTTTTCCGGATTATTAAGGGCCAGTTTTTTGGGGACCAGTTCGCCGATGATCAGTGACAGGTAAGTAATAGTGCCGACGACGATAGCAAGACTGACAGCCTCGCTGTAACCCCTGAACAAGGGAATCGTATTCAGGAAGGACGCCAGCAGCATGGAGATGCGGGCGCCGCCGAAAGCACCGGTGAGAATACCGATCAGCGTAATGCCAATCTGAACGGCAGATAAAAGCGGCGTCGGTTCTGCGGTCAATCTTAGTGCTGCCTTGGCCCCTTTACTGCCGGAAGCGGCCATGTTCTCCAGCCGGCTCTTCCGGGAGGACACAATAGACATTTCTGTCAAAGCAAATAACCCATTAGCAAAAATTAGGGCAAAAATAATCATGATTTCGGTACTAATCGAGGGTGTATCCAAGGTTACAATAACACACTCCCTGTAATAAATTGTATAATTTAATGATTATATCATATCCTGTTAGGCCGCAAATCAAACTCGTGGCCGGTACATACATAACACCAATGAGTGCAATCAGGCCGCCAATCATGCCAAGCTTGCGCGGTGTTGCGTTTTCAACTACGGCACAATAAAAACACCGCCATATGCGGTATAACCGGCCAAGGTTCGCTGTCGGCAGCACAGGGCAGGAGGAACCTCCGCAAATAAATTGCCTGCTGGCAATAAAGCAGCAGGCAATATGTCATAATTTATCGGCCACGGTCTCCGTTTTTCTGCTTTTTTTTATAACATACGCAATTAGTCCGACAACTGTTATGAGGATCAGGGAGATAATCAGCAGATCATCCTTATGCTGGGTAAACATTTCTACCGCCTGAGGGCCAAAATAGAAAATCAGTATCCCTTCAAGTAAAAAGCGTTTACCCCGTCCCAGAAAAGAAATGAGCAGAAATAGGGGCAGATTTATTTTTAGCGCTCCGGCGGTTATACTGATAAACTTATAGGGGATAGGTGACAAGGAAGCCAAAAATATGGCCCATAAGGCATTTTCTTTAACTACACCGTAAATTTTATCTATATAGCGGGCAGGTATAAATCTGCGGGCGGCCGGCAAGCCAATCTTGAGTCCGAGCACGTAGCCGATCAAACCGCCCATTACGGAGACCACAGTTGCAGCTAAGCCATAATAGATAGCATTTTGCGGGTGAGTCAAGGCCAAGGGTATGAGAAGCAGGTCTGGTAATACCGGCGAAATAAAAGACTCTGTGAAGGCCGCAATCAGCAGACCGGTGAGCCCCCATTCCAAAAGTATTTCTACGATTGCGTCCATTGCCACGCTCCCTCTAGTATCGTTTGCTAACGATTTCTATATAATACTAAATAAAAAGCGAAACACTTTAGCATGGTATAGTCAAGCCATACTAAAGGTCTCGCTAATTGGCTGATACCAATGGCCGGGCCAGGCAGATGCCGTGTGTTGACCCAGCCTTACAAGCTACTCCCCTTTAGAAAACAACGCGAGTTGATTCTAGTTTAGCGCACCGATGGTATATCAGTCAAGTTATTGTATGCGATTAAGAACAGATTTACACAAATAAAAATAGAACTTATTTATAAGTTCTATTTTTGGTGGAGATAAGCGGGATCGAACCGCTGGCCTCTTGAATGCCATTCAAGCGCTCTCCCAGCTGAGCTATACCCCCATAGGCAGACTAAACATACTATATTAGCAATTATACTTAGATAGTGACATCATGTCAAGAGCGGGGGCGGCAACAGGTTGTAAATTTTCTATCCTGATTTGGCAGGTACTTACAGGTTTTATGCAGAATATTTCTGCATAAGCTCTGTAGTCGTGGAGAACTAGTGAAAGAAGGAACCTGACATTATGCTTATAAAAACCGGGTTATTGATTGATGGTACAGGGCGGGACGCTCAGGCAGCCTGTTACCTGGCCGTTAAAGACGGCTTCATTGCCGGGATTGGCAAAGCAGAGGATTTTGCTGTTGATCAGGTGAACGCAGCGGTTGATTATTCTACTTGTACGGTTATGCCCGGTTTGCTTGATCCCCATGTACATTTATTTCTGGAAGGTATTTCTGATCTTAGGACCCGTTCGTTAAGGTGGAAAGAAGATAAAGATATTACGCTGATCAGAGCGGTCAGGAACCTGGCTCTGACACTAAGCAAGGGCGTCACTACGGTTCGCGATTTAGGCGGGCCCTATGGGGTAAATTCTCTTTTAAAAAAAGCTGTCAGGCAGAAAGTAGCACCTGGTCCGGGGGTGTTGAGTGCCTGTCAGGCTATCTCCGTCACCGGCGGTCATTTTCATTATGCCGGCGGGCGGGAAGCCGACGGACCGGGAGAAATGCTCAAGGCCGTACGCGAGCAGGCCAAGGCCGGTGCCGACTGTATCAAAATTATGATGACAGGCTGTGTGAATTTTGTTCGTCAGGATGCCGGCATTGTTGAGTTATCCCCGGCCGAGGCGCAGGCGGCGGCCAACGAGGCGCAGCACCTGCAGAAACCGCTTGCGGCTCATGCCAATGGTGTGGCTGGTGTACGCCAGGCATTAACTATTGGGGTTACAACCCTGGAGCATGGCGCCCTTATCGATGAGGCTACGGCGGATTTAATCGCCGAAAAGGGGGTATATTGGATACCAACCCTGGTACCCTTTGAACGGATGCTGGCTTATGGCCGTCAGCATCAGACCCGGACTTTGCCGCCGGACGGGATTGAGGCCGTATACTGCCGGCACCAGGCCATGGTAAGGCGGGCATACCAGGCCGGCGCCAAAATTGTTGCCGGCACCGATGCCGGCGCTCTTGGTGTTGAGCATGGGGATGTGTGGCGGGAAATTTGTTTATTGGTGGAATGCGGCTTGCCGCCGTTGGCAGCTCTCCGGGCAGCGACCGGGCTGGCGGCTGAGGCCATGGGTTTAGGGCAGGAGCTGGGAACGCTCGAAACCGGCAAAAAGGCGGATTTCCTGATACTGGCAGGCAACCCGTTAATAGATATAACCAGTATCAGGAATATTGTTAAGGTAGTTAAAGAGGGGGCGGAGTACCCGGATGCTTGAAGTTATTGGTAGCCTGGCCGGAATTTTTACTACCATGTCTGTTTTCCCGCAGGTATATAAAACAATTAAAACTGGCTCGGCCGGGGATTTTTCGACTGCCGGGATGATTATGATGACTACCGGCGTGTTTTCTGATGGTATACGGTTATTATATCAACAGTATGCCTGTAGTTTTTGCTAATATGGTAACTTTTTTTTGTTTGGCGGTATAGTCCTGGATTAAGTTCCCCTGCCGGCAGGATGTTAGGCTGGCAAATAAGCACAGTGATGGAGCTGGTGACAATGAATGAGGCAATTGCTGCAATAAATGACTGTCAGACCGGGTTGTCTGCCAATGGCTATCTGGCCGACGAAAAGCTGGCTGCCGCCCTGTATTTGGCGGAAAGACTGGAAAAGCCGCTGTTGCTGGAAGGTCCGGCCGGTGTTGGCAAGACCGAACTGGCCAAAGCCTGGGCCCGGTGGCGCGGCTGCCCGCTGATTCGCCTGCAGTGTTATGAAGGCCTTGATGAAAGTAAAGCCTTATATGAATGGAATTACCAAAAGCAACTGCTTTATATCCAGATAGAAGCCCTGGCGCAGCAGGGCTGGAATACTGGGCGGCAACAGATTTTTGAGCAGGAATTTTTGTTAAAACGCCCATTATTAACAGCCCTTACCAGCTCTGAACCGGTCGTGTTGTTAATTGACGAAATTGATAAAAGCGATCAGGAATTTGAAAGCTTTCTGCTGGAGGCTTTATCGGACTGGCAGGTGACAATACCCGAGCTGGGTACGATAAAGGCGGTGGCCCGTCCCCATGTTGTGCTGACCTCCAACAGTACCCGGGAGCTTGGCGATGCCTTGCGCCGCCGGTGTTTGCATTTTTATATTGATTACCCTGATTTTGAGCGGGAACTTGCCATTGTCGAACTCCATGTGCCTGGTATTGACCGTGTTTTTGCCAGTAAGCTTGTCGAGTTTATTCAGAATATCCGTAAACAACCGCTGAAAAAGCCGCCCAGTGTTACTGAAAGTATTGATTGGGTACAGTCCATAAATATGCTGGGAGGTGAGTTGAGTATTGAGGCGGCCCGGCTTACCTTAACTGCTCTGCTTAAATACACTAAAGACCGTGATCTTGTTACCGACAAGCTGACCTATTTACTCAAGCCATGAAGCAAATGATCGTTGATTTTGTCCGGTTGTTGCGATCAGCCGGGCTAACGGTAACAACAATGGAAGCCGCTGATGCCCTGAAGGCAGCTGAAATTACCGGATTTTCGCCGGTACTGCTGCGGGGTGTATTGGAGGCAACTCTTGTTAAGAGCCTGTGGGAGCGTCCGGTATTTACGGCGTTATTTGATTTATATTTTGACCTGGCGTCACCGGCAGAATTGACCGGGACTGAGCCGGATCTGCTGATAATCAAGGGCGCGACCGCTGATGGCAGCGGCCGGAGCGCCGCCGGTGCCGGCGGCAGTGCCGAACAACTGCTGGAAACAATCGATAGCCAGCCGATAGCTGTTTTAGAAGCGCTGGCCAGGGAAATTACCGCTTCAGTGCAGCTTGACAATGCGCAGCCTGAGGAAATTTCCGGCAAGCTTCGCCAGCTGCAGGTAAAGTTTAGCTGGTTTGAGGCTGTCAACAAAATCGAGCGCAGTTATGTAACTCAACAAATTACAGAAAACGCTTTTCAAAAGTGGCAAAAAACCTTTGCCCAGTTGAAAGCGCTCCTGCGGCGGGAGCTGGAACGAAAGGCCGTCAGCCGGTTTGGCCGGCAGCATATCGTTAAACTGGCGGAATATGCCAATATCCGCCGCCGTGAATTTGACTGTCTGGCAACAGCTGAGATTGCTGCCGTTGAACAAGAGATTGCGAAACTGGCGAAGAAACTGGCTGAGCGTCCGGGAATACGGCTGCGCCGGGCTAAAAGCGGCACCCTTGATATGCGGCGTACTTTTCAGGATGTGGTGCGGACAGGCGGCTGGCCCCTGCACCTCAAATACCGGGATAAAGTTAAAAGTAAAGTGGATTTGTGGCTGCTGTGTGATGTTTCTAATTCCGTAGAGCGCTTCAGCCGGTTTATGCTGCAGTTAGTGCAGGCCGCTCACCGGCGTTACGCCAATATTCGCTCCTTCGTCTTTGTTGATGAGGCGGTGGAGGTTACCGACTGGTTTAAAACCCAGGACGTTAATGCCTTTTTAGAGGCCCGGCACCTGCGGGAACGGTTTAACCGCCGGGTGGGGCTGTCGCGCTATGATTTAGTGTTTGAGCAGATTGCCAGATATGAGTCAGCCGCAATTACGGCCCGGACCAAGCTGATTATTTTAGGGGACGGCCGCAATAACTGGCATCCGGGCGGGGCGGAGGAATTAGCTAAACTTGCAGACCGGGCCCAGGCCGTTTATTGGCTGAATCCCTTGCCGGCCGATAAGTGGCTGGAGGGTGATTGTCTGATGCAAGAATATCAGCGTTTTTGTAATCAGGTTTTTGAATGCCGCAATCTAGAGCAGCTGACAGATGTAGCCAACCGGATTTTGTAAACCGGTTGGCTACATCTGTCAGGCACAATTATCGCAAATCCGGTAATACTATCAATGTATAAACCATAATTGAGGTGAAGCTGTGGAGTGGGCAGTAGCGCTTATCGGTATTATTACTGTTAATCTGCTTTTAAGCGGTGATAATGCATTGGTTATTGCTTTAGCCAGTCGCAAACTGGCACCGGCACAACAGAGGCAGGCGATCCTCTGGGGCGGGGCCGGGGCGATCGGTATGAGAATAATTTTAACTTTTGCCGCCATAGTTTTGCTCCGGATTCCTTACTTGCAGCTGGCTGGCGGCCTGGCTCTCTTCGGGATTGCCATAAAACTCCTGGCCGGCGAAGAAGAGCCTAAAAAATTAGAGGCCAAAAGCAGCCT
Organism: Sporomusa termitida; assembly: GCF_007641255.1. NCBI lineage: Bacteria > Bacillati > Bacillota > Negativicutes > Selenomonadales > Sporomusaceae > Sporomusa > Sporomusa termitida. The sequence goes on from NZ_CP036259.1 coordinate 1,641,058, forward strand.
GGGCGATGCGGTGAAAACAATTATTATTGCCGATATGGTGATGAGTATTGATAATATTATCGCTATTGCCGCAGTTGCGAAAGGTAATATAACTCTGCTGGTTGTGGGGCTGGCAATCAGCATCCCGATCATTATCTGGGGCAGCAAAGTGATTCACGCGCTGATGGACCGCTGGCCGGTCATTATCACAATCGGTGCCGCTTTTTTAGGCTGGACTGCCGGTGAGATGGCCATTGCCGATAAAAAAATTTTCCCATTACTTGCCCCCTATGCATGGGCCTACTGGGCAATACCTGCTGGTCTTGCAGTTGGTGTCATCCTTGCCGGTTCACTGCTTGCCGGCCCAAAAAAATAAATCAGGAAAAAATACTAACCGGTAAGCGTCTTTTCGCCGCAGGGTATTTTAATTATGCGGCCATAGGTCTGAATGTATGAGTCACATGGCTGCTCATCCTGTCCGTAGATTATTGTGGCGCTATGGAGGAAGCTATGATTAAAGAAGTAGCGCAAATCATAAATACGTACAAGTTTTGCCTGTTGTTCTGTTGCCTGGAATTCAGTGAAATAGCTAAAAGGTGTAAATGCTGAAAAAAATTCGCCCAATACTGTCTTGTGGGCACCTGCCAGTGCCGGTGACAATCTTTGTTTCCGGAGTTTGGTATGAAGGGTTAATGCGGGCTGGAGGGTACCAATGGAGCCGACAAAATAATTGCTTTGGGTCTCAATTACGAAATCCCAGTAGAGTACACTCTTAAGCGAGGGCATAACCAGGGTGCGGATGATGTCGCTTTTCGTAAAGTAGTGCCCAAGAATAACTATTGTTCGCAGTTTGAGCAGATACCGCAACAGGATGTACATACCGGTTGTTGTGAAAAACAGCAGCGCTGTCGCCTGTGGTGCCAGCCCCTGCATGAACACCGTCAGCATAATTGTCAGCAGTACCGGGTCAAAAACATTGAGCAGGCTGAAGCTTTTGCGTTCCCGGCTAAACGGGAATAAAACCGCTGCCCCGTGCGCGTTAAAGAAGTCAATACAGATATGGGACAGGCCGCCTAAAAATGACCAGAAAAAAATCTCGATGATTGAGACTGCGGGCAGGTACACAAAAAAGCCGGCGGCAATTAAACCTGACCACATAACAAGACCGGAGAGGGAATGAGAAAATGCCCGGTGTTGCCTGAGGTAGGAAAAATTGCCGCGAAGTTGGGCAAGTATGTCCAAATCAGGCGCCTGAGCGCCGATCATACTTGCTATATACAGCGGATCGCTCATGCTAAACGGGTGCCCTGATAAACCGGCAACAGCAATGCCCACTAAAGCATGTGTCAAAGTATCCATAGAGAAAAAAGCCTCCCCGCTAGGTGACATAACATATCATACCTGATAATTATATCACACCAGCCGGGGCGGCGGTCTAATGGTAATTGGTGGACTGTTAACGCAGCGGCAGCGCGTTGTTGTGCTGCCGTTTATCCAGAAAGAGCCGGTAATAAGCATAAATGCCAAACAAAATAGGAAACCCGGTGTAGATTACAATCCGTTGTGATTCATCAAAATAGAGGCTGACAATTACGATCAGATTAAGAGCAAAGGCGACAATCGGGACCAGGGGGTAGAAGGGGGTTTTAAAGCCCAGAGCTTCGATTTTTCCGCCTAACTTTATGTATTCGCGGCGGAAGTTGATCTGGCACCAGGCGATGATCATCCAGATTAAGCAGCCTGTTAAACCTGTGCTGGACATAAGCCACAGATACACGGTATCAGCGGCAAAGCTTTCGGTCAGGAGCGACATACAGGCCAGCAGCAAGGTGATTAAGACACCGTTGTACGGGACACCGCCCGCATTCAGCCGGCCGAGCCAGGAGGGGGCCTGCCTATCCTGGGCCATTGACCAGAGCAGCCGCGAACAGGCATATAAGGCGGAGTTGCCGGCCGATAAAGCCGAGGTTAGTACAACAAAACTCATAATATCTTTGGCAAAGGGGATGCCGGTTTTCCCGAAAACATGGGCAAAGGGGCTTTCCAGCACACTGGCTTCCGCAGCCGGGATATTGCCGGCCAGGACAATCATGGCCAGTACATAGAACATAATAATCCGGATGGAAATGCCTTTGATAACCCGGGGGACATTTTTGCCGGGTTCTTTGCATTCACCGGCGGCTATGCCGACAAGTTCAGCGCCCTGAAAAGAGTAGATAACCGCAATCATCGTCAGAAATACGGCGCCGAAGCCATGCGGGAATAAACCGCTGCCGGTGTTGAAATTAGAAAAACCGAGTCCGGCTTGTCCGCTGCTAAAACCAAAAATTAAGCCTGAACCGGCAATAATAAAGGAGACAATGGCAGCAACCTTAATGCTGGCAAACCAAAATTCAGTTTCACCGTAGGCCTTAACTGACAGCAGATTAAGCCCGGCCAGGGCAATCGCAAATACTGTACACCAGATCCAGACCGCGACGTCGGGAAACCAGTTGTGCATAATGATGCCGGCAGCGGTAAAGTCGGCGGCTATGCAGATCGCCCAGTTGAGCCAGTACAGCCAGCCGGTGGTAAAACCGGTACCGGGGGAAATAAACCGGGTAGCATAGCTTTGAAAAGACCCTGATACCGGCATGGCGACAGTCAGCTCTGCAAGGCATAATAATACCAGGTACATAATAAGCCCGCCGACCATATACGCCAAAATGGCGCCAAACGGGCCGGCCTGATTGATTGTCTGGCCTGAACCCATGAACAATCCGGTGCCGATTGTGCCGCCAATAGAAATCATAAGCAGGTGGCGGGATTTCATATCACGCTTAAGACCTTGCTTTTCCGGGCACAATTGTGCTAAATTAACGGGGTGGCTTGATATTAAAGTTCCTCCTATAGCGATCAAATTTGAAAAATGTCCTCTATCATAATACTCCATGGCATTAGGATTAGCAAGATTATTAGACAGTAGTGGGAATGTTACCATAGGATAATTTGTATTGACTGGATACAATTTCTATACTATGATAAGCTATATAGTCTATTACGGTTTTCGCATAGTTAAATATAATATAAGTACCCTAAGGGGGAGTAACTGACAGGCACTGTCAACAATCCTGCATTCCCGTGCATGGCTGTGCCATTGGCATAGTCCAATAGTGAGACCTTTGGTATATCCCTACTATATACTACACAAGGTTTTATTGCCATTTTACTCGGAAAGGACCTTGCCGTTGCTGCGGACAGGTCCTTACTTATTGAAAGGGGGCTGGCAGAATCACAAGAGGGGTTGAATAAACGAAATATCAGCAGGCAATCTATTTTTAGGGGGTTATTTCGATGGAACTATTGATAGCGTTAGGTAGTATTACTCTTATCAACCTAATACTAAGCGGTGATAACGCTGTTGTCATAGCTCTGGCTAGTAGAAACCTGCCCCAGGATCAGCGGAAAAAGGCTGTATTGTGGGGAAGCGCCGGAGCTGTTGTATTGCGGATTTTACTTACTATGGTGGCTGCGCTTCTACTGAAAATTCCTTACGTACAGTTTCTTGGCGGAGTAGCTCTGGTATATATTGCGGTCAATTTGCTTGGTGATGAGCATAAGGAAGTTTCCCTGGAAGGCGCCAATAGCTTTGGGGAAGCATTAAAAGTTATTATTTTTGCTGATTTGATTATGAGTCTGGATAATGTACTGGCCATTGCCGGTGTCGCTGACGGTCAGCTGGGACTATTAATCTTTGGTCTTGCCCTCAGTATACCGTTAGTGGTATTTGGCAGTCAGCTGCTAATGAAGCTCATGGATAAATACCCGGTTATTATTTATGTGGGGGCCGGAATTCTTGGCTGGACAGCCGCTAAGATGATGGTTGCCGACGCTGTACTTGGTGTCTGGTTTAAACCCTATTCGCTGCTGCTCGAAGCAGCTGTAACCCTGGCAGTTCTGGCTATTGGCTATTGGCGTAAAAATCGTGGCCGGCAGGAGGCTGCCGCCCAGTCCGGTGACAAAAATCATGGAGCTTGACCCACGGTTTGCCCAGTCTTTAGTTGATATTGTAGCAGCAGAGCTTAATAAAAATGTTAATATTACCGACAATCATGGCGTTATTATTGCTTCTTTCAGCAAAGAGCGTGTGTCTCATATTCATGAGGCGGCAGCCCGGATGCTGATCAGCGGCCCGATCCGGGAATTTTCGGTTACCGCCGAGCAAGAGATGCAGCTAAAGGGAGTCAGGCAGGGTTTTAATGTTCCGATTATGACCGGTGCCGGCTGTGTGGGGGTTATTGGTGTTTCCGGCGCTCCTGATACCGCAGCTCCTTATGCCCGCCTGGCCGCTAAATTTGTGGAGGCCGCTTTAGAATCGAACGCCAGGCAGGAAAAATTAGTGCGGGCCCTGAAGGAAAAAGAAGAACTTCAGTCCATTCTGCTCAATAAAATGATTAGCGTCCAGGAAGAAGAACGGAAGAAAATCTCCCGGGAGCTTCATGACGAAACCAGTCAGGCTCTGACGTCTATCATTGTTGGTCTCAGGGTATTGTCCGAACATGTTCATAGTGAGAGCGAGCGGGAAAAAATCCTGGCGATGCGGGATTTGGCTGTAAAAACACTGGAAGATGTTCATCACTTGGCTGTGCAGCTCAGACCGGCGCTGTTAGACGACCTGGGACTGGTGGCTGCTGCTCAGAAATATGTGGAGAATTACTCCCGGCAATATAGTATTACTGTGGATCTTAATGTCGTTAATCTGTCACGCCAGCGGTTTTTACCGGAAATTGAGATTACGTTATATCGTATTTTACAGGAAGCTTTAACCAATATTGCCAAGCACGCCAAAGCTACCCAGGTCAGAGTGCTGCTTAAAAAGCAGCGCGATAAGCTTGTACTCACTATCAAAGATAACGGGATTGGGTTTGATGACGATATTTTAAACGGTGTCGGCAGTGATACCTGTCTTGGTATCCATGGCATGCACGAACGGATCGCGCTGTTGTCAGGTGAATTTTATATTGATTCAGCGCCAGGGAAAGGCACAGTGATTACTGTAGAGATACCACTTGACCGGCGTAAAAAAACAGAAAGCGGTTTGGGACAGGCCCATTAACCGCTTTCTGTTTTTCATCAAAGGAAACTGCCAGCTTATTGCCTGTAAGAAGTATGGGGGTGAGTCAGACCATCCCAGCCATCTCAAGCAGCAGTAGTAAAAATCACTTCTTTTGGCCTGCTTTATAAGCCTTATCCAATAACTGAATCACATGCACAACATCCTGATTCTGATTGTTTTGGACTAGACCGTCAGTGATATGCATCCGGCAGGTACCACAGCTGGTAGCTACCGTGTCAGCTTTAGTTGCAGTAATGTTTGCGATTTTACGGTCATTGATCTTGCGGGAGAGTTCATAATTGCCCAGGCTGAAGGAGCCGCCTGAACCGCAGCAGCGGTCGGCTTCTTTCATTTCCACAAACTGTAATCCGGGAATGGATTTCAGCAGCTGGCGCGGCTGCGCCGTAACCTTGATACCGCGGGCCATATGGCACGGGTCATGCATGGTAACGGTGGCATTAACCGGGCCAAGTTTATTTTTGTCAATTTTAACAACATCAACTAAGAATTCGCTGATTTCATAGGTTTTTTGGGCGAGTTTTTCGGCCCGGGCCTTCATGGCCGGGTCATCATGGAATAGTTCAACAAATTCAATTTTCCAGGCTTCCGTGCAGGAGCCACAGGCCGCAATGATATAATCGACTTTATATTGCTCAAAAACCTCAATATTGTGTTTGGCCAGGAGTTTGGCGGCCTCCACATCACCGGACATGTAAATTGGCGTACCGCAGCAATGCTGCAGGGCGGGAATTACAATTTCAATGTTGTTGGCTTTCAGGACATCAATGACAGCCTGGCCAACATCGGTATAGATATAGTTGATGGTGCAGCCGGTAAAGAAGCCAACCTTAAGTTTTGGTTTATCGGCTTTAATGACCTCGGGATGCCGGTTTCTTAACGGCGAGGCGGCAAAAGGGGCCGTTACCCGGCGTTTATCAAGTCCCGGCATCGGAAAACGGGCTACGGCCGCCATCGGCCGGGGAAGTTTTTTAAAGCTGAGCGGACCGAACAGTCCGGCCAGCCGCAAGGCTAAGTCAAACATAGTCCGGTTTTTCAGCAGCTTAAATACATAGTTTTTAACCGGATGCAAGCCGCGTGCTTTGACGGCAGCCTGGCGGCCGCGCACAATAAGTCCATCGGCCGGTACGCCGCAGGGACATTTTACAGTACAGGCTTTACAGGACACACATTTACTCATCCATTTATCAAAGTTTTCGCTAATCGGAATTTTGCCGCTTAAGACGGCCTCCATCAGCGCCAGCTTACCTCTGGCAACTGCGGTTTCGGTGCCCAATTCTTTATAAATGGGGCAGACCTCCATACAGTTGCCGCACTTCATACAGTTGGCAAGCGCGTCCTGGAGATCGGCTAACAACTCTTTATCGTGCTCGTTAATTGCTTGCGCAGTAACAAGTTTATCACTCATTTTAACACTCTCCCACTAGTTTACCAGGATTCAAAATGAGATTAGGGTCAAGGGCGCGTTTGATACTTTTCATAGCTTCCAGCGTGACCGGGCCAAACTGATCTTCCATATATTTAAGCTTGCCCAGACCAATACCGTGTTCACCCGAAAGGGTGCCGCCCAGCTTGATGGCCGTACTGAAGATTTCGTCCATAGCTTTATACACACGCTCCATCTCTTCCTTGTCGCGAATATCGCAAACAATGGTGGGATGCATATTGCCGTCGCCGGCATGACCAAAGGTGCCGATGGTCACGTTGTATTTCCTGGCAGTTTCGTTTACTGCACGAATCATATCAGGTACTTTGTTACGGGGAACAGTAGCATCTTCGACAAAGGTGGTCGGACGGAGTTTGGCCAGTGCCGGCAGTGCAGCCCGGCGGGCAGCCCATAACTTATCACGTTCGGCTGCGTCTTTGGCCAGCTTGACCTCGTCGGCCTGATTGGCCGTTAAGACCTCCATGACTTTAGCCGCTTCTTTTTCCACAACCTCCGGAATCCCGTCAACCTCAATCAGCAAGACCGCTTCCGCATCAACCGGCAACCCCACTTTGGCATAATCCTCAACAGTGCGGATGGTGGGATTGTCCATGATTTCCAGGGTAGCGGGAATAATCTTGGCGGCAATAATTGCGGCAATCGCCTGGCCGGCATGATCAAGATTTTTAAAAATAGCCATCAGACTCTTTCTGGCCTCGGGGGCGGGAACCAATTTAACAACAATTCTGGTAATTACCCCTAAAGTACCTTCAGCACCGGTAAAGAGCTTAGTCATATCATAACCGGACACATCTTTTACATTTTTTCCGCCAACATTCATAACCTGGCCGTTGGCAAGGACAACCTCAAGACCCATTACATAGTGTTTGGTTACCCCGTATTTGAGTCCGCGCAGCCCGCCGGCATTTTCAGATACCGTGCCGCCCATCGTTGCTGTAGTAACTGTGCCGGGATCAGGCGGATAAATGAGGCCGTAAGCCTCGACTGCTTTATTAAGGTCAGACACAATAAGACCGGGTTCAACCACAGCCACCAGGTTTTCCGTGTCGATTTCAATTAGTTTGTCCATCCGGGTCATAAGCAGGACAATACCGCCTTTGGTGGGGACAGTGCCGGCGCTCAGATTGGTGCCTGAGCCACGGGTATATACGGGAATCTTGCCAGTGTTGGCCAGGGCTAATATTTTGGCAACCTCTGCTGTGGTTGCCGGTTTAACCACCACATCGGGCATGTGAGAAAAGCCGGGAGTAGCGTCATAAGAATAGCAGTGCAGGTCTTCCACACTTGTCAATACGTGTTCATCACCAACAATCGTTTTGAGCGCATCAATATGCTGCTTTTCCATTTGCTCAGGCTCCTTTAATTTTTTAAATTTTCACAACTTATCGGATATAGTACTTTATCATTATTCTCGCTAAATTTGGCGTAAATGTAAATCAGGTACTTACCTTAAAATAAAGTAAGAAACTGCCGTAAATAAATGTAGGATATCCTCCGACAAGAAGTGCTATGTTTCACGTGCTGATCAATTTGTACTGCAAGGCATAGTTTACAAGCTCTGATTTTTTTCGTACATTCAATTTATTCATGATGCGTGAGCGGTACGTATCCACTGTCTTGGTGCTCAGCGACAGGTGCTCTGCAATCTCGCTGTTAGTATGTCCTTGAGCCAGCAGCCTAAGCACTTGCCGTTCCCGGCTGCTTAGTAAAATATAGGGGTCGCGCTGGTCGCTTTTCTCATTATTTATCCGCAGGAGACTGGTTAACAGCGTTTGCGACATGGTTTCATTCAGATATTTTTTCCCGGAATGGATTTTTAGAATGCCTTCGACAAGCTCAGTATCGGCCGATTTTTTTAAGACATAGCCATCAGCGCCGGCGCGCATAACTTCTTTAATATATTCATCATCATCATACATTGTGAGGACAAGAATACGGCAGGACAGTCCTCTGGACTTAAGTTCTTTAATACAATCGACACCGCTCATGACCGGCATGGATATATCGAGCAGCAGCACGTCAGGACGCAGTTCCTCAACCATAGCAACCGCCTGTTGTCCGTCACCGGCTTCACCTATCACCTCAAATAACGGCGAACAGTTCAGCAGAGCCTTAAGTCCGGAACGTAACACGGCGTGGTCGTCGGCGATAACAATACGAATTTTTTCCATTGCGTATTCTCCCTTTTTAAATGATAATATCCTCATTATATAAATTTGCGTTTTCTTCCATATAGTACATTATTATGTTACAATGAGATCGTATTAAATATCAATTATTATTTGTAAAAACAGACTTGGCTTGTGCCAAGTTCTTCAGGACGACGGCAGAGGCTATAATCGTTCTTGAGTTATCAGCAAGGGACATACTTTCTGATAATGCAAAAAGGCTTTGCTGCTGGTGGCCACAGCCTGCTGGCTGCCTGTAACACAATAGTCACTATGGTGCACATGGAATGGCAGTGCCGGCGGTCCGGCGATTCTATGTGCAATTTCTATTCTTGGCCGGCAAGAGGGTTTCCACTGAATGAGTGATTAGACCGGTAAAAGGGGATACTAGTACCTTGACAAAGTCAAATGTTAGGTTATACAACGCATCTTTTCCCGCACTGCTTCGTTGTCGTCGCCTTACAGATTGCCGATCTGCGCGGCCCGTGCAAGTAATAAGAGGCCCCTATCATACAGGATCATTAAAGCAGATCTTAATGAATCAGTTAGCGTCCTCCGCCTTGCATTGCGAAAAAATCTACATTGTCTAAAACTAACATCTAACTTTGCCAAGGTACTAGTACCTTGGCAGCCCTAATCCCGTGAATAATGACGGTCTATTTTCCGCAACCCTTCGTTGTCGTCAGTCGGCATACGTCCGGTATGCCGCCCTCCTCCGCCTTGGTTTGCGAAAAATAGCCTCGCCATTATTCTACCGTTTTAGAGCTGACAAGGTACTCGCCAAGGCTGACTGAAGAGGAGGTAATGTAAGCATGAACATTTTTGATATTATCGGACCGATAATGGTCGGACCGTCAAGTTCACATACCGCCGGCGCGGTGCGACTGGGAAATGCTGCCCGGGCTATTTTGGGTCAGCCAGTGGCCAAGGCTGTGATTGGGCTGCATGGTTCCTTTGCCCAGACCGGCCGGGGCCATGGCACCGACCTGGCCCTGGTGGCAGGCCTTATGGGCTGGGCGACTGATGACCTGAGAATTCCCCAGGCCTTTGCCTTCGCCAGGGAAGGCGGGCTGCAGTATTCTTTCCGCACCATTAATGCCGGTGATGCTGCCCATCCTAACTTTGTCCGGTTTTGGCTGTCCGGACAGGCTGGGGCCGAAAGCCAGATTGCCGGCGCGTCGATTGGTGGCGGGCGAGTGGTAATCAGTGAGGTGGACGGTTTTCCGCTGGAGTTTACGGGCGATTTTCCCACCATTCTCACCCTGCATGAAGACCGTCCCGGTGCAGTGGCAGAGGTAACCGGTATCTTATCCAAACGGGGGGTTAATATTGCCCAGATGCGTGTATTCAGAAGAAATAAAGGTGGTTTGGCCAGTATGGTGCTTGAGACTGACCAGCCGGTGGACGGGGCGGATATCTCAGCGGTAGCGGGGTTGCCGATGATTAAAGCGGTGCGCAGCATTACGGCCATCGGCTGACAAGGAGCGATAAATATGTCATTAGATAAGTTATCTCTTGAAGAATGGATTCGGTTTGCTGATGAACAAGCAGTTTCTTTTGCCGACTTTTGTGCGGAATTTCAGTCTTGTCAGCTGGAGGTGACGGCGGGTGAGATAATCACGCGCATGGCAGCAATACTTGATGTTATGGAGGCATCAATAGCTGCCGGGCTTACAGGACCGCGTTCCAAAGGCGGTCTGGTTGGCGGTGATGCCCTCCGGCTGCAGCAATATAGCCAAGGGCAAAAAAAGACCGTCTTGGGGAGTTTTCTCGGTAAAGCTGTGGCTTATTCACTGGCTGTCGGCGAGGCCAATGCCGCCATGGGCCGGATCGTGGCTGCGCCCACGGCCGGTTCAAGCGGCGTATTGCCGGCCATCCTGTTTACCCTTAAAGAGGAATTCGCCCTTAGTCAGCAGGAACTGGCTAAAGGGCTGGTTGTTGCCGGTGCGATCGGGATGGTTATCGCTTCACGGGCCTCTTTGGCCGGAGCCGCCGGCGGCTGTCAGGCGGAATGCGGCTCAGCCGGGGCCATGGCTGCCGGGGCCATGGTAACACTCCTGGGCGGTACCCCGGTTCAGACCGGTCATGCCGTCGCCATTACCATAAAAAATATGCTGGGGCTGGTGTGCGATCCTGTGGCCGGGCTGGTTGAGGTGCCCTGCGTTAAGCGCAATGCCGGGGCTGTGGCGCAGGCCGTTGTCGCGGCGGAAATGGCGCTGGCCGGTATTGCCAGTGTTATTCCGGTGGATGAAGTGATTGATGCGATGGAGTCGGTTGGCCAGTCCATGCATTGTTCACTGAAAGAAACAGCGCAGGGAGGTTTGGCAGTTACACCTACCGGCTTAGCCTTAACAGAAAAAATTTTTGGTGATAGTAAATAGGCAGGTTTTTACCAAATAATATAGAATGTCCTAGAAAACAAGATAAAAAGGAGGCTGCAGCATGAAAGCAGTTGTTAGCTCTGACCGTGCCCCGCAGGCCATCGGACCCTACTCACAGGCCATCAAAGCCAATGGATTTTTATTTGTTTCCGGCCAGATCCCTCTTGACCCTGTTACCGGCCAGATTGTTTATGGCGGCATTGAGAATCAAACCCATCAGGTATTGGCTAACCTGCGGGCTATTTTGGAAAAAGAGAACCTGACCTTTGCTCATGTGGTAAAAACATCAGTCTTTCTGAAAGACATGGACGATTTTGCGCTAATGAACAATGTCTATAGTCAGTATTTTACGGAGGCACCGCCCGCCCGGGCTTGTGTCCAGGTCGCAAAACTGCCGCGTGATGTCAGTGTGGAAATTGAACTGATTGCTGTATATCCGTAAATGATAAAAGCCGAAACCTCTATGGTTTCGGCTTTTCCAGTATATCGGCAATGTTTTGGCAAGAAATCTCAAGCGTTGGTCCCGGCAGGATATGGCTCGTTACTTATTCTGTCCGGCAAGGCCGATGCGTTCGGCATAGTAGCCCTGCCGGATGAACAGGATTAAGCCAATAACGATAATGGCCAGGCTGGTAAACTGGGCAGATTTTAAACCAAACAACAGTGTGCCGTAATCCCCGCGGAGAAACTCGAGAAAGAAACGGGCTGTCGAATACAACACAGCATACAGGATAAATACCTGGCCTTTGGCATGATTGGTGGTCCTAAAGATCAACAGGAGAACAAAGATGATAACATCAATTTGGCCTTCCCAAACCTCAGCCGGCCACAGCGGTTGATCGCCATATACCTGATAGGCCAGGGTGGTTGAAGGATAAACAATCCCGAAGTTGCCGCCGGTAGGATGGCCAAAAGCATCGCCGTTCATTAGATTAGCCATCCGGCCGATTGCCTGGCCGATAATAACGGCCGGGGCCGCAACAATATCAGCAAAGGCCCAGGTATCAATTTTATGGATTTTGGTATAGATGATCCCCGCAACCGCCCCTAACAAAACGCCGCCCTGGATGGCCATCCCGCCCTGCCAGACAAACGGGATCTCCAGCAGGTGATGCTGGTAATATTCCCAGTCAAAGAAGAAAACATCCCACAGGCGGGCGCCGACAATACCGGCTAAGCCACAATAGATGCCCATGTCCGGCACATGCTGATGCCAGCGGCCATCCTGCCTGGCCAGAAAATAGGCGGTGCCTGTCGCCAGGATTATGCTCAGGCTCAAAATCAACCCATACGCCCTGATAGGAAAATCACCGATAAAAAAGAGGTACTGATGCATAGTGTGTTGAACCTCCACAATTAAATAATATAATACTAAGAAAAGACTTGGCTTGTGCCAAGTCCCTCAGGACGCCGGCAGAAGCCGCCTGTGCCCTTTGGGTATAGGCGTTTTTACTCATGATCAGAAAATGATATACTTTCTGATCATGTTAAAAAGCAGTAAAACATATATCTGTTATATCAGGTGAGAGGAGACTGTCATGCCGAAAAGACTTATTATTTTGGCAATAACCGTAATTGCGATGACGATTGCGATTGGTTTTGTTGCCATGCAGCCTGCTAACGTGCTTCCCCCTGAGACCAATAAACCAGCAGTGGATACCGGTGTAATTGTTGGCAAAGTCCTGCCGGGATTTACATTGGCCGCGGTGGATGGGAAGCCGGTAACCGTTACCCCGGCCGGCCGGATTATTGTCCTGAATTTTTGGGCAACCTGGTGTCCGCCCTGCCGGGAGGAAATGCCTGAGCTGAATGCTTTTTCCGAAAAACATGGTGGCAATGTATCCGTCTATCTTGTTAATGTGCAGGAAAGTCAGGCGACGGTGGCCAATTTTTTAAACCAGAACCAGTATAATATGAGCTGCCTGCTGGATACTGACGGCACCGTAGCGAAAACCTTTCGTATTAATGCGATACCCACAACCCTGGTGGTCGATAAACAAGGGCTGATTAAATACCGGAAGTCCGGCCCGGTCACCATGGCCGAACTGGAAGGAGTGTTGAATGGATTATAACCTTACCCTGGTAACTGTCTTTGGTGCCGGTGTAGTCTCTTTTTTATCCCCCTGCGTACTGCCGCTGCTGCCGGCCTACACCGCCTTGCTGGCCGGCAGCCGGGAGCAGAGCACGGCCGATTCGGGGCGGCGGATCTTCATGATTAACGCCATCAGCTTTCTTAGCGGCTTTACCTTAGTATTTGTGGCTATGGGGGCAACGGCTTCTTATATTGGCGAGCTGTTTTTTGAGTACCAGGAGCTGATCCGCAAGGGCGGGGCGGTTTTTATGGTGCTTATGGGTTTGCAGATTGTTGGTGTGCTGAAAATTCCCGGCTTGGCGCGGGAATTCCGGCCGTTCCTGCAGGGCAACTTTGCCGGTCCCCTGGGGGCTTTTCTGTTGGGGCTGGCTTTTACTGCCGGCTGGACACCCTGCACCGGCCCGATTTTAGCGACTGTGCTTATGTATGCCGGGGCGATGGCGACGGTTGGCCAGGGGGCCTTGCTGCTATTTATTTATGCAATGGGTTTTTGCCTGCCTTTTTTAATCATGGCCATTGTAATCAACCGTTATTGCAATAAGATTCAGCGGGTGTACCGCTGGCTGCCGCTTATTCAGAAGGCGGCGGGGGGCATATTGATTGCCGTCGGCCTCCTGATTTATTTCGATCTGCTGGCAAAGGGCATGGGTGTGATCTGGGGCATTTTTGGCTAAGGCCGTTATATAAGCTGCCTGACCTTAAAGTTTAGGGCATCACAGGATACCAGATAGTGAGCGGCACCGTTAATCATACCGGTAGCCGCATTTTTTATTGACTCGCCATGGAGGTGACCATAAATGCAGATCGCAGCCTTATATTTAGCAATCAGGCCGGCAAAGCCTGTCTCGGTATTATGGTCATAAAAAGGCGGAAAATGCAGCATCAGGAGTATGCGGGAAAATCCGGCAGTGCGGGCCGCCGCCAGGGAAGCCTCAACCCGCAGCAGCTCCCGGTTAAAAATAGGCTGATCGGCAGTCTTGAACAGCGGGTCCTCCGGGCATGTCCAGCCCCGGCTGCCGCAGATAGCCCATTCACCGGCGCCGGCAAAGCTATTATTGAGAAACTCAATTTTACCCTCTACGGCTTTGGTCATTTTGCTTACCGACTGCCACCAGTAGTCATGATTGCCGCGCACAACAATTTTTCTTCCCGGCAGGCCGGCGATGGCATTCAAATCAGTCAGGGCCTCAGGCAGTTTCATGGCCCAGGAGATGTCACCGGCAATCAGGACAACATCTTCCGGTGCTACCTGCTCCTGCCAGCTTGCTCTGATTTTATCCCAATGGCCTTCCCAGTGCCTGCCAAAAATACTCATTGGCTTCGCCGGCGGCAGGCCTGACAAATGGGTATCGGCTATGGCAAATATCTTCATAATTACAGCTTCCTCGCGTTTATCTTAGTTGATAGTCAAAAGACTGCCGCTCCTCATAGGCCGGAGTGGGCTTTCCCTTCTGAATTTCAGCTATGCTGAAACGGTTCGTTTGTGGCAACACCTGGAATTATTGTATCCAATATTGGTGTGAATAGCAATGCAGAACGCAATAAGTCCGATAAATTGCCCACAGCGGCAGCTTGGCCTAAAGACTGAACAGATCCCGGATCTCGGTTTCATTCATCTTGGTTAGGAAGTTTTCTCCGGGCTTGATCAGGCTGTCAATCAGCTCTTTCTTTTTTTGTTGCAATAGATATATTTTTTCTTCAATTGTATTTTTAGTAATGAGCTTATATACCTGTACCGAATTTTTTTGACCAATCCGGTAGGCCCGGTCTGTGGCCTGATCTTCAACCGCCGGGTTCCACCAAGGGTCATAATGAATGACCATATCGGCCCCGGTCAGATTTAGCCCTGTGCCGCCGGCTTTAAGCGAAATCAGGAAAACTGATTTTTCACCACTGTTAAAAGACCGGACCAGATTGAGTCTCATATCAGCCCTGGTGGCACCATCTAAATAATGGTAACTGATTTTCATGGTCTCCAGTTCCTGCCTGATTAACGACAGCATGCTGGTAAACTGTGAAAATAACAGGACCCGGTGACCGCCGGCTGTTGCATCGCGAATTAATTCCTGCACCATCTCCAGCTTGCCGCTGCCGCCCTGATAGTTTTCAATAAATAAAGAGGGATGACAGCAGATTTGCCTGAGCCTGGTCAGCAGTGATAAGATCTTAATTTGACTCTGTTCAAAGCCATGGACGCTGACCTCGGCTTCAAACTCGGTCTTGGCTTGCAAGAGCCAGGCCGCATATAACCTGGCCTGGGCCGCAGTCATTTCATTCACCATTTTACTCTCGATTTTTTCCGGCAGTTCTTTTAGCACCGCCTTTTTCATGCGCCGCATGATAAATGGCTTAATGTGGCGGTTTAGTTCCTGCAGTGCTTGTTGGTCATTATCTTTGACAATGGGAATTTCGAAGCGGCTCATGAAGGCTTTGTGGGTACGCAAATAGCCGGGCATTAGAAAATCAAAAATTGACCATAATTCTGTCAGTGTGTTTTCAATGGGGGTTCCGGTGAGGGCAAAATAATTTTTAGCTTTAATTTGTTTTACTGACTTAGCATTTAAGGTATTCGGATTTTTTATATGCTGGGCTTCATCAAGGAAGCAATAGTTGAATGTGCGCTGTTGGTATATATCGATATCCCGTTTGATAAGGCCATAGGAGGTGATGACGATATCGGCGTTGTCAATATTCTTAAACTGTTCTAACCGCTCGGCCGGTTGGCCGGCAATTACGGCCGCCTGCAGGCTGGGGGCGAATTTCATTATTTCTTCCCGCCAGTTGTATACGAGTGAGGTCGGGGCAATGACAAGTGACGGACCGGCGGCAGTTTCTTTTTCGGCCAGGATAAAAGCAATCACCTGTAAGGTTTTGCCTAAGCCCATATCGTCGGCCAGAATACCTCCCAGTCCGTAATTTGCCAGCGATTTAAGCCATTTAAAGCCTGTTTTCTGATAATCCCTGAGTTTGCCCTGGATACCTGGCGGTATTGGATACTCAATATCCTGAGGTTCACGAATATCCTGAACCATATGCCGGAAGGCGCTGCTGCGCTCAACCGTAAAGTCCGGCGATTCGCGGGCCAGGCTGTCCAGGTATAAGGCCCGGTATTTTGGCAGTTCCACAACCTGATTTTCCAGGTCAGCCGGACTCAGGCCCAATTCAGTAATCAGGCTGGCGGCTGTTTGGAATTCGGGAACATCAAGGGGAATGAAAGAACCGTCCGGGAGGCGGTGATAGCGCTTCTTTAACCTGTAGGCAGCCAGCAAATCAATTAATTCCTGAGTAGATATATCTTCAAGCTGGAGGGAGAATTCCAGCATGTCTGTTGACTGATTGAGTCTGACGCCGGCGGTAATTTTACCGGCCGGCTTAATTTTAGGCTGGTGCAAGTCCGCGGCATACAGGATCTCGGCCCTGCTCTGCAGTTCCGGCAAGGCCTGATACAAAAAGGTATAAGCAGACGCTTCATCAGCCAGCACCAGCCGGTCGGCCGACCAGGTAAAACCGTACTGCTGAAAAGTATTCAATATTTCTTTTTCCTGGGCGGTAGCGCGGAGCAGCCATTTGCCGGCAAGCGTAGCGTCACCCGGTCCGGTGTCGCCAAAGGGATTTATCATGGTGTCGCCATACCAAAACTCAAGCCGGGCGCTGATGCCGCTGCCGAACCGGTCCAGGTAGATACGTTTTTCCAACTGCTCTTTGTGGAACTTAGCGTAAATGGAATCATCTACTTTTATCGTGGCAATTGTTTCCAGAGCAGGCAGTGCGCCTGACATAAAATCTGACACGGTAGCGGCCGGGATGTGCATTTCAGGCTTTCTGTTTTCGTTAAAACAGTTTAATAACCGCTTGACATAGCTGGCAAACAGAGCATCAACATGGTAAATTGTCTGGCTATGATAGATATACCGGAAATCGGCATCAAGCCCGTAAAATACATCGCCGGCCAGATTCATCGACAGCCGTAAGCCGCCCTCGGCCGCCTTAACCGCCAGGTCAACCGGTGGCCGGCCATGCTGAAGGGTAACACCGGGGATTGTCTGATCATTAATTACGGCTGTAAATGGCTGAGACTGCATGATTTCAAAAAAACGCACAAGACTTGAAGAGAGCAGTTTAAAGCGGCGGGGTTCACTGAGGGCAGAATTGGCGTGAAGCCCGGAGTAGACATGGAAATTCCAGGCCGAACGCTGCTTCTCTTCCTCATAGACAGAGGTAAGCAGGCTGACCAGGGCCGCCGATACCTCATCGAACACAACCTCGTCCGGCTTTAAGGCAAAATTTTTGCCGAAAACTATTGTCTGCCGCGAGTGTAAAGCAGTAAGCAGTTGCGGGATATCCTTCAGAACATACATCCGGTCTGTGCCAATCATGAATTCAAGATAACTTGTCTTTTTATTATTGGCCAAATAAAAGTGATAGACCGGTAATATTTTTGTCAGCGCTGCTTTACCCGGTTTGGCTGTTAGGATATTCTTGCCGGTACCTTGGAAAAAATCCAGAAATTCCCTGAGGGAGCGGGTTAACGTCATAGGGCCGGGAGTACTGAAATATTGCTGCCAGGCGTGCTGGATTTTTTTTAAAACAGCGATAATATGTTTACAGGCACCGTCACAATTATAAAAGGCCGGGCAGTCACAGGCATAATGTTTAATTTTCTGCTGTGGTGAGAACGTCACCGCGACACTATACAGGTGCTGGCCGGCAACCCGGGCGGCAAAAGTACTGTCTTCAGGCAAAAAATTTAGGGTTTTAACCCGGTTACTATGATGATAATGACAACCCCTGATATAGGAGGCGTGAGAATCTGCTTCCGCTTTAATTTTTTCTTCTGTTAACATCCTGGCTCCTTTCCACTTTTTTTGCATCTACTATTAAATTATCTTAATAACGATAAAAATCCTGCCGAGTGATTCCGCTGGCTGGCCGGCAGGCATAGATTATATCGACGGCGTATTCGCTTAGATTATTTGTAAAGCGGGGGTGAACTATGGTTTATCGTAACTCAGGCAGCAGTTTCCGGCAGTTAGTAGCCGGCACTGATGCTAAAGTACCATTAGCAAATGGGAAGTATGTCAGGGGGATTAACTTTGACAATGCGGCCACCACGCCGCCGCTTTGCGCAGTATTAAGTGAGATTAATCAATTTGCTCCCTGGTATGCATCTGTTCATCGTGGCAAAGGCTATAAGTCAATTATATGCTCCGAGCGTTATGAACAAGGCCGCGAGGTTGTCAGGGAGTTTGTCAATGCCGGCCAGCAGGATGTTGTGATTTTTACTAAGAATACGACCGAATCAATCAACATGCTGGCGTATGCCTTAGCCGGCGAGCGAGATCAGGTTGTTTTAACGACCGATATGGAGCATTTAGCCAATGACATGCCCTGGCGGGATAAATTCACTGTCGATTATATCGGTTTAACCAAAGCAGGCAGATTATCTTTACAAAGTCTCGAGTCAAAGCTGCAGCTGCATGCAGGTAAAGTAAAGCTAGTCGCTGTTACCGGCGCTTCCAACGTTACCGGTTATATCAATCCTATTGCAAAAATTGCCCGGCTGGTCCACCAGTACGGCGCCGCAATTTTTGTGGACGGCGCTCAGTGGGTACCGCATATTGCCGTTAATATGCGGCCGCCGGATGCAGCCGAGCATATCGATTACTTAGCATTTTCGGGACACAAAATGTATGCGCCCTTTGGTACCGGGGTTCTTATCGGGCCACAAGCGGCTTTTGCTAAGGCTGTTCCGGTATACCAGGGCGGCGGGGCGGTTGGTTTAGTGTCGCAGGCAACGATTGAATGGGACGCGCCACCGGCCAAATGGGAGGCAGGTACGCCCAACATGATGGGCGTGTTGGCTCTGATTACGGCCATCGAGACTTTGTCCAAGCTAAATCTTAATACGATTCACCGTTATGAACAGCATTTGATTGATTATACCATTGACGGATTACGCACTATCCCCGGGATCACGCTATACAGTATCAGGGACGGGCGGGAAGCCAGGGTAAGTCTGGTATCTTTCAGTCTGGAGGGGCTTCATCACAGCCAGGTGGCGGAAATTCTGTCACAACAAGCCGGTATTGCTGTGCGCAACGGTTTGTTTTGTGCTCACCCTTATGTGGAAAAACTGCTGCGGCTGAGTGCGGAAGAGATCAAATATTATCAAACCCATGATGATAAAAGCCTGCCAGGGTTAGTAAGGGTTAGTTTCGGCCTGTACAATACAATCAATGAAATTAAGATATTTCTGGCAATATTAGCTCATATTGCCGGCCACCGCCAACACTATGCCGATAAGTACAGCTACGTACTGGCACCTAACCGCCCGGGCGATAAAGGCCAACGGGAATATCCCTACTGTTAATGACAAAACCACTTAGATTCCGGTTGGCGGATTCTGAGTGGTTTTGTTGTTTAGCTAACGGAGCATTCATTTACGTATTAGGACTGGCTGATTTAATCCATTCCTCTAACTTGGTCAGGACTTCCGTACGGGCTTCGTCTACCTCTAGCCCGCGCCATTCCTGTCCTGTCTGGCCATCAAACCATAACTCTTTTTGTGAAAAAGTCCCGGTGGGATAGAGTTTTTCTCTGGCCGCATCCATAATCCCATCAAACATGCTTTGTTTGATGTTTTTCCTGATCATGCGGCAACCGGCCTTTTCGGTACTGTCAACCTCTATGCCGTCCGGACCGGCACTAAGCACAACATGGGAAAGCAGCTTGCCCTGCTGGCCGGCGGCGGAAATAGCCTGCTTGGCATATGCGGCGGCCTGCTCCCGCTTAATGCTGTCGTCATTTACGGTGACTCTGACATTGCCGATAATAAGCTTATACATGACACACCTCCTTATGAACTATTGTATGACTGTTTGCCTGATATAGAACAGTTTTTGTCAATACCGGCATAAGTTGACTTTTCAAATGTATTGCTATATAATGGAACATGCAAATCTGGAGAGGCAGAATAGTAAGCCTATATGTACAGTCCAGAGAGCTGGCGGCTGCTGGGAGCCAGTCTGTACTATACCTGAACTCACTGCTGAGGAGCGATTGTGAACTAGTTGCAGCGGTCGTCGCAGGCCTGCGTTACAGGCTAAGGAGTGGATGACTAACAGTCATCAAGCAGGGTGGTATCGCGAGAAATCTCGTCCCTGGCGTTAGCCACGGGACTTTTTTTTACTATCTGTCCAAGGGGGATTGAATTACTCGATGAATGAAAAATATTCGCCGCGCGAGATTGAGTCCAAGTGGCAAAAATTCTGGGTTGACAATGCTGCATTCAGCACTGCTATTAACCGTCAGCGTCCGGAATACTATGTTCTGGAAATGTTTCCTTATCCTTCAGGCAACCTGCACATGGGGCATGTACGTAATTACTCAATTGGTGATGTTGTTGCCAGATTTAAGGTAATGCAAGGCTATAATGTGCTGCATCCTATGGGCTGGGATGCTTTTGGCATGCCTGCTGAAAACGCCGCTATCAAGCATGGCATTCATCCATCGTCCTGGACATGGGACAATATTGCCAACATGCGCCGCCAACAGCAAGAACTGGGTTTATCTTATGACTGGGACCGGGAAGTGGCTACCTGCCATCCCCATTATTATCACTGGACCCAGTGGTTGTTTTTGCTGTTCCTGGAACGGGGACTGGCCTATAAGAAGAAGGCTGCTGTAAACTGGTGTAATGACTGTAATACGGTATTGGCCAATGAGCAGGTTGTTGATGGCCGCTGCTGGCGCTGTGACTCGGTTGTTATCAAAAAAGATCTTGAACAATGGTTCTTTAAAATAACAGATTATGCCGATCGTCTCCTGGCTGACCTGGCTGACCTGAAGGGCTGGCCTGAGCGTGTTAAAACCATGCAGGAGAACTGGATCGGCCGCAGTGAAGGGGCTGAATTCAGCTTTGCCGTGCCTGAGATTGATGAGAAAATTTCTGTATATACGACCAGGCATGACACGGTTTTCGGTGTAAGCTATATTGTCCTGGCACCGGAACATGCGCTGGTGGACAAGCTGATCGCAGGCAAAACGGAAGCCGCGGCTGTTAAAGCCTTTATTGAGCGGGTCCGGGGCCAGAGCGAGATTGCCCGCACCTCCAATGAAACGGAAAAAGAGGGAATTTTTACCGGCGCCTACGCACTCCATCCCTTTACCGGCGAGCAAGTGCCGGTCTGGGTGGCAAACTATGTCCTGGTTGAATACGGCACCGGCGCTGTTATGGGGGTACCGGCTCACGACCAGCGCGACTGGGAGTTTGCCGGCAAGTACGGATTGACCAAAAAGGTGGTCGTTCAGCCAACCGGCAAAGAGCTTACCCTGAGTGAAATGACCGGGGCGTTTGACGGCCAGGGCACGATGGTGAATTCCGGCGAGTTCAGCGGTCTGGATAACGAAGCAGGTAAGGTTAAAATTGCTCAGTGGCTGGAAAAACAGGGGATTGGCAAACGCCGTGTCAACTACCGGCTGCGGGACTGGCTTATTTCCCGCCAGCGTTACTGGGGGGCTCCCATTCCGGTTATTTATTGTCCGGTCTGCGGCACAGTACCGGTGCCCAAAGACCAGCTGCCTGTTTTATTGCCGGAAAACGTTGATTTCTCCAGTGGATCTGTATCGCCGCTGGCCAAAGCGGAAGAGTTTATCAACTGTACCTGCCCTAAGTGTGGCGGCAAGGCGCGGCGGGAAACAGATACCATGGATACTTTTATTTGTTCCTCCTGGTATTATTTCCGCTATACCAGCCCGCATAGCACCGATGAACCGTTCAATCCGGACAAAGCCAATTACTGGATGCCTGTGGACCAGTATATCGGCGGTATTGAGCATGCTATCCTGCATCTTTTATACTCGCGCTTTTTTACCAAGGTATTAAAGGACGCCGGTTTGGTTAATGTCAATGAACCGTTTAAGAACCTGCTGACCCAGGGGATGGTTATTAAAGACGGGGCTAAAATGTCGAAGTCCAAAGGCAATGTTGTTTCACCGGAGGAGATTATCGGCAAATACGGTGCCGACACGGCCCGTTTATTTATTCTGTTTGCGGCGCCGCCGGAACGTGATCTGGAATGGAGTGACCAGGGGGTTGAGGGGGCGTACCGGTTCCTGGGCCGGTTATGGCGGATTGTCGGCTACTATGCACCGCTGGTTAAAGCGGAGGCAGAAAGTGCCTATGATCCGAAGCAGCTCGGCAAAGAAGAGAAAACCCTGCGCCGTATCCTGCACACAACCATCAAGCGGGTAACCGAAGATATTGGACAAAGATTTAATTTCAATACCGCGATTAGCGCCATTATGGAACTGGTCAATGCGATGTATGCGCTAAAAGAGCAGGGCGTACCCCCGCAACCGGGTCTGGCCCGGGAAGTTGTGTCAGGACTCCTAAAAATGCTGGCGCCGTTTGCACCGCACATAACCGAGGAACTGTGGCTCGAAACCATAGCTGAGGGCAGTGTGCACAAGCAGACCTGGCCAACCTTTGAGGCGGCAGCCCTGGAAGTGGAAGAGGTAGAAATAGTACTGCAGATCAACGGCAAGGTTCGTGACAAAGTTGTTGTTCCGGTCGGATTGAGTGCTAAAGACCTGGAAAAAACAGCCCTTGGACAGGAAAAAGTGCAGGCGCTTATTGCTGGCAAGCAGGTGGTTAAAGTAATATCCGTGCCGCAGAAACTGGTTAATATTGTTGTAAAATAGCAATAATAATATGAGGAGGCGGAAAAGATGAGTGAATTAACGATTACCAGTACCGGGCAGTTTAATGATGCCGTGCTCAAAGCGGACAAACCTGTGCTGGTGGATTTTTGGGCACCCTGGTGCGGCCCCTGCAAAATGGTAGCCCCGGAAGTGGCGGCAATTGCCCAAAAATTTGCCGGCCGGGCTGTTGTCGCCAAAGTAAATATTGATGAACAGCAAGCGCTGGCCAGTCAGTACAATGTTATGAGTATTCCTACTCTGATCATTTTTAAAGCCGGCAGTGAGGTCGGCCGGATTACCGGTTTCCGCCCGCAAAAAGATATTGGCGATATGCTGGAAAAAGTATTATGAGATGCCTTGAAACTCCCGGACTGCAGTCCGGGAGTTTTCCTGATTCCATCAGAATGTTAGGCATTCAATGCTATGTACCAAGGGCTAGGAAAAATCTTTATTCTAAGGGGGACGGGCCGCTTCTGCCGGCGGCCTGAGGACTGGCTAGAGGTTTTCTATTCTACAGGCAATTTGTATTTGGGAATAAAAGCCCACAAGGGTAAATCCGGTAGCGCCGAAACTGATTTTGCAATACTATGAAAATTTTCATGCCGGCAGGTAAGATTCCCCGGTATGTCGAAAATATCACTGCAAACTTAATTGCGAAGGAGACATAAGTAAAGATGATAGGTTGCACTAAATTGCTTTGCGGCACAGCTACAGTGTCGGATATCGTAAAATATGGCCGCAGCTCTCAGCACTTACCGCCGCAGATGCTTCAATTTTCCTCAGACGCAACCCCGATTGTGGTATGGAACTCGACTAACCGCTGCAACCTGAATTGTCAGCACTGTTATATTTGTGCTGAAGACCGGGATTATGCCGGTGAATTTACAACCGCAGAGGCGAAGAATTTTATTGATGACCTGGCAGCCATGCGGGTGCCGGTATTGCTGTTTTCCGGTGGTGAACCGCTGGTCAGGCGCGATCTGTTTGAACTGGGGGCCTATGCAATAGAAAAAGGAATTCGCCCGGTAATTTCAACAAATGGTACTTTGATTACGCCTGAGCTGGCGAAAAGAATCAAAGCTACCGGCTTTCAGTATGTTGGTGTCAGCATTGACGGCAGCGAAGAAGTGCATGACTATTTCCGGGGCAAAGCAGGCGCATTTAAGGAAACCCTGGCCGGTATTCGTAATTCCATTGCGGCCGGTAATAAGACCGGGATCCGGTTTACTGTCAATAAACTCAACTATCATACGCTGCCGGCTATTCTGGATATTGTTGAGCGTGAGAAAATCCCCCGTTTCTGCATGTATCATCTGGTATATGCCGGACGGGGGCGGGAAATGGCCGCGCTTGATACCACGGCGGAGCAGAAGCGCCAGACGATTGAGCTGTTAATTGAGCGCACGCTTGATTTCCACAAGCGGGGTATCGAAGTGGAGATTCTTACGACTGATAATCATGCGGATGGTATTTATATCCTGCAATATTTTGAGCGTACCCAGCCTGAACGGGTGCCGGAGATCAAGGAACTGCTGTCGATGCATGGCGGCTGCTCCGCCGGCCAGAAAATGGCAAATGTTGATCCCCAGGGCGAGGTACATGCCTGTCAGTTTTGGGGGCATAAATCGCTGGGTAATGTTCGTAAACAGCCATTTAGCGAAATCTGGCATAATAAACAGGATAAATTTTTGTGTAAACTGCGTGATAAACCAAGTTATGTGACCGGCCGCTGTGGTGAATGCCGGTACAAGGGCTTCTGCGGTGGCTGCCGGATACGGGCCGAAGCCGTATCCGGCGACCTGTGGAGTGAGGACCCAGCCTGCTATCTTACTGACTACAAGGAGTAACTACATGATCATCTCATGGAATACCACCCAGCAGTGCAACATTAACTGTGTACACTGTTATCGTGATGCCGGTGCCAAGCGGGCAGACGAATTAAGTACAGCCGAAGGCAAAAAACTACTTGGCGAGATCGCGCAAGCCGGCTTTAAGATTATGATCTTTAGCGGCGGGGAGCCTATGCTGCGGCCTGATATTTATGAATTGATCAGCTATGCGGCTTCCGTTGGCCTTAGACCTGTACTCGGTACAAACGGTATTATGCTTACCGGTGATGTGCCCGGCAGGCTTAAGGCGGCCGGATTGATGTGCGCCGGTATCAGTGTGGACAGCCGCGACCCGGAGCGTCATGATATTTTCCGCGGCCTGCAAGGGGCCTGGCAGCAGACGATGGCGGGGATAAACAGCTGCCGGGAGGCCGGGCTGCCTTTCCAAATCCATACCACCGTCAGCAACTGGAATGAGCATGAAGTGACAGAGATCACCGACTTTGCTGTTGAACTTGGGGCAGTGGCCCATCACATTTTTTTTCTGGTACCGGCTGGCCGGGGGAAAGATATTGAGGACACGACATTAAAAACAGCCCAGTATGAAGCGCTGCTGACCCGCATTCTTGATAAGCAGGCGAACACACCTATTGAGTTAAAGCCAACCTGTGCGCCGCAATTTATGCGTATTGCCAAAGAACGGGGTGTGCCGATGCGCTATAGCAAAGGCTGTCTGGCCGGAACTACCTATTGCGTAATCCTGCCGAATGGTGATGTTCAGCCATGCCCGTATCTGCCGCTGAAAGTCGGCAATGTGCGGGCAACCACTTTTGATGCCATCTGGCAGGACAGCCAGGTATTTAAGAAACTCCGCCATGAGCCGCTTAAGGGCGGCTGCGGTTCCTGTGGCTTTGACAGTTTATGCGGCGGTTGCCGGGCCAGGGCCTATTATTACTCGGAGGGGGATTATCTGGCCGAAGAACCCTGGTGCAGCCGGGGCCGCAGAATACCTTAACCCTGAAGAGCGTGTTTTGTAGAGGCTGTTGACCTGGTCAGGCTGCATAAACTTTTGCCAACAGGCTAAGCGAATAGAAAATAATGAGCAGGATTGTTTTATACCATGCACTGACTAAGAAGCCGGGCCAGTGCCTATGCTATAACGAACGATCCTGCTTATTAATAAATAATATTAACTATTATCCGGAACAAGACAGGAAAAGCAGCTTGAAAACAGAATACTTAAACAAGGATTAATTTACCATACAATTATTTTTTAAGGGGGGGGACTATGGAAAAGCGGGATACCCTTTGGCAATTGTTTCAGAAAAAAAATGTCAGCCGCCGCGATTTTCTCAAAACGTGCGTGGCCCTGACCAGTATCATGGGTTTATCCACTGAATTTATACCCCGGGTTATTGAAGCAGCAGAGAAAAAACCGTTGCTGCCGGTTATTTGGCTTCACGGCCATGAATGTACTGGCTGTGATGAAACCTTTATCCGCTCGCAGACACCACTGGCATCTGATCTGGTATTGAACATGATTGCTCTTGAATATATGGACGTATTAGCGGCTACCGGCGGCGACCGGTTGGAACACCAACTGGAAGAGACCATTAAAAACTATCCGGGCCAGTATGTCCTGATCTTTGAGGGGGCTGTGCCTATTGCCGAGAATGGGATATACTGTATGGTCGGCGGCAAACCAATCCTGGAGACCGTTAAACATGTTGCCAAAAATGCGGCAGCTATTATTGAAAATGGCTCCTGCGCGGCCTGGGGCGGTATTCAGGCTGCCAGACCCAATCCTACTAAATCAGTGGCCGTCAGTGAAGTGGTGAGCGGCAAGCCGATAATCAAAGTACCCGGCTGTCCGCCAATTCCGGAGGTACTGACAGGCACGATCATGCATTATGTTTTATTCGGCCAGTTGCCGCCTGTTGATAATCAGGGGCGTCCGAAGCAGTTTTTTGGCAACCGGATTCATGATACCTGTTACCGGCGTCCGTTTTTTGATTCCGGTATGTTTGTCGAGAAGTTTGACGATATTGCCAGTAAGGCTGGCTGGTGTCTGTATAAGGTGGGCTGCCGGGGGCCGGAAGCCTATAATTCCTGCGGCAATATGCGCTGGTGGAACGGCATGAGTTATCCCATCCAGTCCGGTGCGCCCTGTGTGGCCTGTGCGGCCAACAACTTCTGGGATAATGACCCGTTTTATGAGCGTCTGCCTAATATCCCTGTACCCAATACCATTGTCAATGCCGATAAGGTTGGCGCTATTCTGGCCGGGGTGACTACTGCCGGGGTTGTGGCTCATGGTGTGGCTTCCTATGTTCAGCATAAGCTGCATGAGGCAAAAGCGGAAAAATCGCAGGACGTTACGGCGGAAGATAAGCCTGAACAAGATAAGGATAATGAATAGGGGACAAGGAGGAAGGGCTTAGATGAAACATATAGTTGTTGACCCTATAAACCGGATTGAGGGCCATCTGCGGATTGAAATAAAGGTGGATGAGGCCACCGGCAAAGTGGAAGACGCACTGTCAAGCGGCACTGCCTGGCGGGGGATTGAACTGATCGTGAAAGGCCGTGATCCGCGGGATGCCTGGATGTTTGCCCAGCGGATATGCGGCGTTTGTACTACCGTGCATGCCTTAGGCTGTTTACGCGCGGTCGAAGACGCCCTGGGGATTGAGATACCTAAAAACGCTAATTATATTCGCAATATCATGGCCGCCTCGCAAACGGTGCATGATCATACGGTCCATTTTTATCATTTGCACGCCCTGGACTGGGTAAGTCCGGTTGCCGCTCTCAAAGCCGATCCGGCAGCCGCCGCGGCCATCCAGAATACCGTTTTGGAAAAATACAGCCTGAATTTTACCGGTCCTGTTGGTTTTGACACCAGTGCATACCCCAAGGAATTCCCTAAAGCCACTACCGCCTACTTTAAAGAAATCCAAAACCGGATCAGCAAGGTTGTGGAAAGCGGGCAGCTAGGAATATTCGCCGGTCATTACTGGGAGCATCCGGACTACGATGTCTTGCCGCCTGAGGTCCATCTTATGGCTGTTGCCCATTATCTTAACATGCTTGACCGTCAGCGCGAGATTGTCATCCCCCATGTCATTTTCGGCGGCAAAAACCCCCATCCTCATTATATTGTCGGCGGCATGCCCTGTTCGATATCCATGAATGATATGAATGCACCGATCAACACCGAGCGTTTGGCTGTAGTGGATTCATCTGTTAATCTGAGTATCGACCTGACTAATAATTTTTATGTGCCTGATGTGCTGGCGATTGGTGATCTGTTTGTCAAAGCCGGTTTTGTTGACGGCGGTGGCTTAGCAGGACAGCGGGTATTGTCGTTTGGCGATTTCCCGGACGAGCGTTACACCGGGATTGCGAACGGCGACTATTTTAAGAACTTATTGATCAAATCGAACGGTGTTGTTGAAAACTTTGGGCAGGGGGTAGCTAAGGCTGTATTCCATCCGCTGGAAGGCCAAGACTTAAGCGATCCCAATGTATTGGCCGAGGGCGTGGAACATTCCTGGTATAGCTATCCGGAGGCCGGTAAAGACCTGCATCCGTGGAGCGGGGTTACCAGTCCCCAGTATACCGGGCCTAAAGAAGGGACTAAGACCAACTGGAAGTATCTGGACGAGGCCGGCAAATACTCCTGGATTAAAACCCCCAAATGGAATGGCAAAATGGCGGAGGTAGGACCTTTGGCCAAATATATTGTTGTGTACACCAAAATTAAACAAGGCATTATTCAACAGCCGACCTGGGCGGAGCAAATGATTGTTGATCAGATTGAGGCTGTATCGAAACTATTAAATCTGCCGCCGGAAACCTGGATGCCGACTACTGTCGGCCGGACCGCAGTCCGTGGTTTAGATGCCCAGTTAAACGCCTTTATCAGCAAGTATTTCTTCGATAAGCTGATTAACAGCATTAAAGCCGGTGATACTACCGTAGCGAATAGCGCTACCTGGGATCCTGCCACCTGGCCCAAAGAGGCTAAAGGTGTTGGCCTGCATGAAGCGCCCCGCGGCGGTCTCAGTCACTGGGTTACTATTAAAAACGGTAAGATCGACAATTATCAGGCTGTCGTGCCTTCCACCTGGAATGCTTGTCCCCGTGACAGCAACGCCGGCTACGGCGCTTATGAATTAAGCATGATCGAAACGAAAGTGAAGATTGCCGACAAGCCGCTTGAAATACTGAGGGTTCTTCATTCATTCGACCCCTGCCTGGCCTGCGCTACCCATTTGTATGACAGCAAAGGCAAGGAGCTTACCGTAGTCCGCACAGACCCGTATTTGTAAAGAAAACACGGCTTGCGCCGAGCCGTTGGCGAAAGCGGAAGCCGATGTTGCCTTTATCCAGGGAAAGTTAACCTTTCTATCAGGATAAGAAAAGACTTGGCTTATGCCAAGTCCTTTAGGACGATGCCCTTTCGGTATAGTCGTTCTTATGTCCACAGAATTTATAAATAAATTCTGGTAGACTAAAAAAGGAGGAATACGGTCATGCGTCAAGGCGCTATGAAACCCTATTACCTGTTTAGCCCGTGGACGCGGATTTTCCACTGGGTCATGGTAATATGTGTATTTATTCTGTTTCTTACCGGGCTTTATATTGGCAATCCTTTTTTTCTGGGAACCCAGGGAATGGAGCCAACCTTTGCCGTTAATAATGTTTTGTCCATGGAAACGATCCGCTATATCCATTTTATCGCCGGTTATGTGCTTGTAATCTCTTTTATTCCCCGGATCTATGGCTTTATTATTAATCCTGGCGACAGATTGCTGCCCAAACCCTGGAGCAAATTGTACTGGACCGGGATGATCGATACCCAGATGCATTATATGCTCCTGCGCGGCAAGCACCGGCCATATTTACGGAATTCGCTGGCCCGGTCAGGCTATCTGGCCGTGTACCTCATGTTTTTCATCGAAGCCGTTACCGGTTTTGCCATGTACTACATGATTGAGCCCAACCGGTTTCTGGCGAAAATATTTGGTCCTTTTAACAACTGGCTGATTAATGAGTATATGGTACATATGATTCACCATTTTGTTGCCTGGTTTATTATACTGTTTGTCATTGTCCATGTATATATGGCGATCAGGGCTGACTTAACCGAAAAAGGCGGCGAGATTTCAGCCATGTTCTCCGGGGTTAAATATATGGAGGAAGAGCCGGACGACCTGGGCGATATCACAGATACTAAGAAAACTCAGGCAAAATAGGAGCTGCCGCGATGGAGAAAATTATTATTCTGGGTGTCGGTAATATCCTGATGCAGGATGAAGGGTTTGGTGTCCGGGTGGTTGAGGAACTTACCCGGCGCTATCGCTTTCCGGACAATGTGCAGGTACTGGATGGCGGTACCCTGGGGATGGAGCTGTTGCGGTTTGTGACCGGCGCGGACCGTTTGCTGATCATTGATGCCGTAAGCGGCGGCGGCAGCCCCGGCGACCTGTACCAGTTTGCCAATGAAGAGGTTAAAGCCTATTTTAAAAACAAGGTATCGCTGCACGAGCTGGGGATTCAGGATGTTCTGGCCGCCCTGGAACTATTGGCGCAGCCTGTCCGGGAAGTCGTTATCCTTGGTATTCAGCCGGCAGTTATTGATGTTGGTCTGGAACTGAGTGAGGCCGTGCAGCCGGGGGTTGCTGCCACTGCCGACCGGGTGCTTACTATTTTGCAAGACTGGCGTATAAACAGCCTGCCGCTGACATAGGTATTAGCATGCGGGAGGTGGGGTTGTGAATTACAGTGCCCTCAATGTGGTTCTTACTCTGAAGGAAGAGCCTGAGCTTTTTCCGGCTGAAGATTACCGGTTTAATCAGGAAAAAAGCTGCCATGAGCTGTTAATTACTGTTTTAGGTCAAAAACTCTGGGTGAATACACGGGCTGTTAAGTTGAAGAAAGTAACAGGGGCAATTTTTTGCTGGCAGGAATACAATCAAGGCCAGTATGTGGAATTGAATCCGGCTAATTCCGTCTGCCCCGAATGCGGCTGGTGGCGGTGCCACCTGTGTGCTTCCTGCCGCTGTAACAAACCAGCTAAAAAAAATAATTGCAAGTAGTTTACAGTAACGGCAGGAAAAAGATGTTTTTGCACGTATAGTGTAACTTGTGGCCTGTTTAATTCTTCTCTAGGAGTGGTTTATTATGCTGCGCGGCATTCGTGGTGCAACAACTGTTACAGACAACAATCGTGAAGAGATTTTTGAACGCGTGGCTGAGCTGCTTGCGGCGATCATCCAGGAAAATGCGGTCGAAACGGAGGATATCGGGGCCGTAATCTTTAGCTCCACGCCGGACCTGAATGCGGCTTTCCCGGCGGCCGGGGCCAGAAAGCTGGGCTGGACCCAGGTGCCCCTTTTCGGCACCCAGGAGCTAGAGTGTCCGGATGCGCTGCCGCTTTGTATCCGGGTATTAATTCTTCTGAATACTGATACCCGCCAGTCGGATATCAGGCATGTATACCTGCATGGCGCGATGAGTTTGCGCCAGGATATCAAGCTATAAAATGGTGCATTAAAGCCTGCTTTGTCAAACGACCTAGCAGGCTTTAATAATTACCTACCGGATGTTAATGCTATTAAAATATATGAATTTTATTGCAAACAAAGGCTGACAGTGTAATAATAAATGGGTGGCAACAGGGAGGGACGGGTATGGAACTGAGTAAGCAAGTGATTTCAATTGTTGTACCGGTATTTAATGAACAAGACAATATTGATAACTTTTACCAGGAAGTTGTTAAACATATGGCACCGCTGGCCTATTCTTTTGAGCTGATTTTTATTGATGATGGCTCAAGTGATGCCACGCCTCTGATATTAGAGCGGTTAGCGCAGGCGGACGAGCGGGTACGGGCTTTGATTATGGCCCGGAATTTCGGCCATCAGGTGGCTTTGACCTGTGGCTTGGATTATGCCAGAGGCCATGCCGTCATTACCATGGATGGCGATATGCAGCATCCGCCGGATATGATTCCGCTGCTGATTGCTGAATGGGAAAATGGCTTTGAGGTAGTACAAACAGTCAGGATCAACACAGAGGGCGTTTCCTGGTTTAAAGGCTTTACTTCGGGTATGTTCTATAAAATGATGAATGTTATGTCCAATGTACAGGTAACTGAAGGGGGGTCTGACTTTCGTTTACTGGATAGAAAAGTGGTGGACAGCTTCTGCCGTTTCCGCGAACGGGCCCGGTTCATTCGCGGCATGATCAGTGCGATCGGGTACCGGCAGACTTACATAGAATTTGTTGCCCCCAAGAGATTTGCCGGACAATCTAAATTTTCCTGGCGAAGAATGCTGCATTTTGCTCTTGACGGTATTACCGCCTATTCAAAAACCCCGCTGCGCATTGCCTTTTATGTGGGGATAGCCATGGGCTTTGCCAGCATTGTTCTGACCCTGCAGGTTCTGTATATCCGGCTGTTTACCAATGAGGCTGTTCCCGGCTGGGCAACAATTACTGCCAGTATCTTGCTTTTAGGCGGCTTGCAGCTATCCGGCATCGGGATTATTGGCGAATATATCGGGCGAATCTTTGAGGAAGTGAAACAGCGGCCGCTTTATTGGCTCCGGGCGGAGCTCACCCGGCAAAAGGAAAAGGACGGCAGGTAAATGGTGGAGAAAAAACTTATTTTTTGCCCTAATAATTGTAAAAAAAACACGATTTTAGGCAGGAATTTTTAATTTTAAACAGAATATAACAAAAGTGAGCGTATAGAAAGCCGAATCCAGCTCCAGTACGGGGGAACCACTTTACGGGGGTGAAACCGGAGACTGTTATGTCTCCGGTAGGGTGCCTGCAACCCTAACCCGGCAGCTAACCTCGGAGGCCAGCGAGAGGAGAAACCAGTTTGCGCAAGTTTTTTGGGTTCATTGTCGTTTTCTGTCTCTTTTTTGGAACCACTGCTTTCGCCTTTGCTTCTGGTACATATGAAGCTGGCGACCAGGGAGAAGAAGTAGCCGCAATTCAATCACAGCTTAACAGCCTTGGCTTTAACGCCGGTGCGGCAGATGGTGATTTCGGCGACGTGACGGTCAGCGCCGTGAAGGCTTTCCAGAAGGCCCGTGGCCTTGAAGCCGATGGCGTAATCGGGCCGCAAACCTATCGGGCCCTGATGGGGCGGGATATCCCTGTCAGCCGTGATTCTTCCACTACTTCGGTACGGCGGATCATTCAGACCTCAATGCGTTATACTGGCGTGCCTTATGTGTTTGGTGGGACAAGCCCTAATGGTTTCGATTGTTCGGGTTTTACACGTTATGTTTTTGCTCAGAGCGGTGTTTACTTGCCGCGGATGGCTGATGAGCAGTTTGGGATTGGGCGGGCCGTATCACACAGCAGGCTCCGGCCGGGTGATCTGGTGTTCTTCAGCACTTACGCTGCCGGGGCATCTCACAGTGGCATCTATCTTGGCGACGGCAAGTTTATAAGTGCTACGTCCAGCCGCGGTGTTGCTATTAACGGCATGAACAGTAGTTACTGGGGGCCGCGCTATATTGGTGCCCGCAGGGTGATGTAAACTGACAGCAGGGAAGGCAATTGTCGGCCTTCCCCTTTTTATTTAATAATGCTTGTATTCTATAAATGGATTTGCCACAATAGAAGTGGTCACCCGATTATGCCATGGAGATATATTATGTTTAGTTTTTACTGGCGAAAATTTATCATTCCCTATTGGCTACTGGCTTTAACAGCGGTAGTTTGTTTTGTTATCGCCAGTGCTGCCGGTTTAGCGGCACCGTTGGTTGTGAAGCTGTTGATTGATGATGCGTTGTCTGGCGGTAATATTGCATTTTTACACTTTATTACGGTTGGAATTGTCCTCCTCTATCTTATCCGCGGTTTGTTTTCCTATGGTTATGGTTATGGCATGGCTAAAGCCGGTAATAAAATGCTGGCCAGGCTGCGCGAGGATATGTTTAATAAACTGCAGTCACTGGATTATGCCTACTATATGAAGATGCCTTCGGGAGAGATCCTCTCATTATTTACCAATGATCTTTTGTTTATCCAGCAGGCAGTTACGGCAGGTATTCCTGACGTTATTGTCGAGTCACTTAATCTGCTGGCTATTATGGCAATCATGATTTATTTTGACTGGGAACTGGCAATGGTTACCTTTGGCACTTTACCGTTTATTATTGTGGCAATCAGCGGTTTTAATCATAAAATAGGCCGCCTGGGGGCGCTTGTGGAACATCACCTGGCCAAAGTGACGGCCATTATTCAACAGTCGGTCGTAGCAGTTATGATTGTGCAGAGTTATGCCCGGGAAGATTATGAATATCGAAAATTTAGTGATAAGATCCGGCTGGCTGCCGGTGATTTGCTCAAGGCCCAGCGGTTAAGCGCGATTCTGGAGCCGCTGGTTGAATTTCTGGCTGCTATTGGTTTAACCATTATTGTCTGGTACGGCGGGCGGGAGGTTATTAACGGGGACCTTACCGTCGGCGGCATGTTTGCCTTCCTTGTCTACATTATCAATGTACCGGCGCCTGTCCGCAAAATTAGTCAGGGCCTGACTCAGCTTAAACTGGGAGTGGTCGCCTGGGAACGGATTAGCAGACTGCTTAATGAACAAAGGCCGGCTGTGGCAGACGGCCGTCTGGAGCTGGCCCAGGCCCAGGGACGGGTAGAGTTCAGGAATGTTTCTTTTGCGTATCAGCCAGGGCAACCGGTGCTCAACAATATTAATGTGACCGCGTACCCGGGCGAAGTTATTGCCATTGTGGGGCCGAGCGGGGCCGGTAAATCATCCTTTGCCAATCTGCTGCTGCGGTTTTATGACCCGGAGAGCGGAGCTGTCTTGCTGGATGGTATTAATATCAGGGAGCTTAAAATTAGTGCCCTGCGCAGGCATATTGGTTTTATTCAGCAAGAACCGATATTATTTAACATGTCAATACTGGAAAACATCCGTTATGGCCGGCCGGCGGCCACAATGAGTCAGGTTGACCAGGCCGCCAGGCTTGCTAATGCCTATGATTTTATTCGGGAGTTGCCGGCAGGTTATGATACTGTGGTCGGCGAATTAGGCGGCAACCTTTCCGGTGGTCAACGGCAGCGCATCGCAATCGCCCGGGCCATCATCACCGAGCCGGCCATATTACTCCTCGATGAACCGACTGCGGCCCTTGACGCCCATACGGAAAAGCTGGTTATGGCTGCAATCAGACAGGCCGGAGCCGGGCGCACCACGTTTATCATTACCCATCGTATGTCTACCATTATGGCCTCTGACCGGGTCCTGTATTTGTACGGCGGCAGGATCGCCGAAACCGGCACCCATCAGGAGCTTATCGCTCAGGGTGGTGCCTATGCCCGGGCCTATGAGCTTGGCAAATTTTGCATAAGTGAGTAAAATATTGGTAATAATCATAACACCATTCTGCCGGCCAGTCTTTATTGGGAGAGTAATAGATTGGCCGCTGTATTTTTTCGTAGCATTGTCTTAGTAACTGCGGCAAGAATTGACAGATGCCAGTCAGACTGATAACATCTAGATAGGAATATTCTTATGTAGAGTACGAAACGAGCACAACGCTGGCTGAGGAGGCTAATATGGCTGAAGTTAAACTGCATAATATTACCTTTGGTTATAATAATTCGGAAATGGTTCTGAGCAACATATCCTTTACTGTACAGCAAGGAGAATTTGTTGTAGCAGTAGGACCAAACGGGGCTGGCAAAAGCACGCTGTTGAAAATTATTGCCGGCCTGATTGAACCTGCTGCGGGCCAGGTCCTGATTGATAATGGCAGCATCCGGTCTGCCGCCCGGCAGGGAATTATGGCCTATGTACCCCAGCATTATTCTCAGAATACGGCAGCCTTTCCGGCGACTGTCGAGGAGATTGTTGCCCTGGGGTTTGTCGGCATGCGGGGGCGGTTAAAAGCGGCTGCTAATAAGCAGCTTGTTGGCCAGATGCTGGAAATGGTGGGGGCAGAGCAGCTAAAAGGCCGCCGGATTGGTGAACTGTCAGGCGGCCAGCAGCAGCGGGTGATGGTAGCCCGGGCTCTGGCGGGTGAGCCGCGGCTGTTATTGTTGGATGAACCAACAAGTGGTATTGATTATGCTGCCAGCAGCCGGATCTATGAATTGCTGGGCCAGCTTAACAGTACCCTGGGCATTACCATTATCATGGTGTCCCATGATATCGAGAACGGGACCCGTTTTGCTGCCAAAGTGGCCTGCATTAACCGGCATCTGTGTTTCTTTGGCGACAGTGAAGAATTCCGCTCCAGTCACGCCAGTATGCAGCATTTATGGTATTATTCCGGATTTACCGGTTAAGGAGGGGGCCTACTATGCCATTTCTAGAGATGTTTCAGTATGATTTTATGCAGCGGGCTTTTTTGGCCGGTATGATTACAGCGATTATCTGCCCGCTGCTGGGGATGTTTGTGGTTGTGCGCCGCCAGGCCATGATTGGTGACGGGCTGGGACACATTGCTTTTGCCGGCGTGACCGGCGGTTATCTGGCCGGCATCTATCCGGCGGCCGGCGCTTTTGTGCTGACAATTGCCGGCGCGGCCGGCATTGAACTGGTACGGCGCCGGCGGGCCCAGATGGCTGATACGGCTTTGGCTGTTTTTTTCTATGCAGGCATTGCCTTAGCCATCATCTTTAGCACTATTACCCGGATGCCCAGCGCAGGTTTGCTAGGGTTTCTGTTTGGCAGCATCTTAACAGTCTCCTGGCAGGATGTAATGGTTATTGCCGGCTGCGGCCTGGTTGTGCTGGCCTTTGTTTTCACTAATGTTACCAGGCTGATGCTGGTTGCCTTTGACGAAGAGGTGGCCAGGGTTGCCGGTATCCGTACCGATGCCGTCAATATGGCATTAAGTATTGTTACTGCCATAACGGTTGTTACAGGCATGATGGTGGTGGGGATTCTGATGGTAAGCGCGCTGATGATTGTGCCGGTGGCAGCGGCGGAGCAGCTGGGAAAGGGTTTTAAAGCTACCATGACCTGGGCGGTAGGGTTGGCGGTCCTTGCTGTTGTTGGCGGCCTGACGGCGGCTTTTTATTTGGACATTGCCCCGGGCGGTTCTATCATTATGACGGTTATAATCTTTTATATTCTTATTGCCGCTGCCCGCCGCCTTAGGTATACATGGCGCTCCGTCCGACGGACACAATCTTACACATAACTGAATGCAACCTGTTTAATTTGGTATAATTAGGATAAATTACTATACATAATAAGGAGGCTTTACCTTGGATACCTGCAGAAAACAAGCCTGGGGGGTATTACGACAGCATGTACAAAGCGAGGTGCTGTTAAAGCACTGCCTGGCAGTCGAAATTGCTATGCGGGCGTATGCCGCCAAATTTGGTGAGGATATTGAATACTGGGGTGCCATAGGCTTGCTCCATGATGTTGATTTCGAAAAATATCCTCATGATCATCCTAACCATGCCGGGGAAATCCTGCGTGCTGCCGGCTATGACGGTCAGTTTGTCACCGATGTTGAAAGCCACGCCCGCGACTGGGAACCGGAACGTACGCTGCTGCAAAAAACACTGCTGGCAGTTGATGAATTGACCGGTTTCATTATTGCCTGTGCATTGGTGCGTCCTGATAAGAATCTGGACAATCTGGAAGTAAAATCGGTAATGAAAAAAATGAAGGACAAAGCCTTTGCCCGTGCGGTTAACCGTGAAACCATAATCACCAGTGCCGCAGCGATGGACGTCGAACTAAAAGAACATGTTGAATTTGTTACGAAAGCTTTGGCACAGGCGGTTAAAAAGCCTGAATATCAGGAACTGCCGCTGGTAGGCTGACGGAATTAAACATAAACCGGAGAGGCGGTGCATAAAGATTAATGAGGACAGCTAAGAGGAGAGGGATAATGGCCAAAAATATTCTGAATAAGCTTACCGTTAATCTTTATGACACTGACAACATCCGGGGGAAAATTTATGAACATCTGATAATGCTCTTAAAATGCCAGGAGGGCCATGCCATAAGGCCCCTTGTGGCGTTGTGCATCGGCTCTGACCGTTATACCGGCGATGCATTGGGGCCGCTTATCGGCACTCAGCTCGAAGAACACACGGACTGCAGTGTTTACGGAACACTTGATCATCCGGTTCATGCCGGTAACTTTGTTGAAACTGTAAACATTATTAATCACCGTTATCACCACCCGCTGATCATTGCCATTGATGCCTGTCTGGGGAAAGCACATGAAATCGGCAATATTGAGATCTGGCAGGGCGGGCTGGCGGCAGGTATTGCGGTGGGCAACAGGCTGCCCACTGTCGGTGATATTTCGGTAATTGGGGTAGTCAATGCCCAGAGCCAGATCGGTTATCTTGACCTGCAAAGCACCCCCTTGTCAAAAGTAATGAAACTGAGCAAAGCGATCAGCGAGGCGCTTGTTGATTGCGTCAATACGGCAATGGTCGAGGCCATGCCGGCCTGCACGCAGTCTGCTGCCAAATAACAAAGTTAGAAAACCGGCTATGCCAAGTCCTTCAGTACACCGGTAGAAGTCAAGACTCAGCCTGAATTTTTATACATGTTGATAGGGATAAAAAGCGGGCTTGCTCACGTAAAGTGACAAGCCCGCTTTTTCAGAATTGCTTCAGTCCTCAGGAAATAATCTGTTCCACAACATATACAGGATAATTAAGGTCCCGGCAAAAAACAAGCCAATATCGGCAATGTAACGTTCCACAGCCATCCACACTCCCCGACTTAGCATTTATTCTTATCTGGATTATATGCTACTTGCGGACAGGGTGCAAGGGATCCAATAAATATTTTTTGCTGCCAGGCACATTCAGCTTGTCCCGCCCATAAAATTTAACCGACAGACTTTTGGGGGTGAGTGACTGAATGGGCCTTTCGTTTCTTATGGTATTGGCAGCTTCGGTAATTAAAGGCATCACCCTGTTAGTGTCTTACATCGCCAACAATACTTTTCCTTTGCCGTTATCGGAAAAAGATGAACAGGTTTATCTGCAACGGCTTAAAAGTGGGGATGAAGACGCTCGCAATGTCCTGATTGAACGGAACCTGAGACTGGTAGCACACATTGTCAAAAAATTTGACAACACCGGTGAAGATGTTGATGACCTTATTTCCATTGGTACAATTGGCCTTATTAAAGCCATCAACACATTTGATCCATCCAAGAAAATCAGGTTGGCTACATATGCGGCCCGGTGTATTGAAAATGAAATCCTCATGCACTTAAGGAGCACTCGCCGTATCCGGACCGAAGTTAGTCTGTATGATCCTATTGGCGTCGATAAAGAGGGCAATGAGTTAACACTTACTGTTTATCTGTTTTGACTCTCTAAGCCGCGAATTACTTGGGTAAAATCGGGTATAGCACCAGTGTGAAATCATCGTCGCGCTGGTGCTTTTCTTTTCGGTAAGTGGCATTTTCAAGAACAGATTTTAGCATTTGATTTTTAATTGCGGGGTCTTTGGTTTTATCATACACATCAAGTACCTTTTCTAATTTAGGGATAATATCCTTCCTGGCTTTCTCGCGTTTGGTTTCATTTCTAATTGCTTTTTCCGTATCTGCAATATTCTTCTCGGCTTCGCTGATTCGTTCGGAGAGATTTTGCGACCGATCTAAATAAGTGGCTTCATCGTATATGCCGCGTTCTAATAAATCGTGCAATCTCTCTTTCTGCTGGACCAGCTCTTTTAGTTCTTTGGTAAGGTTCTGCTGGACCTTTTTCTTAATGTTTATGACATTATCTTTTTCTTCAGCCGGCTTGGTTTTGCCCCACTGAGTACGGTACTCTTCCAGCCAGGCGCGTAATCCCGCTATTACTTTGACTTCGACATATTCGAAGCGGCTGCTTTTATTGGTACATTGCTTGTTATAGCACATCAAGTGAGGGTATTTCTGGTGTGAGTAAGGCCTGTAAATCATAGATGCGCCGCACATGTCGCACTTAACTAAGCCGGCCAGGGGGTTTGTGATTCCATTGATCATCGGATAGGGAACATGGTATTTACCTTTTAAAATAGCTTGAGCTTTGTTAAAAAGTTCTTTGGACACAAGCGGCTCATGTTTACCTTTTATATCAATCCACTCTGATCTGGGGCGTGTTTTGGTATCGCGCTTTTTGTTGGGATCTTTAGATTTCTTTTGCTCTTTCTTTTTCCATTGCAACTGTCCAGTATAGACTTCATTCTTGAGAATAAAAAGAACTGTCGATGGCTCCCAGGGCTTGCCGGTGTAAGTCGCATGCCCTAAGCGATTTAGTTCCGTGGCAATCTTATTAGATCCCATTCTAATACTAGGATCATCGTTAGCGTATAAATCGAAAATTAGCCGCACTACAGGGGCTTGTTCGGGGTGGGGTACTAATACCCTGCTCTGCTCTTTTTTTTCAACCAGATAGCCGTATGGCGGTCTGGTGCCAATATAATTGCCGTCCTCAACTGAACGTATCCGGCCACCTTGCAAACGCCTGGTGATGATCTTCAGTTCTTTACGCGCCATGAAAGCTTCAAACTCAGTGTACTCTTCGTCAAACTCATCGTTTAGGTCATACACCTTGCGAGGGGTGACAATCAGCGTCTTTGACTGCTTAAAGGTCCGCAGAATAAGCCCTTGGTCTTCCATATCGCCACGGCCAAGACGGTCAATCTCCACACAGAAGACAGAACGCCACTTATTTTCGGAAACCTCTTTAAGTAATTGCATCATTTCCGGACGGTGAATAACGCTTTCACCAGATACGACTTCCTCAAAAACATGGGTGATGTTAACATTATAGTCTTTGGCCAGCCTGAATAGGTCCCGTTTGTGTTTGGCCATTGTTTCACCTTCGCCGCGGGCTTCTGCCTCGCGGTCCTCACGCGATTTGCGGAGGTAGAAGGTAGCTGGCTCTAAATCTGTGCGAGTGTGCCTCTGTCGCAATGGTATCACCTCTAAGGTGTAGTATAACAAAATGCCCTTCCGGGCAAGCGGTAACACAGTATTTTTTTAAAGGTGGCGTCACTTTTTTCGGGCTTTTGCGCTTTATGCTAGAATTAAATAAATACTAAGCAATAAGGAGATGA
Source organism: Sporomusa termitida (assembly GCF_007641255.1). Lineage (NCBI taxonomy): Bacteria > Bacillati > Bacillota > Negativicutes > Selenomonadales > Sporomusaceae > Sporomusa > Sporomusa termitida. The sequence continues at coordinate 1,681,862 of NZ_CP036259.1, forward strand.
GGCGCATGGCTATCAAGCTTTGCAATAGTCCGTAAACACCGTCCATAAGGGCGGTGTTTTCCTTTGCTTGTCGAATTATAGCGCATTATGAAGAACGTTCGGTAGTTGTCCAAAGCAGGAAAAAGGAGTATAATAAATATCGAACATATATTCGATGCGGTTTGAATCAGGGACTAAACTGGCCTTCTGGTTAAAGTACGAATTTTAACTTCATGCTCGCCAGCAATCTCAAATAACGACTTCATATCATCGCGAATATTAGTTTCAATCTGAGATATATTTTCTTTTAGTTCCGTCCGAATAGCATCGATTTCATCGATTACGTGAGTTCTTAGTTCGGCGACATCGTCCTTTGTAGCTACTTTAGCATTCATAATAGTGAGCATTTTCTCTGTTCTTTTGACGGCTTCCAAGTTAGCAGTAGTAACCTTTAAGCCGTTAACTTCAGCACTAATAAATTCGGTGTTATGCCGAACAGCTTTAACGATTTGATTAGTTTCAAGCATCTGACCTTCAAGATTAGATACATCGGGTTTGATCTCCGAAACATCAGTTTCGATTCGATCAAGCCGACTGTCCATTTTATCTAGTTGAGAAATAATTTGTTTTAAGAGTTGTTCACTCATTGGTTTTACCTCGCTTTTTTAAGCAATCGAATGTCTGCCTCATGTTCGAAGGTCCGGTCATTCAGGGCATCAAGTTTAGCTTCCACACGGGATATGGTTTCGGTTTTTTCGCCAAGTAAATTGACCATATTGACAATATCGGTAAAACCTTGTTCGGTGGTTTGCTTTAAATCGGTAATATCCTGCCTCAAAGTAGTTGTATCCTGTTTTAAAATAGTTACGTCCTGCTTCAAAGTGGTGACATCCTGGCGAAGTTCTTCGATGGAAGCATTATTGTTGCCAACCATTTTAATTAATTGTTCGAGCATGGAGTGCATTTGATTAAGTTGTTCACTCATATTATCAACTCACTTATATATATTTGATTGGAGGGAGAGTTAGTGGAGAGGAAAGGTAGTATTGCTGACGACGATAGACCCAATAACAATTTAAGCGAAGATGATATTAGGCCAATAAAGGACTTTTTTGTATTAGTATTACTACAAAGCCTTATCGACGAGGAGCAATAATTGAATTCATGATTTTGTCTAAAGCCTCTTGGTTTTCTGCCGAGAGGCTTTTAAATTTTTGTAGTAACTCTTGGATTTTCTCATCTTTATTATCATCAGTTGAGGTTTTAAACTTATCTAAAATCTGTTTTTGTTCTTCGTTGAGATCCAGTTTCTCGGCATGGTCAATTATTTCATGTGCATTTTCAAATAGAGTATCAATAGGGATTTCTAATAACTCTAGATACTGCTCTATCTTAGAACTAGGGATATTTATAGATCCATTCTCCCATCTGGTCACAGTAGGGACTTCTACGCCTGTAGCGTCAGCAATATCTTTGGCTGTCAAATTCTTCTTTTTTCTTAATTCTCTTAGATGTAACCCTATTTTCATTGCTTTTTCTCCTTATATACGTGTCAAGTATATAATAAACTTATTTTCATTAAAAAACTACTACGTTACACGTATTTTTATATTGACAGTATATACTTATTAGGTATATACTTAATACGTAAGGGGGTGAGGTAAAATAAACGCCAAGCGTAATAAAATTAAGGAAATAAGAATTTCAAAAGGTATTGGACAGGAAGAGTTAGCTTCTGCTCTAGGCGTTTCTCAAGCAGAAGTAAGCCGAAAGGAAAATGGAATTACATCAATTGACCTTGAACAATTAGTGATTATAGCAACGGTTTTAAAGGTCTCAGTTGGCGAGCTAATCGGCGGTCCAGATCAAACCACGCTGCCGAGGACAGGGTAGTTTTAGTTAATATCTGACCATATTTCATCTTGCTTGGCTAATTGTTCCGAAGGGTAGATAATTATTCGAATATTACCAAGTTTTCCATTAGCTCCAAACGACCACATATATATCAACCAAAGTCTTGACTTATCAAAATCAAGTTCAAGTAGTTTAGCTCCATGGTCAAAGCTGCCATTTTCAAGTTTAACTTTATAGGGAACTCCCTGATAGGTTAAATAATTCTTAATAGAAAGTTTTGTCCACTCTCCGAACAATTCTTGATTTATAGCAAACGGACTTCGATTTTGAGAAATTATCACCTTGTTGATATAAATAAGAATGTCCCATGTTTGAGGTGAAGGCATATCACTATTGGTAGTTAGATACACTTTTTTCAAGGAAATAAGAGAATATGCTTTCAGTACATTAGTTGCACCTTGATTAGACTCCCAAATGATTTTGCCAGATATACTAGGACTAGTAGCAATATTTTCATAAAGAGTAGTTCCCGCCTCCTGTAAAGCACAAACCCAAAATAAATCTATTAATTCGAGTGGTTTCGGTTTATCTAACTGTAATGGCAACTCATTTGAATTAAATGATACGTCGTTTGTGGTTATTTGTTTTTTGTTTTGAGTGGCAATCTCTTTGTGGTATTTCCATTTAGCGTATTCTTCTTCCATTAGTGGTATATCACTAAAATCTATTGATATATTTGGATATTCTTTAGATTGTTCGTGCTCATATCTTTCGGCAAAAACATCTTCTTTTGTTTTAGGAATGCAAGGGTGTTCGATATAATCACTGCATTCGTCAATTTTCATGGCTGTAGAAACTTGAACAATCATTATTAATTGTGCAAAAACTCCCAATGCCATTATGCCTATAAAAACGAGATTTCCTGTTTCGGGGTGGATGTTAAATATCAGCGATAACATAAACACCATACAGCCTACCATCGTACAAAAGGTTGCAATCATGGTAGCGGGAGAATCACTTTCTTTACTAGCCAAATGTCCAACGGGTGCCGTAGCAACAGAATAGGCCATGATCATTAGCGGAATTATTCCGGTACCGCCTGGACCTATATACGAGACATAAACTCCAAAAATAAAAATTGACCAATACCATAAAACACCGAAAACATAGACACTTGAACAGAAAAAAAGAAAATAACCTATAAATCCAGTGCCCTTATTTATCATTTTTGCAGCCGGTATAGAGAAGATCATTGCAGGAAGCATAGCAAAACCGATTACAAAGGATGACACAAGTGCAGTTGCAATGGCTATTCCAACAGGTGCCCATTTCCCAATGATAATAAGCCAAATACCTGCGATTATACCGCCAAACATATTCAGAATCATAATAGGTACAGATAGGGCGCTGATGATTTCCATAATTACCTCCTATCCGGCTTTGTCAGCCAAATAAAATAGTGGTCCCAGAACGAACAGAGTGAGAGTGTTAATTTAAAAAACAATAAGGACAGGGATAACCAACAGCCAGCTAGTATTTCGAGGACGGGGTAAGGGAGGGTGTGATACGCAATATGAATCGCCTAAATGATAAAAAAGATGTTTTCTTTTTAATTTTGATTGGTTTTAGCCTGGGATTCTCGTTATGTGCTTTTTTGTCTAGTCTTTGATTACTGTAAAAACCCAATAACACCTAGGCTGATAATTAAGCCTAATAATGAAATCCATATAGCATCCACAGTTACCTCCTTTCCGGCTTATCGCTTCGCCCAACCAAATAATCAAGACTGACATTGAAGTAGTCGGCCAAAGCAACAGTTAGATCAATACTAGGGGACTTTTTTCCGCATTCCAAATTACTCAAGGAAGCTCTGTGAATCTTAAAGGTATCAGCAAATTGCTTGGCTGGAATTGCATGAAATTCCCTTAATTCACGGAGTCTAGAGCCAAATAAAGCCTTCACAAACATATTAAAGAAACTCCTTCTTTTAGTAGGCAATTCCATTTAGTGGATTTTCGCTAGATGGAATGTAAATTCCTGTAATATGGATTAAAAAATAGGTGGATTTTGGAGAAAGGATTTGAACCTAAACCGCTATTGCCGAAGATCGGTAGCGCCACCGAGCTGCGTCGCAGCAGATAGAGAACAGAAACCAATTATTTCCAGAAAATACTACATAAAACAAAAGTAAGAGGAGGGGAGGATTTTGGCAGTTACCAGGGCCGTCCCAGGCAATCGCCGGCATATACATAGTGCTAGAGGTGATCGTATGGAACCGAAATACGCGGCCACTTATAAGTTTGGTAAAAGCACTGTGCATGTGGTAGCGCCTCCGCCAATGTCAGAGGAACAAAAGGAGCTAGTACTTGTAAATCTGCATAAAGCTGCCTGGACTGCTTGGAACTCTTTACCTGTTGAGGAGCGGCTTAAAATTAATTTAGGTGTGGATTTGACAAAGATTCTTCAACGGCGGCTTTTAATGCTCATGGCCGAGTAATTCGGCTTAATTGAAATATAGACAAGCGGGGGTGACGGCATGCGGTGCACAAACTGCGGAAAGGAGTTGTCGGTTTGGGATCTTATCGTCAGAAGAAATAAACGCCGGCCGGTGTGTCGCCGGGGTTATGATTGCTATCGGCGGCGAGTAGCAGTTAATAGCCGCATGGTCAAGGTTCGTGAAATTGCCGCTAGGTATTACAATTTTGCGGGGTGAGGGAGTGGACAAAAAGAGGTTCTTTACGATTTCTTTAATGGCTTGGCTTGTAATTGTATTGGCTGTCAGCTGTGGCAACAGTGAACCGGTGGCAAAAGGGAGGCTGGTGACTGAAACTTACACGGTAGTCACGGGCGATACCTTAGATGTTATATCTTATCAGTTTATCAAAAAATCTTCTGTTAGGCGGGATGTTCGGGAATTCCGCGAAGGTATTATTCAATTGAATTGGGAGGAGGTGTTTAAAAATCGCTATCCTCATGGATTAATCCGGCCAGGGGACAAGCTCAAGATCAACTACTGGGTCGAAGAAAAATAGCCCTACCGGGAGAACGGCAGGGCGAATGGAGGTGGGTGACAGACACAAGGAGGCTCCTGATTTCATGACTATTATCTCACGAAAAGGAGGTGAGAGGGGATGCCAAAATTGACGGAGTTAGTGCCATTTTTGGCGGAGCAGGGATTGCCGAAAACTTTACCCGGGATATTGCGTGGTCTCCGGCTATACCGTGGCTTGCCGACCTGGCGCGTAGCGCAGGAAGCGCATATGAGTGAGAGGACTTACGAACGAACCGAAGCTGGGAAAAGAGACGTGACGCCGGATGAATTGCGAAAGCTTGATGAAATCCACGATTGCAATGACGAATTGATTATGTTTCGTTTCGGCAAGATCAAGTTTAGTCTTGGAAAAAAGAAAAATCGCCTGTGCGCCAACACAGACGAAGTAAGTTAAAACAAATTATATCATTGCCATTGTACCATGCCCGGTTATTGGCAGTCAATTGGAGGGCGTTAAAATGTACGGTGAATACTGCGATATTTGCAAAAGTTATGTGCCCGAACATATCCGTTTTGTTGAGGACAAAGACGGAAAGCCGCTGGACGTATGCGGTTTGTGCTTAGATAACCTGCAGGCGGACGAGCTTGTAGATGATGACGGATACCTGAAATTTAGTTTCGAGGTGAAGAATCGTGAGTGTGTCGATATTGGCCAAGACGGCAGACATTGGTCGGGCCGAGTGGCTTGAGCTTAGAAAACGGGGAATAGGTGGCAGCGACGCCGCGGCGGTAACCGGGGTTAGCCGGTGGAAGTCCGCCGTAGGGGTGTGGCTGGAAAAAACTAGCCAAGTCCCGGACGAGGAGCCGGGAGAGGCAGCATACTGGGGTACAAAACTTGAAGATGTGGTTGCCGGAGAATTTACGATTCAGACTGGGTTAAAAGTCCGCCGGCGCAATGCAATCCTTCAGCATCCGGTACATACTTTTATGTTAGCCAATATAGACCGGGAGATAGTCGGCTCAAAAATAGGCTTGGAGTGTAAGACTACCAATGCATTTATGCGGGCAGAGTGGGACGGCGACACATTGCCGGACGCCTATTATATCCAGTGCCAGCATTATATGGCCGTGACCGGATATGAGGCATGGTGGATTGCCTGCCTGATCGGTGGCAATCGGTTCATATATAAACTAATTGAGCGCAACGAAGAATTAATTCAGCGCCTGATAGAGATAGAAGAAGCGTTTTGGCAACACGTTGTAAACGGCACTATGCCGCAGATCGATGGCACTAATGCCTGCACAGATGCGTTGCTAAGGATGTATCCAGAGGCCAATGGCCGCGAGGTAGAACTGCATGAAACAGCTGAGTTGTGGATTGGTCAATATGAACAGGCCAGTAAAGAGGAAAAAATTGCCAAGGAGCGCAAACAAGAGGCTCAGAATGCGCTGATCAAGATGCTGGGCGATGACGAGCGGGGCCGGTCCGGTGAGCGTTTAGTGAAGTGGTCTAATGTGGCTGGCAGGATCGGGTTTGACACCGAACTGTTTAGGACAGAGCACCCTGAACTATACAAGCGGTATGTTAAGCAAGGCAAGCCGTCGCGGCGGTTTAGCGTGAAGTAGGGAGGAATGACAGTGGCCAGTGTTAACGGCAGCAATGCTGCTCTTGTAAATAGAATGGCCGGGGCTAATCATGCTCCGGCCGCCGGGGAAAAAGAAGTTGGTTTAAAGGCAATGCTCGGCAATGCCAACGTGCGCAAGCGGTTTGAAGAGTTGCTTGGCAAAAAAGCGGCCGGCTTCATGTCCAGCCTGATATCGGTAACTAACGGCAATGCTCAACTGCAAAAAGCGGAACCGCAAACCATTATTGCGGCCGGCGCCATAGCCGCGGCCTTGGATTTGCCGGTTGATCCTAATCTGGGGTTTGCTTACATCGTGCCATATAACACCAAAAAGAAACTGCCGGATGGCTCGGAAATTTGGGTTAACCAAGCGCAGTTTCAACTTGGTTATAAGGGATATATTCAGCTGGCAATGCGTACCGGTCAGTACAAGACGATTAATGCCTGCGAGGTTTATGAGGGCGAGATCAAAGGCATTAACCGCTTTACCGGCGAGGTTGAGTTTGGCGAACAGACGTCAGACAAAATTGTCGGATATATGGCCTATTTTAAGTTACTAAATGGCTTTGAAAAGTACTTGTATATGACCAAGGGAGAAATCGAAAGGCACGCTAAAAAATTCAGCCAGACATATAAAAAAGGGTTTGGTAAGTGGGCTGATGATTTTCATGCCATGGCTATTAAAACGGTCTTAAAGCGGCTGCTGAGCAAGTATGGCATATTATCCATAGAAATGCAGACAAGCCTACAAGCTGACCAGGCGGTGGTAAGTCAGGATGCTGATGGCAATACCTCGTTTGAATATACGGACGGTGCGACGATTGATGCCGAAGGAGTTGTGGTTGATGACCAGCCTACTGATGATGAAATCCTGGCGGCTGCTATCGGAGGTAATGCGTAATGGCAATACAACCAAAATCCGTGGAGGTGCAGGTTGCGTGACAGAGAATTGGTACGCTTTTGCACTTGCCCTGATGAGTCCGCGCTTTATAACAATAGAGACCGCATTTGAACACCTTGCCCGGGGACGCTATGCCGGCGATAGGAAATTTAATGTGTTAAGCGAGTCAGATGTCCAGGATATGGTCAATATGCGTGCTGGCGGAGAGACATGGAAAGCAGTCGGCATGGTGTATGGATTAAGCATGGATGTTGCAAGACGTAGAATACTTCGTTTCTTAGAATCCCGTGAGAGGTCTATGTGTGATGAAATGCAAACGATGCAGACGGCTACTTAAAGACCCGTTATCCATCGACCGCAGTTACGGGCCGGTCTGCTGGGCGGCAAGCCAGGCTCAGAACCCGGCGCCATCCCGGCCGATATCCAGACAATTAGAATTGGAGTTTGAGCTGCCGAGCCGGCTCTTTACTCCCGGCTTGAGTCTTACAGAGCAGTATAAGATCGTGAAGCGATTACTTGATATGAAATAGTGGGGAGGAATTACAGTGAGTATGTTTGACAAAGTAAAATCGATTATTGTTGAACAGCTTGGCGTCGATCCGGCTGAAGTCACGATGGATGCCAATATTATTACCGACCTGGGCGCAGATTCTTTTGATATGGTTGAGTTAACTATGTCATATGAAGAGGAGTTCAGTATTGAAATTCCGGATGATGTCGCATTGAACCTTAAAGCTGTCCAAATGGTTGTTGACTATATCAAGAAAGAACGGGGGGAAGCCGCATGAAATCGACAGGCATAGTGCGCAAGGTTGATGAGCTTGGCAGGATAGTGATTCCCCGTGAGTTACGTAGGACCCTGGATATCGAAGAAAAAGACCCTCTGGAGATCTATGTGGAAGGTGACCGGATCATCCTCCGGAAGTATCAGCCGGCCTGCATCTTTTGCGGGGAGGCGAAAGATATTGCAACTTTTAAAGGTAAAAACGTGTGCCAGGGCTGCCTAAGTGCCTTGGCCGGGAAACCGAAGGTATCTGAAAATGAACGATGCGCCTAAGAAGTGCCCGGACTGCGGGGAAGTGCATCCACCGATAACCATGAATTTATTTAAGGAGGCTGATCTTGATGGAAATCCGGTTCAACGGCAAGGAGCTGGAGCGAGCGGTCCAGGCAGTAAACAGGATAATCTCCGGCCGGCTTCCTAATCCGATTCTTTCCGGGATATTGATAGCAACCGATGGTGACAAGGTGCAGTTTACGGCGACTAACTTTGAAACCTCGATTCGGTATGCTGCCGAAGCAGAGATAAGAGAGCCGGGGACGGTATTGGTCTCAGGCAAGCTGTTTCATGAGTTGATTAAACGGATGCCCGGCCAAGACATTACGATAACCACTAGAAAAAAAGATAAGATGTTGACCGTGATCAGTGGTCGGGCTGTATATGACATTTTAACAATGGATATAGATGATTACCCAGAACTTGAGGTCAAAGCTGACGGCAATCCGGTTTACATTAAGGCTGAAATGCTGCATGAAGTTCAGAAAAAAGTAGCTTTTGCAACTATGCAGACGGAACTAACGTCCCCCGTATTCTCAGGGGTGTATTTACACATCAAAGACGGGTTTATGTCGGCTATCGCTTCGGATAGAAAAAGGTTGGCTCGGTTAGTTTTTGCTATGGCGGGCGAGGGGGCAGTTATTCTGCCTCCCAAGGCCTTAGGGGAGATTACTTCTTTGGTAGACGGAGACAAAGAGGTTTCTGCTTTTTGGGACAACGGTAAAGTGGTTTTCCTGACCGATAGTATCCGCTATGAGTCCCGGATCATTACCGGTACCTTTCCTGATATAGAACGGGTTATTCCCAAAAGTCCGGTAGCAACAATACGTATAGATCGGATGGAGTTGGTACAAGCAATTGAACGGCTATCGCTCATAGGCCTGGAGCGGCAAAAAGATTTCACGCTAAACAATATCTATATCACGATGGATACCGACATGATCCATATCAGGTCAAGCAAGGCGGATAAAGGGGCCGCTCGTGAAGAAATACCGGCTGTGATCGAAGGCGAGTCAATGGAGATATGTTTTCACGGGACGCAAATCAGTGATTGCCTGAAAGTGCTTGCTAGTGATAAGGTGGTCCTGTCTCTGACAAGCACGAAGGCGCCTGCAAGTATAACTGGCACGACTGAAGCTGATTACATTTATGTCGTTAGCCCCATAAGTATGGGGCCAGCTCCAGCGCAGGCGGCAAGTTGAGAATGAGATGACACCACAAGAGTTTCTGCAAAAGATGAGCCTACCGTATGAGGCAAAGGTCAATTACGCCTATAACATGGCATGGGAGTTTTACAACCGGTTAAAGGGAGAGGTGTTTTGCAGTGTCGGCGGGTTAGATAGCCTTACCTTGCTAACCTTTCTCCGCAAGGAAGTCTCCAAAGACATTCCCGGTGTCAGCGTATCGTGCCTTGAAGATAAGAGTATTAGTGCAATCCATAGGACCTTTGCTAACTTTGTAATGCTGCGGCCGTTGAAAAATAAGGCACAGGTTATTCGTGAACATGGCTATCCCGTACTATCAAAGGAAAAGGCCGGTAAAATTCAGGCGTTGCAAAATCCTACTCCGGAGAATGCTACTGTACGCCATGCAATTATGACGGGAGAAACGGGGGAATATGGCGGCTTTAAGACTAAGGAAACCGGCAGTAGAATGCAACTGCCAATGAAATGGCTTTGGCTGTTTGGCGGTCCTGAGAATGAGCAGTATGGCACCAAATACAAAACTGCACCTTTTAGCGTAAGCCCAGATTGTTGTTATTGGATGAAGGAAAAACCGGCCGATAACTATGCAAAAGAAACTGGCCGTAGCCCCTATATGGGCCTGATGGCCAGCGAGGGTGGTCAGCGAAGGTTTGCCCTGGTTAAGCATGGTTGCAACCTTTATGGTAAAACTGTTACTCGTTCCTGCCCGTTCGCCATCTTTAGCCGGCAAGACTTGCTGCAACTGGCTTTGGACCTCAATGTTCCGGTGCCCAGAATATACGGTGAAATCAAACGTAAAGATGACGGTACACTTTACACCACAAGGGCCCAGCGGACCGGCTGCAATATGTGCGGGTTCGGCATCCATTTTGAGCCACGGCCTCACCGATTTGACCGGCTGAGAGAGGATAATCTTAAGGAATGGCATTTCTGGATGTATACCATGGGTTGGGGAAAAGTCCTAGATTATATCGGGGTTCAGTGGGAAGACGAGTATGTGGTATATGAGCAGACAGACTTATTCGATATGGTGGCAGGGGCTTAGGACAATAAGGAGGTGTTGAAATGAATAAAGATGTGGATATAAAAGAACGTGAAAAACATATTTGCTATGTATGTAAAAAGAAAACGGCACTGCTGCCGCTAGAAGATGGAATTTATATTTGCAATTCCTGCGCCCAGGTAATGGCCGAAATGTCACCATCCTAAACCTTGTCCCATAAATGCATAAAAGACATTGCTTCACCTTCTAATCCAAGTCGCATGTCAGTAGTAACCTTAGTTTCAAGTGGATACATTTTTCCTTTTTTAATACTAAGGACAGCATGCGTAGCTTTGGGATATGGGGTTAAATATGCGGAATCTTCCATGAGAGTAAGTAGGGAGTTTGCTTTACGCTTAGTAAGTGTTTCCTTATGCTCCTTAAAATACATCTTAATAACAAATGGAACTCCATTTATGATTAACCCCATTTCTGGTGTAGAACGAACGACTAATCTGTCAAATGCCCAAAATGATCGATCAATGTCAAACCACTCAATGGATTTACCTTTGCAGAATTTTTGATATGCAGATATTGCTTGAGTATACTGATTTATCTTTTTCTCATGTAGACCATCTAGAATTTCTGCGAGTGTAGAGATATCAAGATTATTCTGATGGATGTTCTTTATTTCATCTCGAAGTAATTTCCAGAAGTCTAGTCCAGGATGATATTCCGGTTGAGCTTTAAGTGACCGAACGTAACTAACCCGTGCAGTGCTACCTTTGAGTATAAAATCCATAAATTGAGTAAATCCAATTTCTATTTTATCCAAAAGCACATCTCCCTTTTTTACAAATTGTTACATGGGAAATTCTTCATTTGTTTAAAATCTCCTTCTTAGAGAAAATAAAGTGCTTCGCACAGGAAAGTGTCTATTAGGCGGTGGGATATGAACTATGCAAAACTACTAAACGCGTTCGAGGATTATAGTGATAGAACCGGGTTGCCAACATATGCCCAGTTGATTTATTACAAACTTTTTGCATTAAATAACAGGGCAGGATGGGCCGAATGGTTTGACGCGACCAATCCTTACGTTATGTTTAGGGCCAATGTCAAAGATGAGAAGACCTTTATTCGTCACCGCAATCTTTTACAACAACATGGACTGATTAAATTCCAGTCTGGCAAAAAAGGGCAACCGACAAGATATAAATTAATTCCCATTTATGAAAACACTGGGTTAAACCCAGTAAATAATCCAGTGATTATACCAGGGAATAATCCAGTAGAAACGCCAGTAAATCCTCCAGTGAAAACGCCAGACATATATAAACATAAACAGAAACAGATAGATACAGCTGTAGTATTTGGCGCGCGCGAGGCGGACAAGGTCCTGCTCGCATATCAAAACAACATCGGCGTGCTAAATGACATCGCGGCAAACAAGCTGGATACTTTGACTGAGATGTATACGGCGGAATGGGTATTGGCCGCCATTGAGGAAGCGGTTATGGCCAATGTGCGTAAACTTGGCTTTATCGAATCTGTGCTCGGTAACTGGGGGGTAAATGGCTTTAAAATAAAGCCGTGGGAGGTTGAAAAATGTGGGAGAGGGGATAAATCCAGCCATAGCGGCGGTAGTAAACAAAGCCAGAGAGGCGGCAGGGGCAGCCCGTCAAGGTCAAGTACGGACTGGGAAAACGAACCAGACACCCTCTGACCGCGATCGGGTTTCGTATGCTGAGCTTGAAAAGCGTGGTATTTACCGCCGGTACTGGCATTGTACATTTGCGGAAATGGAGCGAAAGGGGATTCCTGTGCAGGTGCAAAGCCAGTATGCGCAGGTTAAGCAATATATAGCCAATATGCAAGAAAACCGGGAGTCTGGCATTGGTATGGTACTCAAAGGCCCGGTCGGGACAATGAAAACGAGCATGGCAGTAGCCGTGTTGGTCGAGCATTTAAAGGCTGGTCATAGTGGGCTGTTTGTGCCGATGGTTAGCATGCTTGACAATATCTTCACCATGAAGGCCAGGAATAAGGAGGAGTGGCTGGCCTATGAGGAGCGGATACGGAATACCGGCTTGCTGGTGTTGGATGATTTAGGCGCCGAGTACCACCAAGAGTGGGTATTGTCTAAGGTGGACGCCATTATCAGCGAGCGGTATAACCGGATGCAGCCGATTATTATCACCACGAATCTGAGCGCGGATGAGTTAAAGGGCAAATATGCGGAACGGGTTTATGACCGGCTGAAAGGTACGTCAAAGGTGATTAATTTCTCTGGCAAGAGTTTGCGAGAGAGTGCATGAGGTTAGCGGAGCGTGAGTGGTATGGATAAAGTGTTGATTAAACTCACCGTCCCAGATGTGCCGCCCAGTATTAACCGATGGACACGCCTACACTGGACAAGACTGCGTCAGTTTAAAAAGCAATGGGAGCTTGAAGTTTGGGCAACTGCGGTCAAGGCAAAGGTTAATAATAAGCAGCTCGCTAAAGCCGTGATACGCATTACTTATTTTTTCACAGACAGCAGGCGTAGGGATAAAGATAATTATGCTCCTAAGTTCATTCTGGATGGTCTAGTAAAGGCTGGAGTGCTGCAAGATGATAACGCAGACGCAATTGACGTTGACTGGTGTTTTGCTAAAGGGGCTAAGAGGACTGAGATTGTAATTTGGGAGGAATGACCATGGAATACTGCAGCGTGCCAATTAACTGGGTGAAGCCGGTTAAGGAAGTTATCAAGGACCAGGAATTATATTTTGCTACCCAGCATGGCGACGTAGTGACCCGCAAGGCTACAGCCGCCGATATAGCCCGAATTGAGGCCGAGATTGCAGCAAAAGGCAAGCGGGTGAAGTTGGATATATGCGGGGAGCTAGAACTGAACAGGAAGCCTGAAATACCGGATATGCCTTTTGAGGAGATAACTAGGAAGCCGCGGCGGTTGGAGCCGCAGTATAACCCGGTGGAGTTTGGGGATAAGGTTGGATAAGGCTTCCTGCATGGTATGCAGAAAGCCAACACAAATAACGGAGTGAATTCTCGTTTCTGTTTTAATTAAATATAGGATGTCTATAGTAATAAGTTTATATCAAAAAGGGCAGCTAGTCTGCCCTGGTAACAATAAAGTAATGGGGGGCGGTAGAAAAATGAGCGACAAGGCAATTGAAATATTGGCAAATAAGCTGGGTGTGGCGACTGACCAGCTTATACAGGTATTTATCAATCAGGCAACATTAGTGCCGTGGATATATGGGGTGCAAATTGGGGTATGTATATTGGTGCTTTGTACACTAGGTAAGGTGCATATGTGGCTAACGGAATCTGATAGATACTACGGAGCGGACGCCTTTACTTTTACAGGGATGGTTATTGTTAGCATACTGACCCTTGTAGTTGTTGTTTTCGGGATACACGACATACTAACTTCAATATATAACCCGCAGGCATGGGCCATAAAGGAGATATTAGGGAGTATAAAATAAGAGATAAAAAAAAGAGCGACGTTTTGCCGCTCTTTTGGTGCATATTTATATTATTTGGGGGTGGGGTTGAGCATGAATTGCATTAGAGAAGCAGAGAACTACCTACGGTATTACCGTGAATTGCATCAAAGTATTAATCATGCCAGCCGTATGATTGTCCGGCTGAGAATGCAAACTGCCCCAGGTGTGGTTTCAGCCGTAAACATAGATGTAACCGGTATCCGTTCTTCTAAGACTGTAAACACGCTGAACCAGATGTATCAGCTGCAGAAGTGGCAGGAGATGAAGGACCGGACACTCGAAGAGATTGAGAAGATCGAGGAGGCTCTTGCCGGGATCAGCCAGGCGCAGGGGTGTGAGCGGTACCGGGATGTGCTCTTTATGTGGTATGTGGAGAGGCTGGATAAGGATGAGATTGCGGAAAAATTGGGCTATAGCACAAGGCAATCTGTCTACGATATGAAGAATAAAGCTATTCGGAAGTTTGCAGTAGCTTTATTTGGTGTAATAGCATTAGAAGCCATATAAGAGTAGACAAAAAGTAGACACTTTTTTGACTTTGGCTGTGATAAAATAGTAGCATGAGATAGGAACGCAAGGAAAGCCGCTCCGGCAAAGGGCGGCTTTAAGTATGCAAAGGAGCTGACAGCCGTTAAGGCTGTTTTTTTATAGGTTTTTTCTTAGCCTGTAAACCGAGATGGTCTTTTAAGGCAGACTGCAGTACTTTGGAGAAGTTCACATTTTGTTTTTCTGCTATATCATTGAGATAGCGGGGAATAGTAAGGGTTTTCTTGACAGCACGATTGTCAAGCTCAGCCCGAATCGGCAGCATCCAGACTTCAATTAGGCCGATTACTTCGCCGTCTGCTAATTCGATGCTATCAATAGAGGACGGTGCGGGGATATCATCACCGTCGCGTTCCATCCCCCACAGATGAAGCCCTAATGCTTCTTTAGCCATTTCATGAGCATGCTGGAGATTATCTCCTATTGATATACAACCGGGGAGATCGGGAAAGGAAACGCCGTATTTACCTTGTAATGATTTCTCAAAGATTGCCGGATAAATATAAGAATCACGCACCACATAAACCTCCTTTGCAAGCAGCGCTATTAAATAAGCCCTGCTTGTTTTAGTATTGATTTCTCCGTTCTAGGCGTCAGGTCATCGTTTTTGCTATGAACAGGCACGGTAACTTTGCCTTTTTTAACAGGATGCTTAAACTGCCGATGTGAGCCTTCCTGTTCCACTTCATACCAGCCATCTTGTTTTAAGAGTTTAAGTATTTCTCTGACTTTCATCGGCATGACACGAATCCCCTCCTGATAGTTTGAGTATATCATACGTGTTTAATACGTGTCAAAGCTGGATTTTACGAAAATAGGGATTTTTGCGAGGCGGCAAAGAATTTACTCTCTTCGTCGACATTCCGGGTTTTGACAAACATGTATTACCGTAAAGTCTGGTCGGCGAACCATTCTCATTATGCTGCCACACTTTTTGCAGTGTCTGATAAATCTTAGTCTCATTTAAATCAATCCTTTCACAGTTACTCATTGGCAATATTACGGGTCTATAGAGCTTTATTAAACATTAACGTCCTACTTGGACATTTTTATTTTAATTAAAACTTGGAGATGACACGTATGCCCCGATCCAAACTAACTGTCGGTTTAATAACGCCGACCAGCTATTCTGCCAGATCGAGCCTACCTGGTTGACAGGCGGTGCATCACTTTCAAGCGGCGACCGCGGGAGCCGGATTACCGGGAATTCATGCGGACTGATTTGCCGGTGGCTCCCAAAGAGCGCCGGTGCCGGAATAATAAAGTAACTAACTTGGCGAGGTGATAGCAATGATTATCGATAACACTCTTGGTATAGATGGGGTAATTGTGAACTATAGCGATGGCATCAGTGTGGGCGAGGTTCGGCAGATCCTAGCCGAGGAGCAGGCGCTGTGGCTGGCCAAGGGTAAAACACTGGGCAAGCTGGAACTGGTAGTAGACGGCGATGAGATTGTCGTTAGGGCTGTTGAAAGGTCTCCGATCAAGCGGATTCGGCGCATTACCGGTTATCTCAGTACCGAGGACCGTTTTAACTCCTCGAAGCAGGCTGAGTTGGCAGATCGACGATCACAGTTGTAAAGCAGTACAATATGCCCGGAGGTGGTGACTATGTAGTATGGCGCGAGAACGAAACCCCAACCGTGACAAAGCATTTGCAATATATAGAGAACATGGCGGCAAAATCTCTAACCGCCAGATTGCCGAATTACTTGGTGAAGACGAAAAGAAGATTGCGGTATGGAAACAGCGTGATCGTGATAAGTGGAGTGTTGTACAACATTCAGAAAGCGTTGTACAACAAAATCCCGATAATGTTGTACAACAAAAGAAAAAATGCGGTGCCCCTAAAGGTAATAATAATGCAAAAGGGCATGGCGCTCCCAAAAAGAATAGAAATGCCGTTGGAAATCGCGGCGGACCAGGCGGCCCACCTGGTAATAAAAAGGCTGAGAAGCATGGTTTTTTTGCGCGCATATTTCCGGATAATGATGAAACCCGTGAGATAGTCGAAAGTATTAACCTGAAAAGTCCGCTTGAGATGCTATGGGAGAATATTGTTATTCAGTACACGGCTATTGCCCGGGCCCAGAAGATCATGTTCGTCAAAGATAAAGAGGAAATGATTAAGGAATTGAAGCGGTCTTATGAGAAAAACACAGAGAGAAGTACCACCAAAACTAAGTCTGATTCCCAAGAGTGTGAATATGAGTATGAATTCCAATTCTCCTGGGACAGGCAAGCAACCTTTCTAAAAGCGCAAAGTGCAGCTATGAAAACGCTGGAGGGATTGTTGTCCAGGTATGACGAAATGCTACGGAGCGAGCTGGCCACCGAAGAGCAGCAGGCCCGGATTGATAAGTTAAGGGCCGAGGTTGCGCGGATTAAGGGGGATGATGGCACTGAAGAACAGGGAGAAGAGGACACTTTCCTTGCTGCTTTAAAAGGAAAGGCGTCGGAAGTGTGGGATGACCATGGCGCTTAAGGTGAAGCCATTTAAGTTTGAGCCCTTTTCCAGGAAGCAACTTCAGGTATTAACATGGTGGCTGCCGAATTCGCCAGTCCGGCAGAAAGACATTCTCATTGCTGACGGCGCTGTCAGGTCGGGCAAAACGGTATCAATGTCGCTTGCCTATGTTCAGTGGGGGATGGACGAGTTTGACGGCGAAAACCTGGGTATGGCCGGAAAAACGATTGGCTCCTTCCGGCGCAATGTGCTGGCGCCCCTCAAGCGGATGCTTAAATCCCTAAGATACAAGGTCAAAGAGCATCGAACAGAAAACATGTTGGAAATCTCCCGGCGCGGCCGGGTTAATTTTTTCTATATGTTTGGCGGTAAGGATGAGCGAAGCCAGGACCTTATTCAGGGGATTACGCTGGCCGGTATGTTGTTCGATGAAGTGGCGCTGATGCCGCAATCCTTTGTTAATCAGGCGACGGCCCGCTGTTCTGTTGAAGGCGCCAAGTTATGGTTTAACTGTAATCCGGCTGGACCGTATCATTGGTTTAAGGTCGATTACTTGGATAAGATTATTGAGCTGAATGGCATTTATCTTCACTTCACGATGGACGATAACCTAAGTCTGAGCGCGAGGGTGAAGGAACGCTATGGCCGCATGTACACCGGGGTTTTCTATAAGCGGTATATCCTGGGTCTGTGGGTGATGGCGGAAGGGGTGATCTATGATATGTTCAGCGAAGAAAAGCATAAAGTCAAAACTATTCCCCGGTTGATGAATGAATGGATTGCCATTGACCATGGAACCGGTAATCCGACGGCTTTTCTTCGCCAGGGATTTGATGGCGAAAAGTTCTATACTGCCGCTGAATATTATTACAGTAGCAAGGAAACGGGCCTTCAGAAAACAACTGGAGAATATTCCAATGATCTTCAGGCCTTCACTGTCAACAAACGATTACCGATAATTGTGGACCCGAACGCCAAAGCTCTAATCGTCCAATTGCGAAAAGATGGTTTCCCGGTCATTGAGGCGGAGAACGATGTTCTACCAGGCATTGAGCATGTCGGTAACCTGCTTAATGATGGATTGTATTATATTCATGAACGCTGCATCAATTTGCTTAAAGAAAAGTCGGCTTATTGCTGGGATGTTAAAGCCCAGCAGCGCGGCGAAGATAAACCACTGAAACAACAAGACCATGCCTCCGATGCTGAGAGGTATGGTCTTTATACTATGCGATACCTGATTGATGCCGCAAGGCAGAGAAAGGTCAAAATTCCCAAGGCAGGGCGCCTATAAGGAGGTGGTAAGAGTGAAGAATTATCCTGGTGTTATGTATGACTCTTTTGCCGGCAGTGCCGATATAAGCAAAACCTATGACTTCACGATCAGAAGCATTGCCCTTATCAATGCTGGATCGGATGCAGTCACTATTACGGTCGGCAGTATTACGGCAACGGTATCGGCCGGGCAAACCTTTAATGAACTTGTCATTCCGACTAAAACATTCTCTATTGCGGCAACAGATAGTTTTGTTTGTTATGTGCGCGCTGATGGCTAGAAAGGGGTTGATACTATGGCCAAGGCGCTAAACCTTAAGCCGGAGCAGGAAGAAAAACTGCTGAACTATCTTAAGAATCGTCACCAGGCAGCGCAGCGGTACTACGAAGAAGAAATTGAACCGAAGATCGCGGACCGTATTGATATTTACTATGCCAAAGAAGCGTTCTACGCCAAGATGTTTGAGCGTCTGTCGGAGGTGTCCAGCCTCACGGCGTCCGATGTGGCCGATACAATCGAATGGGTTATGCCTTCGCTGATGAAGATATTCTTTGGCGGCCAGTCGATCATCCAGATCCAAGGCACGCAGGCAGAGGATGTGACGAATGCCGAGACTATGCAGGAATTGATTGACTATCAGATTCAGCGGCGGAATAAAGGTTTCCTGAAGTTCCATAACTGGATGAAGTATGCGCTCATTACCAACATGGCCACGACGAAGTGTTATTGGGAACGCGAGACAAAGCCGGTGGCCTATGTGCAGCAGATGACAGCCGCAGAAATGGACTTGCTGCAGGCACAAAAGAAGAATGTCCAGATACTTGAGGCCGAGGAGATTGCTCCCGGTCTTTTTAATGTCCAGTGGCAGGATGAGAAGGTAATTAAAAACCAGCCGGTAATTGATTTCCTCCTGGCCAGCGAATTTCGTTTTGCGCCTGATGCCCGGGATGTGGATGAACTGGACTTCTCCGAACACGTACAGGCTGTGACCCTGGATGCTATTCGGCGCAAGGTGAAAGCCGGCGAATATCGGAAGCTGAGTGAAGACGATGAGAAGAAACTGGATGCCCTGACATATACCCGGCTTGATGAGGCAACACGGCGGTTCACATACAAGCAGAGTTGGGAGGCAAATGACGATACGCCGAACAAGAAGGTTGAGATCCGTGAGACCTACGTTAAGTATGATGTAAATGATGACGGCTTGCTAGAGGATATCATTGTCTGGTGGTCCGGCGACATCTTGCTCCGGATTGAGGAAAACGCTGTTGGCCGGCATCCGTTTTTTTCGTTGTCACCGACGCTGGACCCGCATCAGTTATTTGCCGAGCGCGGCTTCAGCGAGATGATTGCTCAGATTCAGCATTTGAAGACAGCTCTGCTCAGGTTGCTGGTCTACAATATCACGCTGGCCAATACGCCGCAGGCCGCGGTGGATATGACGAAGTTCCAGGATATTGATGACCTGCTGGAGGGGCGGCAGTACTGGCGTGTCAACGGCGATCCCCATAACGCGGTATTCCCGATTCCCAACAGCCAGATCCACCCGCTGACTATGCCTTTCATGGAATACCTGGAAGGGCAGAAGGAGAATAAAACTGGGATTACCCGGTATAACCAGGGGTCCGATGCCAACAGTCTTAATAAGACAGCCACCGGCATGAGTATGATTATGGGCGCCGCTAACCAGCGGCTGGAGCTTATTGCCCGGATCTTTGCCGAGACCGGGTTTGTGCAGTTGTTTCGCTATATTGCGATGCTTAACCAAATGTACATTGACGATGATACAACGATCATGTTAACGAACAAGACGCTCCGCATCAATCCTGCAAACTTGGCCGGTGATTTCGATTTTGTCATTTCGGCCGGCATAGGCACCGGGACGAAGGAGACGAATGTTCAGCAGTTGCAGCTTCTGTTGGGGATGTACCCGCAACTCCTGCAGATGCGCATTGCCACTCCTGTCAATGTGTATAAATGCGTCAAGAAGCTGATAGAGGAGATGGGCTATAAGAATTCTGATGACTATGTGACGGACCCTGAACAACTTATGCAGCAAATGGCACAAGAGGAGAAGGGGCCAGAAGTCAAGACGACACAATCGCTTCGTATTGATTTCGATAACCTGCCACCAGGCATTAAGGCGCAAATTCTGCAAGCTCAAGGCATTCAGGCCACTCCGGATGAGTTTGTAATGAATATGGATTTACAAGCAGCGGCCAAGGCGGCAGAGAAAGGAGGGATGGCAATTGGACAGGGAACAGAAAGCCAAGCTGGAGTCCCAGGTGCTCCAGGGGGAGACGGCGGCGCAGGTCTTGGCCTGGACGCGCTCTTGGCTGCAGGAATACCGCCAGGGGCTGCTCAAGGTATTGCCTGATACACCGGATGAGCAGGTGTTGGCGCTGAAATATAAGGCGGTGGCCGTCGGGGATTTTGTCCATGCGCTGGCTGCAGCTATAAACGGGGGGAAGGTAGCGCAACAGGTTTTGGATGCGGATAAGGGCGGCGAATAGCTGTTTAATTTTTATTTGGGGAGGAATGAACAATTATGGAAGAATATAAGCTTAATTTTTTTGAATTACAGCTTTTCGCCGAGGGCGAAGGGGATGAAGACACGGACACCGGCGATCAGGAGGATATTGATGATACTAACATTGGCCCTGACGACGATGCAGGGGAAGATGGAGAGCCTACCGGCGACCCCCTGGCGCTGCCTGGCAAGCTTGGCCTTAAAGATGGTCGCCTGGAATATATCGACGAAGACGATGACGGTGACGCCGGCGAAGGAGGTGAGAAAGAAAAGCAAGAGACTGGCACCGAACAAAAGAAAACAAGCGGCGATGATGACGGCGAAAAGAAGCCGTCTTTTTATTCGCCCGAAGAACTTTCGCTTGCCGACATAACCAAGCTTGACCCTGCGCGGATTCCCCCGGAGGCTATGCCGTTCTACCGGGCTTTAGTTGCGAGCCAGGTTAAGCCGCCTGAAACCAAGGAGACGGAGAAGAAGAAAGAGGAGCCTGCAAGAGATGACGAAGCGGAATCGGATAACACGGCCGCGCTGCAGGAAGTAGCCAAGATTCTTGCTAAGAAAGGCGAAGAATATGACCCGTTCTCAGCCGAGCACCAAGCGCTGCTTTTCCAGCAGATCGCGAAGATGGACCGGGCAAAGACTGATGTTGCTACTCAAAATCAAGTCCGGGAGGCCGAACAAAAGCAGACATATGAATTGTTTGCTGCCGAAATTGCTGCCGCTCAAAAAACAGACGGCGCTGATTTTGAGGGCATTGACAAGTTGGCCGCAGAGCACCTGCAGACGCTGCCTTATCAAAAGGCGGCCCCCGTAGCTGCGGCCATTCAGCGGCTCAGTCAGAATCAGCTTACCAAAGAAGATATCCCCATAATTAAGGGTTACTGGGAAGATTGCCGGCGGGAGTATTTCGCCAAAAAGACAGGTGTCTCTAAGGAACCAAAAAAGGTTCCGCCTCAGACTCTCAAACCTGGCAATGATACCAAGGAAACCAAAGAACGGTTCAATGCCAAAGATCTTGGCGATATGAACCAGGATGAGCGCATTGAGTATTACAAGCGTACTGGCTTTGCTGATAGGATTGCCAATCTCGGCTAATGCCGGGAACAAAATATAAAACGATAATTAGGAGGAATGACAATAATGGCTAAAGGTTCTCATAGTTATACCACAGTCGGGACGGTCGAGGATATTTCGGATATTATCACCAATATTGCCCCTGACGACACGCCGCTCTTGACCATGTTTGGTAAGGGAAAGGCGGACAATACCACGGTATCTGAACTCAACGACGCGTTGCCGACGCCTCAGAATGACCCGCAGTTGGAAGGGTCCGACTATGTGCCGGAAGAAGTGGACGCCCGGTCCAGAATCGACAACCATACCCAGATTTTTGACCGGGTGTTTTTTATCACTACCACGCAAAAAGCGGTCAAAAAATATGGGGTCAAGGACGAAGTGCTGTACCAACTGGACAAATACATGAAAGGAATTGCCATGGACCTGGAAGCCGTTTTAGTCACGTCGGATTCGACTGCCCAGCATACCGCGTCTGTCCCGGGCCGGATGGGGGGGATTCCGTATTTCAATACGGTCAATGTTATTGACACGTCCACCCGAACGCCGGCCAGCGTGTTCGATGAAGAAGGCTTCAACGATGCTATTGAAAAGGCATGGACGGCCGGCGGCAATCCCAAAATCGCTGTCATGTCGATGAGTGAAAAACGAAAAGCCAACAATACCTTTGGGGAAGATTCCAAAACCTCGAAACAACGCGGACAAAAAGATAAAAAGGTGATTGGCCCGATTGATTTCTATGAATCGGATGCCGGTGTTATTAAACTGATGCCGCATCGGATGATTAACCGGGCGGTTGACCCTGAAACGGGTAAACTGGGTACGCTCAAAACCACCGGGCGCCGAGTGGAAATCATCGATCCGCAGTACTTCAAACCGGCTTTCCTGATTCCTTTCCATGTCGAGGAACTGGGCAAAAAGGGCAAGCGCTTTGAAAAGGCGATCAGCGGTGAAGTGACGCTCCGTTGCCGGTCGAAAGAAGCGCATGCGGCAATGACTGGGATTGGTACTGCCGGTTAATTTTATCAGTGAGTATGGGAGGGGAAACCCTCCCTGTTAATTTATTAAGGAAGGTGTTTGCGATTGATTATCGGCCAAGACATCCAACAAGAAGGCAATAAGATCATCCTAACTAACCATATCGATGATACCTTATTACGGCAGCAGAATTACGAAGAAAAGAAACTCGTCGGCAGGGGGTTTACGCCAGATAAAAAGCTGCGCAAGTTTGGCTCGGTTACGCCGGCACTGATACAGGCCGATCCGCTATTAAGGGAAGGCCTGCAGGCTGAGCTTAACGGCGACGCTTCGTGGGCAGACCGCTGCTACCGTTTATTTTTCCGGCTTAATCCGGAGTATCGTTGCTCTGAAGGTGGTATATAGTCATGACTGTTGATCAGCTTTTAAATAAAGCCCGGTTTAAGCTGGGTGACACATATAAGGCTAAAATCAGTGATTATAGCCTGCTTGATGCTCTGGAAAGTGTATTGACATTAGTGTCTACAGCGCTTGACAGTATTACTTCCAATCTCTTAGTTAAAAGAATTGCAGTGCCTCTGGTGGCAGGAGTTGGGGAGTTGCCGGCAGACTTTCAATCGTTGGTGGCAGTTGAGGATGGCTGGCGGCATGCGCCGCTCAATCGAAAGCCGGGACGCGGTGAATATCAGCTGCTAGGCAATCAAATATATGCGGACGCGGCAACAGTAAACATCCTGTACAAACGCCACCTGAAAGTCACATCTATATCAGACAGTGTGCCATTACCTGATGCTTTTACTGAACTCATTATTCAATTTATGCAGCTTATCCTTGACGATCCTGCTTCAAAATCCAACGATGAGTTATTATCTATGATCGCTCCGGAGGTTTATCGTTTAGCTGCTGGCCGGGAACGGACCGAGCTACGCCAGAACTTAATTTTTAAGGTGTAAAGGAGGTAAAACCCTATGTCAAAAGCGAGTACACTCATAACCCGTGCCCGACTGCGGTTAAAAGATCCGGGCGAGAAAACGTACTCCCGGTATGAAATGCTCGATTACCTTAATGACGCCGTGGATTTTGTGTCCATGGAGCTAATTGCCCAGCAGGACCTAGACATGATTTATGAAATCAACCACACCAGCGGCGAAGCTCTGCCCGATAATTTTGTGGCGTTCGCCGGCCAGCATCCTGTTTACACGAAAAACGGCCTGACCTATGCTACGGATACGGCTGCTACTTCGACAACCATCCGCTATTTTGGCAAGAAGGACCGGGTAGAGGATGTCGAGGCCAATTCCCCGTTTCTCTCTATGTACGATCCGGTACTGGTGCAGCTGATGGTCATATTCGCCATGAACCGGGATACTGGCGGCATACCGGCTGATGCGGAAATTCTGAACCAGATCCGGCAGAATATCGGTGTGATTAAGCAACAGCAGCAGAAGGCCCAGGGGTAGAGATGGCGACATGGATTAAAAATTTTAACTTTCGCGGGGAATGGAGCGATGCGGCTACTTATACCGTGAATGATATAGTGCTGTATAAAAATGCCTTGTATATTTGCCGGTCGCAAAATGTGAATGTAGTGCCGACGACGGAACCGACATGGCTGCTGTTTATTAAAGGCGGGCCTGGTGATTATGTTATTGTGGATGAAGAAACAGGGACCATTGCGGTTGGAATTGATGTCGAGTTTGAGTCTCCTGGAGCACCAGCGACAAAGGATAGTATAGTGATGGGTACTAGGAGCAGGGGGGTAGGGACATCTGACTCAGTTGTGCTAGGGACCAACAGCCATGTTACTGCCTCATTAAACTCAGTAGTGATCGGCCCAAATGCAGGGGCGAATGGGATGTTCGGTGAGGATGGAGGGAGTAATGTAGTTATTGGGGACACTGCAGGAACCTCACAATCTGGAGTAGTGGTTATTGGTAAATATGCGAGGGCAAATGGAGAGACTAGTATAGTCATTGGTAGAGATGCATCAGCCAGTACGGAAGCTGCGATCACTATAGGTCGGAATGCCATGGTTAATACACCGAATGGCATAGCCATCGGTACTTATGCAAACGCTACTCATGATGATTCTGCAATCGCTATAGGTCGTGAGTCTTTTACTTCTGCCGGCCGCGGTGTGGCATTAGGAGTTAAATCATACTGCGTTTCTAATGACAGTGTCGCTATAGGTTCCGAAGCTTTCTGTGCAAGTGAGCAAGGTATTGCGATTGGGTATAAATCCTATGCGGCAGGGGACCATGTTGTAGCCATTGGTATAAATGCAAATATCACAGGTTCCTACGCAATCGGTCTTGGCGCTGAGAATATATGTAGTAGTGAGGAAGGTATTTGTGTCGGACGTAATAATGAAAATCGCGGGGTGCAGACTGTATTAATTGGTAGCGGTTTAAAAACTTATGGCCCTACTGGAGTGGTTATCGGTAAAGACAGTACGCACTTTCAAGGTAATGGCGTGGTTATTGGCGTGGGTAACGCTGTAGGCCAGGGTGGAGGGATGTCTTGTGTAGTTATCGGGGACACATCAGCGGTTAATTACGGTGGGGAGCGTTGCGTTGCGCTCGGTAAAGAAGCCCTATCCGGTGGACCTGGGTCAGGTAGTAATAACGGGGCTGACAATATCGCTATTGGGTATCAGGCCATGGGCGGAGAACGAACTGAGAATATAACGGGGAGTAATAACATTGCTCTCGGAAAAGAATGCCTAAAGGATTTGACGACAGGATCAAATAATATATTCCTGGGCACGAATACAGTTGATGATAACGGGTCCTATGCCGATAAATCGGCGCGTGTTGCTATAGGGCATGAAGTTTCGTGCGAAAAGAATTATGCTATCGCTATTGGGGCAAATTCTTCTGCTGTGAGAGGCGAGAATGCAATAGCCCTTGGGAAGTCTACTCATACGGGTGCGGATGATGCTATCGCTATTGGCACTAACGCATCGGCATATTTTGAAGCTGCAGGGATAGCGATAGGGAAAAATTCGGCAGCTGGTACTTTAAATTCCATTGCCCTTGGCGTAAATAGCTACACTGGTGCGGCAAGCGCAATCGCATTCGGGCAGCAGGCAAGAGCTAACGGTGTTCAAGCGTTATCCTTAGGGGTTAGTGCTAATGCTGGTTATGATAATTCAATTGCGCTTGGTACTGGAAGTAATTCTGATAATCAAAGCAGTATTGCCATTGGCCATGGTAGCAATTGTACAGGTGAAAAGGCAATTGCTATAGGATATGGGGCAAACACATCAGGTGCTAACAATATTACGATAGGTAACATTAAATCAGCAAATTCTATAGGTGGAGAAAGCAACGTAGTTATTGGAAATGGCTCATCTTCTTCGGGAAATCAAGCGGTCATTATAGGTAACGACATTTCAGCATCAGCTTATGATACAGTTTATATTGGAACAGGTGCCGGACATAACAGTTATGGCGAGAATACTGTAGCAATTGGCAAAAATGCCTTATCATCTGCAGGAATGTACTCCAACTGCACCGGCCTAGGTGCCAACTCCGCAGTTACCGGCAACAACCAAGTCCAACTCGGCGACTCCGCCACAACCGTATACGCCTATAGCGCCGTCCAGGATCGATCAGACGAGCGCGACAAGGCCGACATTCGAGACACCGAACTGGGTCTCGATTTTATTTTGCGGTTACGTCCTGTTGATTTCCGCTGGGACTACCGGGAGGATTACCCGGAAGACCAGGAAAAAGACGGCAGCAAGAAGCGCGACCGGTATCATCACGGCCTGATTGCCCAGGAAGTGCAACAGGTCATAGCCGACACTGGCAATGACTTTGGTGGTTTCCAAGACCATAGTGTAAATGGCGGCAAGGATGTACTGAGTATCGGCTATACAGAGTTGATTGCGCCGCTCATTAAGGCCGTGCAAGAACAACAGCAGATAATAGCGGCACTGACTGTGAGACTTGAGGCATTAGAAGTTAAGTAAGGGGGGTGATACCTTGCTGTCAGATTCTTTTTTTGGGACAGGAAATTTCTCCAAAACTATTTCATTTTACGGTACGGCGGTAAATGCGTTTAATAACGGCGACGTGGAAATGATCATCGTCGCTGGCGAGAACAATGAATTTCGGCTCTATCCGGGCGTAGAGCTGAACGCAGAAGAATTATCCCCCTTTACTACTGTAGAGATTACGGCCACAGGTCCCTGGGAGTGCATCATCCGGGGCCGGCCGGCCTACGATACCGGCACTTCCGACCTTATTAGCGAAATTCGCATTCTTATCCATGATGTTGACAAGCTGGAATACCCGACAGATGAAGATTTGCTGCCCCATATCAATCAGGCCATTACCTTTTTGAGCAAGCAGCTGATTGCCGCCGGCAGCTTGATCATGGTGCAGGAAGCGGTCTTTACCGACGATATGCCTGTGCCATTGCTTTTTGAAAAGACTTGCGGCGAATACCCGCTGCGGGTGTTGGGTGGCAAGATTAAAATGCGGTCTCCGGGCGACATGACGGTGCAATACTATGCGCACAAGCCCCGGATTAAGGCGGTGACCGACAGTATTGACTTCCCGGCGCAATATATTAGTGCGCTAGCCCAGTTAGCAGCTATGTTCGCCATGAACAAGAACGAATTCGAGGTTCAGCAAGACGAAACATTGCTGGCCAAATTGCTGTAAGGGAGGTGGAGGTCTATGCCAAAACTGAGCAATAAGCATGGCGAGAGGGCGCAAGTGCTAACCTTCGCCGACTTTACCGGCGGGCTTAGAAAAGACATTGCCCCTAACTCAGAAAAGTTTCTGCCGAATATGCTGCAGAAAGCCACCAATGTGGAAATTGACTATTCTTCCGGCAAATTAAAGGTAGCCGCGGGACTGGTGCCGGTAGTTACGCTGCCGGCAGCGGCGGATACGTTGTTTTACAACTATAAGGATAATTATTTTTTGACGAATTGCGGTCAAAGTTTATATAAGCTCCGGGGGTATTTGTCGCCCAATACAACGCCGGAACTGATCGGACAATTGAAAGGGATTAAGCGGCCGGCGTATGCGGTGTACGGGCCGTATACGGCGATTGTATCCGGGAACAGGGTTCAGTACGTGGACTATTTTAATGCGTTTAAAATGGCGTCTGGTTCGCCGGTCTCTGACATGTGCTATGTGCGGGGCGGCCGCCTGGCCACAAGCAATACTGGCAGCGATATTGTTTATTTCTGCGGGGTCGGGGACATTGAAAATTGGAATTATGGCACAGATAACCTCCAGGATGCTTGGTATGCGGAGGTCGGCTACCAGGACGGCGGCGGCATTGTGGCCGTTAAACAATTGTTTGGTAATGTAGTTGTTATAAAACGATCAGGCAAGACCTTCCGTTTAGTCGGTGACTATAACTGGGATGTGTACGATGGCCCGGAGGGCGTATATGTGGCGGGACCGGAGGCGATTCGTTTTGCCGGCAATGGCTTGTATTATGTTGGTAAGGACGGGTTTTCGGTCATGGGCTTTAATTCTGGAGAATATGGCACACTCCGGTCGTCGGAGGTAGGGGCTGCAGTTAACCAGGATTTGATGCAAGGGGTTAGCCAGAATGCAAAGATATGGGATATACAGCCCAAGAAGCAGCTTTGGGTACGGACGGATGATATGGGTACAACATACCTATTTCACTATTTCTCCGGGGTGTTTACGGTTCGTAAGTTCAGTATGCCGATTTCTGATGTGTGCCTTGTAGGCAACACAGTTTATGTGCTGTCCGGGGATACCATTTACCGGCTGGATGAAACAGCGGACACGGAGGTTGCCGGCAATCCGATTCAGGTTGACGTGGAGGGCAAGCTATACACCACAATCAATGACTTTTTGATCAAGCGCATTGCGGTGGCGGTCGATGCGAAAAGCGCGGCAGCAGCAAATGTAGCAGTCAGTAAGGTGCAACTGCCGATTGGCTATACGGCGGAAAGCCCTTATGTGCATGACGCTACGGGTTATTTGCATGATGCCAATTACCCGCTGTGGACGCTGGCGAGGACCACGCCGGCCAGCAAACGGCAAATCTACCGGACCAAGGAATTTTCCATGCGGCTTACCTCTACAAAAGGCGCCTTTGCTTTGAACGATGTTAAAGTGGAAGTTGTGGAGGTGTAATTTTGGCAACAAAACTTGATACGCATATTACGGCGGAGTCGCTGGAACGAAATTTCATTCTTCTTAATCGGGCGCTAAAAAATTATGATGACCAAATTGCCGCCCTGCAGGAAGCAGCGGGAACCGGCAATGGGGAACCAGAAATCACCGAGGAGATCAATCAGCTAATCAATCAAAAGATGACGGAGATTAAGAAATATGCGGCTAATCTGCTGCAGGGAAGTTTGTCCCTAGATAATTACCTGTGTAGCCGTGCCCAGATATCCGCAAAGGATTTTATTGAGTTAAGTATTGCTGGTGACAATGACGAAAAGCAGCTTGTTTTTCAGATGGCCGGTGACGCAGGGGAAGATATAGAGCGAGGTTTCTCGTTTCGAGATCAGGAGACAGAAGACGGTCCGGTTTATGGCAAAATCCGTTTCGGCAGCGCAGATCATGAATTCTTACTGGAGTTTCAAGATAGTACCGGGCAAACAACCATGTTTAAGCAGGACGCGGCCAGCATGTCCTTGGCCGTACAAACAGAATCCAATGTTGCAGCTTTTTTCTATGACGCTGTACATCAAAAGTGGAAGATCTCTTATAATGATACTGCTTTTGAAATAGGGGACATGTTGAAAGCTGTCTATGATACTAACGATGATGGTAAGGTAAATGCTGCAGATGAGGCTGATTTTGTACCATGGGCAGGCGTACAGGATACACCGACAACGCTAGAAGGGTATGGGATAACGGATGCCTATACAGCAGGGCAAGGGGAAGCCCTGGAAAGTATTGTCGCCGATCTGGGAATGACACTAGGGAACGAAGTGAATAGGCTTAATCAGGCTGATACCGAGAATACCGCGGCTATTGAGCGTGTGGCGGCGGACCTTGCCGCGTTTGAATTAAGTGATTTACAGGATGTGGATGAAACGGTTTTGCCGGCTAAAGGCCATGTGCTTGCTTTTGATGGCGTGAAATGGCGGTCGAGGGCCGTTGAACGTAATATTGACGGTGGAACCAGTGCAAGTGTGTATTTGCCAATACAGAGGATCAACGGAGGTGGAGTTGGTGGCTGATATTATACAACTAAGGCGCGATACGGAGGCAAATTGGACTGCGGTTAATCCCGTATTGGCGCAGGGTGAGATAGGGATTGCCATAGACTTAGTACCACCTAAAATGAAGATAGGTAACGGTATTAACGTTTGGAATGCTATTGATTATTTTGCGGGTGGCACGGCTTCCAGTCTAGCTGATTTGACTGATGTTGATCTTGCAACGCCACCGACTGCCAGTCAAGTACTGGTTTATGACGCCACGACAGAAACCTGGAAAGCGGGAACGGTATCCGGTGGCGGCGGTGTCGGGATATCCAGCGCAGTGGTGAACGAGAATGGTGATCTGATCATCACGCTGACGGACAGCACGACGATTAATGCCGGACATGTGGTAGGCGAGCAGGGGCCGCCGGGGGATACTGGTGCAACTGGTGCCGATGGTGCGCAGGGCTCCCCTGGTACTCCCGGTGCGGACGGTAAAAGCGCCTATCAAATCTGGCTGGATAACGGAAATACCGGCACAGAGGAGGATTTTTTGGCCGCACTGAAAGGCGAACCGGGTGATGGTGGCGCAGTTGATTATATTGATTTAACTACAGCGCCGGCTGACGGTGAGATTCTTGTGTATGACGGTACGTCTGGCAAGTTTAAGCCTAATAACATTTTAATTGGCCTGGAGGCTGCTCTGGCCGCTATAAACGGAGTGTGAGAGAAGTGAGTATTGCTAATGAGCTGATAACTCTGAATACAGCAAAGCAAAACATTAAACAGGCGATTATCGATAAGGGCGTTGACTTAACAGGTGTGCCGTTCACAAATTATCACACCAAGATTGCGGAAATAAATTCTTCCTCCTCGTTTCCACGCGTAGAGGGCAGTAATGAAATAGTTTATACTACTGCAACATCCCAAACGGTAGCAATCCCGTCTACAGCGCAAGTCGGTGATATGTGTCTTGCTGTGGTAGGGCATCGAGACGTACTGACTCCGCCTTCGGGATGGAACTTAATTAATACCGCACTTGCTGCAGAAACTGACCCTAATCAACAACAGTCAATATATTATAAGATATTAGACCTAAGTAACTTAGGTACTTCTGTTACGTTTACCCAAGCCAGTTCGCAGAGAATATGGGTTCAATTGGTCATAGTGCGGAATACGGATGCAGAAGTACCCTTAGAAATTATTGATCAAACCGCTATGTCTACATCCACCCCCACTCAATCTGAGTATTGCGTATTGCCTGAATTAGTGGCTGTAAAACAATGTTTAGCAATAGGGTGTATGAGTAACAACCTCGCAGCACCCTCAGGTAGTACTCATTGGATAAAAGCAACACCGGGTTGGCATCAAATCAGTGAAAAATATTCTTTCGCAGCTAACCAGCAGGCAAGATGCGGAGTGGCAGCAAGAATGCTGCAAAGTGGAGAAAAATCTGTCGGAGGATTTTGGAACGATATATCTGGCCCATCCACAGCCAATAACGCTGTATCGGCTGTGGTTTTGATTTCTTCCTCTGGAAATTTAGGTGGCGGCGCTAGCGCGGGTAGCAGTATGCCGTCAATCGCGGTTACCGCTGTTGTCCAAGCGGGATCAGACGCGGGGAATAGACAAACGACGTTGGCGGTGCAATCGCCGGTAATATCCGTCACGGTGGCGGTAGAATAAAGGAGGATATGAGATGTTGAATGTAACAGAAAAGGATTACGACGAAATCAGGCGGTTGGGTAAAAAATTACACATTCCGATACCAGAAATGTTTTGGGGATTTAAAGTGGAAAGTCTGGACGGGGGTGTACTACATGATCATGACGAAAGAGGTCATAGTTGGGTGCGAAATGCGTATAACTGGCTAACATCGCAGATGTGTGCGGTAAATGCTGCAAGTACAACGTATGGAGCGGGATATTTAGCTATGAAACAAATAAATGGAACTGTCTCTGGAAGTGGTTATGCAATCGGTATGCCAACGGTTAATAATTCGATAGAGCTAGCTGGGCAAGGTTTTAGTGGAGCAGTAAACACTGCTACAGGATTGGTTGTTGGTACAGGCACAGCGGCGTTTGATTTTGAGCAACACACATTGGAGGCTATAATTAACAACGGAACCAATGCAGGAGAATTACTCTATTTAGCATTTAATCCAATTGTTAAAAATTATGATAGCTCAACATCCACCTATTCCGTGACGCATTCACGGTATTTTACAAACAACAGTGGAGGCGATATTGTCGTTTCCGAGGTTGGGATTTATACGCCAAGAATCTATGTTGCGAACGGTACTGGGATAGCAATGGTAACCCGTGACGTACTCGAAACACCCGTGACAGTGCCAGATTTAGCAAGGCTGACGGTAACATATACGATAGGGGTTGCATTTCCGGCGTAGGTGCAAAGAATTGTAGTATGTTGAAATATGGAGGTGTAAACTATGCCCTTTTCACCAGGCTTTCCCGTAGATACTGGACCGGGCCCGAATGGGGATACCGTCCGCGCGGCAGCCGAAAAGTTTATCCAGGAGTTTTCCAAGGTCTACGGCGATATGACTGCTTTTGAACAGTTGATCGCCGTTTTGATTGAGCACGGTAATGTCGATATGGTTGACGGCAAGCACGCGGATGGTACGGCCAATAATATTCCTTTGCTTAATGGTAGCAGCAGGCTAACCAATGACACGGAAGGTACTGCCTGGAATATCCCGACCAGCGATGTCGGCGGCAATATCTGGATTGCGAAGTGATACTATGGCATTGAGTGAGTATAAACTCAACATCCGCGTAGTAGAGAACAATAGTAAAAAGATTATTGCCCATGAGCTGTATGATGCCTCAACGGACATTGCAGGCGGTATGTATGCCCAGTTAAAGGACCCTGATGATAATCCGTTGTATTTGCCGATTACTACAAATGTAGCGAATTACTTTTCCTCGCCGCTGCGGTTTAAGAATAAATCAACCGGTCAGATTTATGCAGCTAAACGGGTCTATGTCCCTCCTTCTCAAGAATCAACGCTTGAATACGATGCCTATTTATATGATTTACGAGGCAGCGTAGCTTGGCAGAATTACACATTGGGGAACTTCCCTTTTTATGTGCAAAACAAGAGTTTGCCGATTAAGGTTACGTTAAGACTTACTGGGTGGACAAATACCTGGGGTGGTTGGGCCAATGACGTGTATACCAAGATTGGGGTGCACATTGATGGGGAACCTTATCTGATGAATGAGGCTGCC
The DNA here is from genome assembly GCF_007641255.1 of Sporomusa termitida. Lineage (NCBI taxonomy): Bacteria > Bacillati > Bacillota > Negativicutes > Selenomonadales > Sporomusaceae > Sporomusa > Sporomusa termitida. The sequence goes on from NZ_CP036259.1 coordinate 1,715,259, forward strand.
TCTTACGGTAAAAGTGGGGTAATCAACTACAATAACGCAGTTATCGGTGATCGTATAACTTATATCCTTGATGCCGAAGGGGTCCATACCATCGGTCTCTGCATTGCCGCCAACTGTTCATCGAAAGACGGCAATGCGTGTTATGTCACATCGTTTGAAGTCAGAGTGGAAGTAGAGGGGGATTAAATGACTCTCTACGGCTGGTTGAAGCTCTATCATAGAAAGACAGGCGAATATCCTAATTCATACCCCGGTTCCGAATTCGTATTTGATGAGGAGCGCGGGTTTTGTGTTTCTATCCAGGATGGAGATGCGTTGATTGTGGGTGAGGTGTGCGGCGATGGCCGGTTTTGGCAATCCTGGCTGAATCAAAAGGCCAAGGAATTAGGCTGCAGTAAACTCCGGTTTTGGACAAAGAGAAACCCGGCAGCATTTGCCCGTAAATTCGGGTTTACGCTGACCGGGTTTTTAGATGGTCATTATGTTTTAGAAAAGGAGGTTGTTTAATGAGTGGAGTGAAGAAGGCTCTGTTTGGGTCTAAAGATAAAGTGAAAAGTGTCAGTGCGCAGGTATACCCGGAAACGGATTATCAAAAGGCGATGCGCGAGCAGCTTACGGGGACTGCTACGGGTTTACTCGGTTCAGCCTCGGGTTTAATCGGACAAGGCACTGATCTTATGAGCCAAACAGCATCAGGTCAATTAAACTCAGAAGTCGCTTCTAATTTGCAAAGTCAGGCGATGGACAATTATAGCAAGCAGGTTGGCAGCCTGGTCAACAATATGGCGCTTAAAAATTTGGGCGCCAACTCAATGACACAGAACGCGTTAGCCCAAGCCGGGACGGATGCGAATAACTGGATTATGAACAATTATATGACAGCTTTACAAAATCAAGCATCAAACGCACAAGGGCTGTATGGTATGGGCTATCAAAATATGGCTCCGGCTACAGGCCTTTATTCAGACTGGCTCGGGTTCCAGCAAGCGCTGAGCTCGCCGGCCCAGACTGTTGTACAGAAAGGCAATACTGGGTTGTTAGGGTCGGCAATGCAGGCTTATGCCACGTATGCAGGCGCGAAGGGCTAAAGGAGGTAGAGATATGGCTATCATACTAAACGATCCACGCTATCAGGCATTGGACCAAGTTAGTTATGCACTTGGACAAAAGTTGGGGCAAGATTATCAAAATAAAAAAGTATATAACGCGACGCAACAATTCATTGCTGAACAGGCGGCCAATGCTCAGAAGGCCAGTGAAGCACAGGGGTTATTTGGGAATTTCCAAAAGAAATATGGCTATCTGAATGAGTATGAAGGACTCAAGAAAGGCTATGAGGCTCCCGGGTTGACCGATGAACAACGTGCTGAAATTGTAGACAAGTCGAAGAATCTTCGCCAAAGGGCCTTGGCCGATGGTGTTGAGTTGCCAGGTGAGGAACTTAACTACAATGATATGCGGATTTCCAATGATGACTTTGCCCGGTCCAATATTGGACAAATTGCTTCGCAAATGGAGAAAACGGGCCTTTACGGGCCGGCCCTGGCAAGGTTTCAGGCTGACCAGGTTTCGGATATGGGTCGGGATGCCGGGGCAAGTCCCCGACCGGAATTACAACCGGTACAAGGTCTGCTATCGAGCATTGATGGGTTAATTAACGAGCAGGTCAGAAAGTATTCAGACCCCAAGCAACGTGAGGCAGCTAACGCCGCATTTATAGCTAAGCACTCTTTCTCTCCGGAGCAGGCGAAACGGGTTGAAACGATGCTGCAGCCGCGGGTAACAGATGCCAAGACGAAGCGCAATGCCCAGCTTCTGAGAACGCTGTACAATCCTTTCGCTGCTGATGAGGATAAGATTCAGGCAGCGCAGGAGTACTATCAAGTAAATGGCTTGAAGCTGGATGGTATATTAGAGAAGCTGGCGCCGGGGTACAAGACGTTTACTGAGGATACTGGTGCTAATATCAATACGGTTTCGCTCAAAACTCCGAATGCTTTGGGCATTGGTTCATATGAAGCCGGGGTGCCTCGGACTACTCAGAAGGAAATACCGCCAGGTACACAGGCGCAGATGAACTTGCAGGGTAAAATTCACGAAGATAATAATGCTCTTAACTGGGCTAGGTTCCGACAGGATGCTAATGGGATTAAGCAAATCATTACCGGTGATGATGGCACTGTGTATGGTATCAGCAACTCTGGGGACGTCAAATCGCTTGCTAATATCTCGACTTTCTCAAAAGAAGATGCGGCACGAGTAAGGGCACTCCAGACGCGCATGAACAATGCTATTCAATTTTACAAAGCGTCACAGCATTCGTATGATGCTGAAGCTGAGACTCCTGGTATGAAGCAGGCAATGGATGATTATAACAAGGCGGCGGCTGAGCTGGATGCTATATTTACGAAAGGGCAGGGCGGGCAGCAAGGGCAGGGGAGTGGGCAAGGCAAGGTTGTTAATTACAATTCCGCCATATCTGAAATAACATCCGCTCTGGAGCGAAATGCTAAAGCACCTGCCGGTCAAAAGTGGAATCGTCAACAGATAGAAGCTCATATTCTTCAAAAATATGGAGATATGGGTGAAAAGCTCATTGCAGATACTGATTTTAGAGCTTATGGAATGTAGGTGAGAATTATGGCATTTAATCCGTTTGAAGATACCTCTCCAATAACAACAGGATTTAATCCATTTAATGAAAATATAGATGAGGTGGGTAAAGTGGACCCGCCTCAAGATTCATTAGGCAATGCTTATCTTAATCCGCAGGGGGTTAAGTCCGACAGACTGAACGCATACAGTCAAGCAGCGCAAAGCGGGGCCATACCGGCCAATCCATCACAGCCAGTGACAAAGGAGACTGAGGGCAATGGTGCTTTAGGCTGGTTCAAGGATGCCATAGATTCAGGCGCGGCAGGTGCATTAGCCGGGCAGGCGCATTTCATGGATGCAAACTTTGGTATTGGCGGCGATACAGCTAAATATCTTGATAAAGTTACCGAACGCAATAAAAGAGAAAAGCAATACAGTGCTAAAGATATGATCCCCTTTGCTTCAGATTATTGGACTAATCCGCAGGGAGCTGTTTATGATGTCGGTAACATGGTTGGTTCTGCCGGCGCATTGGGAGTTGAAGCATTAGGGGCAGCGGGATTGGCCTCTATGCTTCCTGGTGGCGCTGTCGCCGGCGGTGCGGCTGCTATTGCAAGTCGTTTTCCTACGCTTGCAAGATTTGCTAGTACTCCTCTTGGTAAACTTGCTGTGCTTAATATGGCCAGTAAGCCGTTTGAAGCTATGTCAGAAGGCGGCAGCATTGTTCCAGAGATGCGCAAGGCTGGGTATTCGGAAGATGAGATAAAAAGTGCGACTAGAGAACTAGCTGCTTATAACGCTCTATTTTTAACAGCTACTGGTCTTACTGAATCGGCCGGGATGGGATGGTTGGGCAAAGGCGTTAAAAACGCTGGGCAGCAGGGGTTAAAGGAAGGTGCTAAGACCATTGCAAAACGTAGTGCTATTGGTGCAGCCGGCGGCAGTTTGCAGAATGCTTTTGAAGAAAGGACGCAAACTGCCCTTTCCAATGATGTTATGGGCGAACCAACGGGTAACTGGTATAATCCGTTTAGTTGGACTCAGGAAGAGATCGATGCTGCGGCAGTTGGCGGCGTAGGTGGTGCGGTATTGGGCGGCGCAGGCGGCGCTTTAGGCGGTGCAACGAGCAACCGGCAAGCAAACAGTGTTGCCAGTGGCCAATCACAAGACCCCTATCAAGCCATGGCTCAGAGCGTAGCCGCCAAGACTGGCATCCCTGCCGAATTAATCTATGGCCAGCTTTACCACGAAAGCGGCGGATTCAATAGTCAGTTAGCCAGAGAAAACAATAATTTCGGCGGGCTGACGCAAGTAGAATTTAATGGCGAGGATAACAAGCAGCCGGACGGCAGCAATTACTATATGAAGTTTGACAATCCGGAGAAATTTGCCGATTACTATGCGAATTATCTTAAAAAGTATGCGGAAGATGGAATACTTGAGGCTAAAACTCCGGAAGAATACGCTGCCGCCTTGAAGCGTGGCGGGTATTATACCGATAGCGTAGAGAACTATACTGCTGGCATTAAGGGCGGCATGAGTAAGTATACCGGCGCCTCCGGGCAGGTAACGGCTAGACAGCCTGATACTGCTATTCCGGAACCTCCGAAAGTCGAGTTTACACCGGAGGAAACCCAACAGGCAGTAATCTGGCTGGAGGATCAGATCCCCAAACTCCAGACCAGCGATATTGCTAAAGCCAACTATATCGAAGAAGAGCTTGCCAAAAGAAATGTCAGCAAACTCCTGGATGAATATATGGTGCCGGATGGCGAGGGTAATCAAGTGCCACTGGGGCAGCGGTTGTTCCCAGAGAAGTTTCAGCAGCAATTACAGGTTAACCAGCAAGAGCAACTTTCTCCAGATCAGCCGGCCGGAATGGAGAACCAGGAACAAGTAACTGATATAAAACAGGCCCGGCTGGCCGTGGATGGCGCTCGGTCTGCCCTAGATGAAATCAACGCAAAACAGATGCAGAGCTTTGTGCCATCGGGTAAAAGGCAGCAAGGGCAGAATTTGGTCAATGTACTCAATGCTGCTAATGCGCAAAAATTCGACCAGGCTGCCGCCGCTAAGATGCCGTTGCCGGCACGCACTGAACCTGTTAAATCGCAAACTCCTGTCAGCGGTCCGGAAACGATGCAGAGATTAACGCAACTTACCGGCCAGCAGCCTGCGGCGTTAAATGTTCCCGCTGCTTCGCCTAATCAAGCGGGTATAGAAGCTGTTAATCAATTGCGGCAGCAGGTTATGCCGGCCCAGGAAACCCTGCCCACTGCGGAAGTCGCCAATTTAAAACGGCGTCTTTTTCGGGCTGTTAACAGTAAGGATTACCCGCTGGCCATTAATCTCGCTAAGCAATTAGGCCTAGATAAAAATGCTCAAATGTATGAGAATGCTTTGGCGGCGCAACAAGGGAACGGAAGTATAAAGTTTAGTTCAGGGCAAGGTGATAACCGGAGTCACGCTACTGAGGGTCATGGGAATGAACAGTCTACGATCAATGATTTTGTAGAGAAGGCATTATCACACAAAGAATATGCTTGGCTTAATATTAAAAAAGTAGAACCTAATACAGCCGAACGTATTCAATCCTTGATCGGTGTTGATGTAAGTGATTACATGCACAATATTACATCGGATGATCTAAGGCATATTATTAAGCAGCATGGCGACCCAGCTAAGGAACACCAGCGTGGACAGTTGCCGGTAACTGATGTCGACTTAAAACGTATACCGGAGATAATCAGCAACTATGATAGAATTTTACCGGGCGAGGAAATAAATAATCAAAAGGCTGTTGTTTACGAAAAACGGATGGATGACGGAACTGTTAACTATGTCGAAACCGTTTTAACAGGAAGAAAGGTTTTGCGCACAAAAACAATGTGGAAGAAGCCGTCTGCGCGGATCGTGCCGGATAAATCCGACCCTCCCCCTACGTCCTCATCAGGTGGTTTACACCCTATAAGTCCCGAACGCAGCTCGACTTCTTCCATTAATAATACTATACAACAGAATCCGGATTTATTCAAATCAGATATTCGCTATTCTGCCGGCCAGTTCCGGCCATTTTCTTTTAAAGAGAAAGAACTGGAATACGGTGTTACTTACGAAGTTGATTTGAAAGAAGGTCGTAAGGAGAAACTCCGCTTTATCCCGGAAAAAAGCTATACAAAAGAAGAACAAGCCATATCCGAACTGGGCAACTTTATGGGCGTGCCGGTTCGGTTTTTTGTTGCCCGCAGAGAACTGAGAGGCTTCTATGATCCTGAGAATGGCATTAGTTATATCAACCGCAGCGGCAATCGGGGACCAGAATGGGCCTTTTGGCACGAAAATATGCATTGGATGAAGCAGCAGGATCCGGCATTGTATCGTGACCTACTGGCTCATATTCAAGGGTCTGATGCTATTACGTCAGAACAGATAGCCCGGTACCGGGAGACTATTGCCCAGGGCGACACATTGACAGACGCTGAAGTCATCGAAGAAATGCTGAGCGACGAGTTTGCCGATACTGCTATGAGGCAGCAATTGCTCCGGAATCTGCAAAGCCGGGATGTTAACCTGTTTGACAGGTTGGTTGAATGGCTTAAAGCGACTATTGCCAGGATTAAGTATTTCACCCAGGCCGGGGGGAATAGTAAACTGACTGAGCAACAGGTGGTAGCATTCGAGAATGCCGCCAGGAGGACGCTGCTTTCGCTCAAAGATGCGAACGGGGACCGGCTGTTTCAGGACCGGACGGAGTTTCCGTATCAGAAGCTGCCGGTCGAGTCTGTGCAGTTTAGTCAGAGAAATAATAAACCTCCGGCCAAAGCCGAAGGTTATCGAACTGAATCGGGAGCAGATATTCAAAATGCTAAGCCAGATGAGTTCATTGTGAAGCCTGACGGTTCGATTGACTTTGGTGAAATTACTCAGGGAGAAGCAGCAAAGATGCGAAGGCAAGGTGGTAAAATCCGTTTACAGGTTGGGCAAGAACAGGCATCTGGACGCTATGGCTTAGTGCATGTTTTAAGCAAGCACGAAAAACAAATTAGAGATATAGGTTATGCAAGCCCTGCCCGCTTTATTGAAGAGGTTGTCAGCGGCTTCAATGAGATATGGCAAGGGGGCGGAACAGGATTAATTTTGGCTAAGCGATCATCACCAAATCACATCGCAGTTGTTGAATTAAAGCCAGGAGTGGGAGGGAATAACGATTATTACACTGTCAGCACAGCTCTTCCAGTTACTGGAGAGAGGTACTTTAAAAATAAAAAACCACTTCTGGTAAGGACCGAACCCTTAACGTCTGTTTCCGAAACAGACTCTGGTTTGCGCACATCTCCTCAACAAGTCGGAGAGGAGCAGCCAATCGGTTCCAGCAGAAGTGATTTTATTACTAGTATAGTACCGCAGGAACAGAAAAATGTCAATGAGGATGAACAGTCCAAAGTCGACATGGCGAGTGATTCCGATCTAAAGGACATTGTAAAGCCTGAGCAGACGACGGCAGCAGTACAACATAGTGCTGGCGGCCAAGGATCGTTTGCTAAGCAACTTGATCAATGGGCGGCCGGGAGCTTACATCCACGTGCGATGTTGACATTAGGGAAAACGCCGGATGTGCTTATCAAAGTTGGAGCTAAACAATTACCGATAGAAATAAGTCAAAAGGTAGTTGCTAAAATAGTCAACACTAAAGGTACTGACGGCGGTAAACATGGGCTGGCAATGGATGTGCTTAAACAATTGCCAGAAAACCTTGATAACCCAGTGATGGTGTTCAAATCCGCCACAACAGAAAATGCGGTTGTTGTGTTGACTGAAATGGTTGACAAAAATGGTGATAACGTAATAGCAGCTATTCATTTAGAACGGCAGCACGGACGTAATGTAGTCAATGCAATGGCAAGCGTATATGGCAAAGAAAACACTACTAACTTTGTGCAGAAACAAATTGAAGCTGGACGGCTTTTATACCCAAATAAAAAAATAAGTCATGATTGGCTGCGGTCAAGGGAGGCTCTAATTGCCTCCGGAGCGCAAACTTCCAATCACGACTCTATTACTAGTATAGTACAACAAAGCGAAAAAGATGTCAATGACGGTCAACCAAAAAATGACATTAAAAGGAAGAAGTCTACTGCGTACATCATGCCAGATAAACCCAGCCCTCAGTATACGTCCACATCGCCCGAGCGCAGTACAAAGACTTCTTCCAATGAGTCTGTTCAGGCTCCGTTCCAGAGGGCTACAATTGCCCAAGGAGGTGGCTCAAAACAAGACTCTATTGATAGTATAGTAGCGCCGGAACAGAAAAATGTCAATGAGGGCAAAAAGGAAAACAAGCCTTCTGCTGATAGCGCAGACAAAATCAGATACTCCGCCGGCCCTAAAGGCAATCATATCTGGTCGCTGTCCAAGCTGCTAAAATCTCTTGGTTTTAAGACGAATAGCAATATTGAAATCCTCAATCGCGCTATAGAAGGGGCTAACCCCATACGGCTGCTGATGCAATCGCCTTCGCGCCTGGCGGAGTTATCTCCTAACATAAAAGCTTTTGTCTACCAAACTATTCGCGCTCATGAAAAGATTGACCAATTCAGGAATAAGGCCGACCATACACTTGGGAAAATTGAAAAATTGCTTACTGATAAAGAGGATATGGCCGATTTCCAGGGAGTTATGCTTATGGGCGATCTTAACCAAGAAGAATATACCACTCAGGAGCTCAGACATGAAGGTTATTCGGATAAGGTTATCCGTGCTTATAAAATGGCGCGGAAATTACTAGATCAGTTTTATGAAATGGCCAATGATGTCCATCAACGGACACAAACGGTCAGCAAAAGGGCAACTAAGGCAGAACTGCAAGAAATCAAAGATAGTCCCTTCACTGAGATTATCAGCGAAAAGGCATTAGACAAAGGAGATACATTAGTCACTTATAAAGAACGGGCTAACCGATTAAGAGAAGATGTGCCTGTGAATGGTGATGCTTTGGTGCTCATGGCTCAAAATCCTAATATTCAAATAGTGCGTGTGCAAAATGTGACCGGGGCTATATTAAATGATTATAGCACATTAGCTCATGGTGATAATCAGTTGTATGTGACTTATCGGGAACAAACACCGCCTATTAACAAGCTCGAAGGGCATGTACGTCATTTCTTTGGGGACTGGATGGTGTATGAAAAGACCAAAGACGCTGACGGGAAAGAACAGTTGGTTTCTGTTGCAAGTGCAAATAGCCGCAGAGAGGCTATAGTCAAAGTTAATGAGCTTGACCCCGGCAAAAAATATTTAATAAAGCCGAAAGCTATTGAAATCCCTAATGCTAATCAATATGCAGCTGTAGTTGGTGATAGAGAATTCTTCCGTATCATGCAAAAGTTAGAAGATGAGTTTCAAATTACCCCCGGTGAAGCACAGCAGATTCTTGACGGCAAGGTCAGTATGAAAGCCAGGGGACGTTTCTATGGTGGTAAAATGCACCGTACTGGTGCCCAGGGCTATGAAACAGATATTTTCAAGGTTATGCGGCGGCAAACTTACGAAATTGCCAGATTCGCCGCTCTTGACCCTTGGAAGCGAGAAATGGTAAGTCGGTATGAAAGATTATATGGCCGCTGGGATAGCTGGACAAAGCACAGTTTGGAAGCTATGTACATTCACAAATACATTTCAGATGTGAATGGTGATATATCCATACTGGAGAAAGTTCTTAACCGGATGATTGCAGGAATACCTGGAGTGTCAAATGTGCTTGATACGTATGGTATTAATCGTCCTGCTGTTGCGCTCGGCAGTACAGTAATGAAGTGGACGGCGGTCGCTAAGCTTGGGTTTCGCATAAAAACAGCTTTGGTGAATTTGGCGCAGGCGATTAACAGCGCCGGCGCAATGAATGACTGGGGCGCAATGGGGGAGGGATTAAAGAGAACATCTGGCAAAGTGTCAATTAGTGATCGGAAAGTATTAATTCAATCGGGCGTAGGGGCGGACATTGGCGTTGCGGATGTTGGTGCCGGATATTCTCAGGCCGAACGGTTTTCTAGTGGGGTAGTTAAGACGGCAATGTGGCTGTTTTCAAAAACAGAAAAGCGTGTCCGTGCCGCTACTATTCTTGGCGCCTATCATAAAGCCAGAAAGGAAGGTATGACTCATGGCGAGGCGTTAGAGTACGCAAAAGAAATCAATCAAAAGGCTAATGGAAACTATGCTATTTCCGATACCCCGTTGTTTATCCGTGCCGGTGGTCCGGTAACGCAAACGGCATTCCAATTTAAGAAGTATCCCGTTAAGCAGCTGGAAATGATCGGGGAAATATTGTTCGGCAAAGGCAATTTGTTTAACCCGATGACCTGGCGGCCGAACGCTGGACAAAACGCCCGGTTCTGGCTGCCGTATCTGGCGTTGTCCGGCGGATGGGGCATTCCAGGCTTCAAGGCGCTTGCACTGCCGGTGGTTGCCGGGATACTAAGAGCGTTCGGCTATGAGGGCGACGATGATGAATTGCTTGTTAAGCAGGCAACCTTTAAAATGGCTGATGAATTTTTCAAGGATATTTCGGAGGTAAACGCGCTGATGAAGGGAGCCGTCAAAACCGGGTGGTACGGCATTTTGGGCGCCATTCCGAAATATGGGGTTGATGTGTCAAAGAGCACGGGTATTGGTGATTTTGGTTCCGCCGACAATATGCCTAGAAACGCCTGGGAAAGGTTCTTTTCTGCATTCGGCCCCGGTGGATCTACCATCTATAATACAGGGGTTAAAGTGGCTGAAGGCGATCCGATCGGCGTGCTGAACGCCATAGCTCCTGCCTTAGGCGATATGGCCGCGGCCATTACGGGGGAGAAGAAAGGCAAGCGGGACAGGGTGTTGAACCGGTATGAGGAGATGCACGAGCGGATTCTTAAAGCGGCGGGGTTCCGGACTATGGAGGAAGCGATAGCGAGTGATCGGGGGCAAATAGAAAAAGATGTGTTGAGAGCCAAGCGCGATAAGGTGGCCGCGGCCATCGATGCCTACCTCGCAGCGGAGGCTGCCGGCAATCAGAAGGAAAAGGCGAAAGCTGGCCGGGAATTAGCCCGTTTGCGTGTAACGGGTAAGCAGCTCGATGATGAGCGGCAGCGGAAACGGCAGACAAGCCTTGAGAGAACAGAACAAAACATACCGAGGAAATACCGGCAGGAGTTTTTAGGGATTCAGCAGTTTCAATAGAGATGAGGTGATAACTATGCCGCGAGAGCCATGCCGCTGAGGAGCGGTATTTTTATGTTTATTTTATGGGGGTGGGGAGTTGGATTATATTTTAAAGCTCTGGGTACTGATCCGGCGCAGTATCGACATGATTACTGATTGCTGGCCCTATAAAGCAGCGGCAGCCGGCTTATCAACCTTGATTTGTTTTCTATTCGGTGGCAGTGAAATAATTTTGCTGATTGTTATGGTGTTTGTCTGCCTGGATACTCTGACAAAATGGGTGGCCATCACGAAACGTTATCTAATTGACCAGGGCATACAGCCAACTACAACCGCATTACTATGCGGATTTTTTTATGCCTGGAAGCCAGGGTACTTATCTAGTACCGCTTTAAAACAATGTTGGGGCGAAAAGATTTTTACCTATGGTACCCTAATTGTTTTTGCTGGTATGACTGGTAAATTGCCCGAAATTCTCATTGCTGGCACACAACTGAATAAGGCAATTGCTGGCGGCATATATGCTTATATTGCCATGACTGAGTTATTCAGCATTCTGGAAAATTTTCAGGATATGGGCAACAAGAAAGTAGCGCAGTTAAAGCAGTATTTTTGTACAATTGTTAGTAAGATTACGGGAACTAGTTTTTCTGTGACTATATCAAACAAGGAGGACAAAAAGAATAGCTAAAGCATATATTAATCCCGGACATGGGGGCCTTGAATGACTAAAAGTCTCAATTTTAGGGAGTGTGATTATAAATGAAAGGCATTGACGTAAGTTATCACAACGGCATGGTTGATTGGCAAGCTGTGGCGGCTGCCGGTATTGAATTTGCGATTGTCCGCAGTTCGTATGGCCTGCAATCACAAAATTTGATGTTTGTCCAAAACGTGGCCGGAGCAAAAGCCGCAGGACTTAGGGTGGGCGCTTACCATTACTCTTACGCGCTGACTGTATCTGATGCAATTCAGGAAGCTATTCATTGCCAGGAAACGATTGCCGATGCTGGGGTACTGCTAGAAATGCCGGTATTCTTCGACATGGAAGACGCGGACGGATACAAAGCGCGTAAGGGGTTTGTCTTTGACCGGGCCGTGATAACAGAGATGTGCCGGGCGTTCATTTGCAATATCGGCCTTGATTGCGGGGTTTACGCCTCCTATTGGTGGCTTGAGAATTACATTGACTGGCGTAGTATCGGTTGCGCGGTGTGGAATGCTCAGTGGGGTAAAAATGACGATATTAAGGGGTATATGTGGCAGTACACGGACCGCTTGGAGATCGGCGGCAAGTATTTTGACGGTAATATCAAATATGAGTAGTAAGAAAAAGCGCCGTCCAGCAATGGGCGGCGTTTTAATGGGAGAGGAGACAATACATGTTTATTTTAACCAGGATAAAGGAGATGATTCTCAATGCTAAAAAGACTATTATTATCGGTGCTGTTGGCCTGTTTGCTGGTTTTGGTATCGGCTGGTACCTGTTCGGCTCAGTACATCATGACCGATCAGGAGCTGACCAGGTTAGAACAGATATTTCAGCAGCTGGACGAGAACAACAGGCAGCTGTTGACCGAGTTGGACGAGTCGAAAACGGACTTGCAGACAGCGCGGCTGAAGCTGGCAGGGTATCAGAGGGACTTGGCGGCGTTGCAGAATCAGTTGCTGGTGCTGAAAGCCGAATCGACAGCAGCCAGGGAAAGCTTGCTGTCAGCGCAGGACTTATTGCAGAAGGCCAACGAATCCTTGCAGACATACGAGCACGAGGTCCGGTCGGAGATTAGGGGGCTGAAGCTGCAGCGTGGAGTGTTGGTGCTGGGGTTAGGGTATCTGGCGTTTAGGTAGGATGGGGGCATGGACTTCGGTCCGGGGCTTTTTTTTATAGAAAATGGGTATTTTGACTATATAACTAAAAATAGATTAAAATAACCTAAAATAGCTAAAACAGAATAAAACTGGATTAAAGTGGATAAAACTAGCTAAAAACAGAAGAATACCATCCTTGTCAAATATTCAGCTAATAGTTTATTATAATAATAACAGAACCCACCACGCCTCTCCTTGTGCTTTACAAGTGATGCGGACCAGGGTGGGGCTTTTATTTATCAGGGGTGATGGCTTTTATGAACCCGCTAAAGCCTCCTTGTACATTTAAAGAACAAATCGAAATACTAAAAAGCAGAAATCTTATTATTATTGATGAAAACTATGCTGAAATGATTTTATCTCGTGTAAACTATTATAGGCTGAGTGCTTATGGTTTGGGATTACATGAGAATAATCAGTATAAGGAAAACATAACTTTTGAAATTATTTACCGTTTATATGAATTTGATGTGAGATTTAGGTATCTGTTCCTTGAAGTAATAGAAATCATTGAGGTAATGTTTAGAACTAAAATAGCATATCAAATGGCAAATAAATATGGTAGTGAATGTTACTTGAATGATAGTTTATTTCAGGTGAAAAAGTATCATGACAAATTTATTGAAGAATTCGCTCTAGAGAAATATCATCAAAGAAATGCCGCGTTCGTTAAACATCATGAAGATAAATATGGTGGGAAAATGCCCATTTGGGTAGCGGTTGAATTATTTTCTTTTGGAATGCTATCTCGTTTTTATGGGAACATGAAAGTCGATGATCAATGGAAAGTAGCTGAGCACTTTAAGACTTCACCAGTGTTTATTCGAAGTTGGTTAAAGTGTTTAGTTGAAGTTAGAAATATATGTGCGCACTATGGACGAATTTATAATAGGATTCTCAGTAGTGAACCAAGGCTATATAATGAACATAAATATATTAAAAAAGATCGTGCATTTGCAGTGATAATTGTAATAAAACGGTTGCTTAATGATGACTCTTTTAGGAAATCATTTGTTTTAAACCTTAATACTTTAATCGAAGAGTTCGAAGATACAATAGACCTTTCTTATATTGGATTTCCGACTGAATGGGGAAAAATGTTGGGTGAATATATTGAATCAAAATAAAAATCCGCATCCTTAGTACGGCTTTCCGCTTACTAATTCTACGAAAAAAGTGTCACTTTACTTTCAAAGCCCATCTCTCAGCCAAGGCCGGGATGCGGCTTTTTCTATTTATTCCCACTTTACAACCCAGAACATTTGTTCTAAAATTACTACAAACAAATGTTCTAGGAGTGTGAAGCACATGGAAATTAACAAACATAAAATATTCGTCAAAATAACCGCCGAACACGACGAAAACGGAATTGTCAGGCCTACAATCTTACATTGGAAAGATGGTCGGAATTTTATCATCGATAAAGTCTACGACGTGCGCCGGGCTGCAGCTCTCAAGGCTGGCGGGACAGGGTGGAGGTATAATTGTCTGATTTCCGGCAAGCAAGTGTATTTGTTTGACGAAGATGGGCGTTGGTTTGTGGAAGGAAAATAGAAATGCCCCTGGCACACGCCGGGGGCTTTTTAATCGTTCATATATGAGGCGGCTAGTCCGCCTCTTTTGTGTTGTCATCAGTTTCTGCCAAGATTTCAATAGCTTTTCGTTTTTTGGGGGGAAGTTTTTTTAGTTTTCTAATTAATTCAATGTCTTCTGGAGATATATCCGCAGGGAGTAATTCTCTAGAAGAAGTAGCGGCAGCGACTATCGGGGATAGATTTGAATGAACTACTAATTCATTCTCATTTAGAATTTCGATGTCTGATATTAGGGACTTAATTATTTCGATCTGATGCGGTGAAACCTTACCATTGGTTAGTGCGAGTGTTTCAAAGATTTTTTGATAGAATTCGGTTGTTGAAAACTCCTCTGTCTCTTGGAGATGAGGAAGAGCTATTTCAGCTAAGGTTTTAATCAATGCTATGTATTGTTCATGAGTAAGTGTTTCGATTTTTCGCTCCAATGGTAGATGCCCTGCAGCTTGCATTAACTCTTTATATGTGATATTTAGTGATGGAGCTAATTTCTGAAGAATGGTAGGAGTGGGTATTCTTTTGCCGTTCTCGATTTGAGATATGTATGCATTAGAGACACCAGATTGTTTTTCAAGTTGCCTAGTAGTGAGTTTTTGCTCATTACGTAAATCCTTAATGTATTTTCCAAATTCTTCTGCTTTCAATTAAAATCACCTAATTTATTTTTTATTAAACTTGTCCAATGAATGATTGCAAAAGTGAACATTTTATGATAATCTGATTATGAAAGTTATCAAATTGCGGGAGGTGATAAAATGATGCCTAAGATAAGACTTAAAAATCCTCAATCATTTAAAGTGAAAATCCTAAAGCACGGGTACACACAAAGGGCACTTGCAATAAAAGCAGGCACTTCTATTGCTTCTTTAAATGCTCTCATCAACGGAAAGCGTGGGATTGGTGCAGGTATTGCTAAAAAAATATCGATTGCTCTGGAATGTGATTTTGATGACATTTTCCTTGTTTGTGGTGATTGTGAAAGTAATCAAGTTGTTGAACGAGGATAGGTGAAATATGAATAGCCCAGTACCATTAGACCAGTTAGTTTTAGAAATCCGGTTTTACAGCCAACAGACGGCCTTAAATATGATTGAGGTTGGCAAGCGGTTGTTGCGAGCTAAAGAGCAAGTTCCTCATGGTGAATGGGGAAGGTGGTTATCTGAAAAAGTCGACTATACCGAACGTAGTGCTCAACGTTTTATGAAAGTTGCTGAAACTTTTGCAAATACGACACACATGTCGGATTTGAGGCCAGCCCAAGTTTATGCACTGCTAGATGCTCCCGAGCCAATTCGCCAAGAAATTTTGGGAAACCATAACCCCAAAGAACTTACGGGCAAGCAAATTAAAGAATTAAGTCGGCGGTTACTACAATCCGAGACTGAAATAGAAATTGAACGTAAAGCCCGTGAATATGCGGAAGAAGAGAATAGCAGGCTCAAACAAGAGAACCAACGACTTGCCAGTAGACCGGCGCAGGTGATTGAGAAGGAAGTTGTGCCGCCTGATTATGCAACATTGAAATCGAATAACAGGCAGTACGAAGAAACTGTAAAAAGAATTATTGCCGAAAAGGAAAAATTATCTAAGGACCTTGAAGTGGAAAGAGATGCAGCAAGATTATCCCAAAAAGCGAGCCAGGATAACTATGACCAGCGTAAAGAGTTTGAGGCGAGGGCAGATATGATATCTGGGAGGATAGCTCTTTTCATTCGCGATATGGCGGCATTTGGGTACATGGGAGCGGACTATTTTAGGTGTTCTGATTATAGTCGAAAAAAATATGAAAAGGCTATTGAGCGCCTTGAAAAGTTAACGCGTGACCTGCGGGAGCAAATGCATGTCCTATCTATAGAAGGGGACACCAAAATAATTAATGCGGAGGTAATTGAAAATGACTAACGGGAAATATTTAATGATTGCCGAGAATCTTCTTTCTGAGGTAAAGGAAATGAAGGTAGACCAGGAGGTTTTTAAAGCAGAAGTAAACGATAAACTAGATGATTTTAAGGCGACCCTTGATTCGCAAGTATATTTAAATTCTTCTCAAGAAGCGGCCCTCAACAAAGCAGTCAAGAGAAGGATCAGGGAGTTACTTCCCGATGAAGCAGATTATAAAATCCAAAGCAAGAAAATGTTTCAAGCGTTATGGGGCAACCTTAAGGAAGTTTATCAAGTGGCAAAGTACCGTGAAATTCCTCGAATACATTATGAGTCCGCTATGCAGTATGTAGAAAAATGGCAACCAATCAGGTTGGCCAAGCCGGCATAAAATGATTAACAACAACTTTTCAGCCATACTAGGCAAGCGACTGTTGAAAATCACCAAGATAGCGAACGATACAGGAGTTTCGCGTACAACATTGACAAATCTCTATTACAAAAAAAGTACGGGTATCTCATTTGATGTTCTCGAAAAATTATGTGCGTATTTAAACTGCGATGTGGGAGACCTATTTGAACATGAAGCCGATGATAAAACAAAAGACTAAACCGCTCCGTCCTGGCAGATAGCGCGATTTAGTCCACCACCATCCCGAAGGGACAGTCTTATACATAGTATATCATAATTTATTCGTTTTATTCGCATATAGTGAATAAAATTAGAATAATTTTTTCAAGACTGTCCTCCAAGGGTGGGGTGATTAGTATAACTTAGGGTTATCAGTTCGGCCTAATAAATAATCAATAGATACGTCGAAGTAATCTGCAATAGCAGTAAGAAGTGAAACATTGGGCGTAGACATCGAATCATGGAGGGATGAGAGCAAACAAATAGACTTGGAATAATACTTGCCGCCAGATAATCTCTGGCGGCTATTAAATAATTAAGGAGTGATTTAATATGGCAACATGGACTAAAAACTTTAATTTCCGGGGCGAATGGAATGGCACAGCCACTTATACCGTGAACGATATCGTGTTGTATGAGAATGCCTTGTACATTTGTCGGTCGCAGAATGTTAATATGGTGCCGACTACCGAGCCGACGTGGCAGTTGTTTCTTGAAGGTGGCAGTAGCAACAATGCTATTGTGAATGAGGAAACGGGGGACATAGCTATCGGGAAAGACACCGAGATTCCTACCGGCAAAAATACGATTGCAATTGGTACAGGTGCTTTCGCGAAAGCTGATACAAGCGGTGTAGAAAATATAAGTATTGGTATGGGAACAATGGGTCGTTATTACCTTGTTGACGGAGAGCAAATAACAACTTGTAATAACTCTGGAACGGGTAGCTACTATATACTTGGGAAGGCAAGAGCCCCTTTTATTAGAATATTTAAACGGTATTGGGATACTCTAGATAATTTTTATTATAAATTACTCCCCGAACAAGTTTTGAATATAACGCTTAACTTTGAGGAGGGTGGTGGTATAGGAAATATAGCACTTAGCTCTGATGATAATTATTTGGCTATTAGCTATAACAGTGCGCCATATTTTTCCTTATATAAACGAGAAGGAGATATTTTTTCTCTTTTAACAAGTCCCGTCAATATGCCAGATGCAATGCCATATAAGTTATTGTTTTCGCCTAATGCTAACTATTTAGTTGCAGTAACCTATCCGGGTATATTTATGATTTACAAACGAGAAGGAGATACTTTTACTAAAATTAATAACCCCCCTAATCCGCCTACGGGCATCAAGACTATAGCATTTTCCTCTAATGGAGTATACTTTGCTCTTGGGGGAAGTAACGCCCCATATCTTTTTTTGTATAAGCGTGATGGAGATACTTTTACCTTTCTTAATACAATAACTGAAGTGCCAATTGGCGTTGTCAATCACATTTCGTTCTCTCCCGATGACGATGAGAAATATTTAGCTGTTTCACTAGAAAATTCTCCATATATTATAGTATATGAGAGATATGTAGATAGTTTTTCTAAATTATCAGATCCAGTTGATTTACCTACTTCAGCCTGTGATAATTTGAGTTTTTATAAGGGTGTAGGAGAATCATTAAAGATAGCTATGTGCTTCGGTTGGGAAAAGCGGCTTGTTGTATATCAGATCAGCGATAACACGCTAAACAGAATAATTGATCAAACAGATGACACTTATCTTGCGGTTGCACCGGCTGCTATTTTTCCGATAATCATTGGCGGTCATCCGGTTTTAATACTTGGTAACGGTAATAATGATGAAATAAGCATGTGGGCTCTTAGCGAAACCGCTGCTAAGCGTATGTCTGGTAAATTTATAATAGATACAGATAATATGACTGGACATGGCAATGTTGTGGTTGGCTCAAAAGCAGGAACTCAATTAACATCCGCAAATAGAAATATTGTGCTTGGTTACCAATCGGGAAATGGCATATCTACTGGTTCTGATAATATTCTTTTAGGACAATGGGCATTGTCACACGGTGACGGCTATTCCAATATTGGTATAGGTTATTATGCGCTTAACGGGTTTGTAGCAGACACAATCGGTGGCAGCAATATTGGTATTGGTTACTACTCCATGGGGGGAGGCATACAAGGATCAAATAATATTGGTATAGGTTATGCTGCTTTGTGTGGGTGGAATGGGAATAATACAGGATATGATAACATCGCTATGGGATACTACGCACTAGGCTATGGCACATCGGGGAGTCAAAATATTGGCATAGGCTATTATGCTTTGTGTGGGTGGAATGGGAATAATACGGGATATAGTAACATCGCCATGGGATACTACGCACTAGGCTATGGCACATCGGGGAGTCAAAATATTGGCATAGGTTATTATGCTTTGTGTGGCTACAATTATGACAATATGGGTGATAGCAATATTGCATTAGGGTATTTTTCTATGAGTAGCGGTGTTGATAATTCAAGCTATAATATTGGTATAGGTGATAACGCAATTGCCAATGGATTAAGTAATGCAAATGGTAATATAGCTATTGGACAAGCCGCTTTGCAAGGTAAAAGGGTTAATGGAAACGAAACTCCTATTTCTGGTTCTAATAATATAGCAATTGGGAGAAACTCTTTGCGAGAGCTGGCTACTTATTCCAACTGCACCGGTCTAGGCGCCAACTCCGCAGTAACCAGTGACAACCAAGTCCAACTAGGCGACTCCGCCACAACCGTATATGCCTATGGCGCCCTGCAAGATCGGTCAGATGAGCGCGATAAGGCCGATATTCGGGATACCGAGCTTGGCCTAGATTTCATCTTGAAACTCCGTCCGGTTGACTTCAAATGGGACTATCGGGAAGATTACCCGGAAGGCGAAGAAAAAGACGGCAGTAAAAAGCGCAGTCGGTATCATCATGGTCTAGTCGCGCAGGACGTGCAACAGGTCATAGCCGACACCGGCAAGGACTTTGGTGGCTTCCAGGACCATAGCGTAAACGGCGGCAAGGATGTATTGAGCATTGGCTATACGGAGCTTATTGCGCCGCTGATTAAGGCTGTGCAGGAGCAGAATGAGCTTATTTTAAGGCAGCAGCAGGAGATTATTGAGTTGCAGAATCTGGTTGCTTCTTTGGTCAAGTAGTAATGCAAAATCCCCGGCAAAAATTCGATGCCGGGGATTGGCTTATTTGTTTGGCCAACCGTAATATTCCCCAAGAGAGGTTTGTTTACTATAATTAATTACTCCACGAAAGAACAGAAAAATCTGAGCCGGGACCAGAACCGGGGCTTAAATTTAATGCAGGCGCTATTAAATCACTATGCAGTATTTTAACTCCTGATATAAATATGGTGTTATTAGAATATAATCCAGCGACGGTAACACCGGCATTGTTGGCATTTATATAATTACCCGCAATCATAAGAGTCGTTGGAGCTGTACCGCCAGATAGGCTTATGTTATTTGTTGCTGATACCATCCCAACTCCTTTTCCACTTATAACAGAATTTGAATTATTAAGTGTAAAATCTCTTGTGTATATTTTTGTAACCGCATCAGATAAATCTTTATTAATGGATCCCCCGTTTAATGTCACGTTAGTAGTTGCCACTACGGTGAGTTCTTTACCATTAACGTATGTATCACTATTTACGGTTAGACTTCCAGAAGTATACAGATTAACAGTGCCATTATTTCCGGTTTCAATATACCCCCCAGTAATAGGTATTCCTGCAACTGCATAGATGGTTACAGAATTGCCTTTAATGTAAGAGGCGGCTGAATTGAGTTCCATGCGGCTAGAAGTGTATAGGTTTATAGTTCCATTTGGAGAATTAATAGAGCCTCCTGTGAAGGAAAATCCATTTTTAGCGTATATAGTTACATTCCCACCTGTAATTCTAGAACCTGCTTCCATAGTAAATGTTCCATTAACGTATATTGTTACAGAATTTCCCGGTGGTATTGTATAATTCTTATTCACGACGTAACTTCCATCACAATAATAGGTAGACTGTGACAATGTATTTCCACTAATGGTTTTTAGATTAGTTCCTCCTGGTATGGGCAAAGTCGGAAAATTTGCCATCGGATTACTGGGCATTAATGATGCTGGGTCAGGAATATCTATGGTGCCTTGATTACTAAGTTTTTTAGGAGCACCTGCGGTTATTTGCGAAATGTTAGTACTATTAACAGTATTATTTCCTGCTGTAACAGTAGGGGCATAAGCATATCCCGATATTGTGCCGGTTGACGACCAATTCAAATTAATAATTGTGTTTGAAGCGATATCGCCGATTATTTGGGTTGAAGTGCTGTTAATATCTAACGTCCCATTTGAAAAAGCACTATAATTATATATACCACTTCCTCCTTGCGATCCCGTCTTTACATTCACTGTCACAGTCTTTTGTGAGTCGCCTACATACCCTTCTGAGGTAATTGTATAAGTATTTCCTGGCTCTGGGGCAGAAAAGGGGTCAATTGGTGGGTTTATCTTGACTATATAGTATTTATCCTCCGAGCCATCAAAACTATTATGGCTATCATTGTTAATCCAACCCCAATCCGTCCTCCCATTAGCAATCGCCACAATGGCCCGCTTGGCTCCAGCCTCAGCCACGAACTGAGCTTCAACCAGATTTTTATTTACCGATGTCAATTTAAGCTGAGTTGTAACCATGGGAGTAAGACCGGCTACAATAATGCCGGCAAACGCCATGATGAAAAGAGCTAACATAGTTGACAAACCGCTTTGATTTCTTAAATGTCTCATCTGGTCACCTCACATATTGGGAAGCGATATGGTGAATTCATTAAACGTAATTATTGGACTGTTACTAAATGCCCTGTCAATTACTTCTATAGAAACGGTTAATGTTTTATTAGCAACTGATTCAAATGTTATATTTTTTATTACAGCAGAAGTCAAATTTTTAGTTGTTGTATTGCCGTCGGTGTCTATTCTCTCTACCATGAGAGCATTAGCATTATCGCCAGTACCAATAAAGATTCGGCAATTTCTGTTATCTACAGTAAATTCAATTTCCGTTGAACTTACTCGCGTAACATTTGTAGCATATCTGATTTCATTTGACAGAGCGTTAAAAATTTCGCGTTCGCTGGAGATGTTCCGCTGTTGTGCCATGTTGATTTGAAAGGTTTTAATAGTGGTTGTTAAGGTCCCAAAGATAGGCGCTAAGATTATTAGCATGATGGCCATGCCAACCAGGAGCTCAACTAGAGTAAATCCACGATCATTCAGTTTTAACATAGTAGTATCCTATCAATCTAACATTATTAGGCTCATTGCCAGTTTCTAAATAAGGCCATGAAACCGTAATTTGATAGGTGCTAAGGTTATATTGGCCGGCTGGATTTGTATAGTACCCATCTAACGTGGAAAGAGTAATAGGTTCAGTTGTAACCCTATATTGCATCCCTGATTGAGTAACAACTTCTTGAGCGGGAGGATTGATTGCTGCTGAACCGTCAAGCAAATTCAATTGGTCAAGTCTTTGTTGAGCAATATAAGTGGCTGCTGTGTGACCAGACGCGGCTACCGTAGATTTAGATATGTACATACAAGTTCCAAGTATGGCCGTTAATGCAACAACCGTTATGAGGACTCCAAGCATGGAATCAACCAATATCCAGCCGGCTTGCGACTTCATTTTAGTAGTGAGTTTTATACGGGCACGTTTAACAAGTTCTAAAACTAATAATAGATCCCAAAGTAATGAAACCACAAACAAGACAGTAATAGTAGTAATCGCTAATGCTTCAGCGAAATCTTGAACACCGTAGCTATATGCAGGAATAAGAATTAGTGCTAAAAGTACAGCTGCGACAAAAATAAAGTAAATTGCTTTGAGTAAGATTATTGAGGTTTTCTCATTTTGGTATGCTTGTTCAAGATCATCCAAATACTTCATGTAAATACCTCCCTAATATTACATATATTTCTTAAT
The DNA here is from genome assembly GCF_007641255.1 of Sporomusa termitida. NCBI lineage: Bacteria > Bacillati > Bacillota > Negativicutes > Selenomonadales > Sporomusaceae > Sporomusa > Sporomusa termitida. The sequence goes on from NZ_CP036259.1 coordinate 1,737,845, forward strand.
AAGTTCGATATAAGGGAAAATATACCTTTTAAAAAATAATTTTATTAGAATTGTATTTATATTTTGAGATACACTCCGAGGCATCTTGGCAAAGAGAGCTATTGAATAAAATACAGATAACTATAAAGTGTTAATGAGATAACACTGATTGATGTGTTGGGTACTGCCCCTGATATTGTCGGCGAGACGGTCGAGAACCTGTGCGAACAGGAGCGCCTGAACCGCGAGATTCATCGGCTGACCGTCCGGGAAAAATGGGTGCTCGAGATGCGCTTCGGCATTCCTAACGGCAGCCGCAAAACCCAGCGGGATATTGCTAAAATACTGGGTATATCCCGCAGCTATGTCAGCAGGATTGAGAAGCATGCCATTAACAAGCTGGGGAAGACACTGGCAGTGGATGAACAACCGCCTAAGTAATTGCATTGCCGGTTCATTCCAACAAAAACAACGACTAAAAGCCCTTTCACGTTTAATCGGGATAGGGCTTTTCTTCATTGGAGTTAATAAGGTTCCATTTTCAGGGGATAATGTCTCCTTATTCCGGTTCTGCAAAAGGAGTATTTTATGGTAATAAAAAAAGCCTGTTTGGGATTTGAATTGAGATTTTTCATGTTTGATTATTTCGGGTTGTTGTAGATACCATTGTTTCACGGTTTAATACAGCAGTTCAGGCAAATAATCCGGCCGGAGAAACTGTGAATTGTCATCACATGTCCAAGACCTCGGTAGGTGAGGTATTCCGGCTTGCAGAGGAAAACGCAATCAGCTACAACGATGTGGTGGACAAGCGACCGGAGGAAGTGTACCGGTTGCTGTTTCCGGAAAAGTGCGAAGCTGTCCCGATATTTGCAACACCGAATTATGAATATGCCCACAATGAACTGTCCCGAACAGGCGTAACGCTGAAGCTTCTCTGAAAAGAATACCGGGACAAATGCCAAACCGAAGGAACACTTCCAGTCGGCTACACCAAATTTACCCTTGGCTATGGCGAGTTTGTGAATGCCCGCCAACTGACCAGCCATCTTCTGCACAAACCTGGCGTAGTTACCGAAGTCGATTGGAGCGGCTCAAAAATGGCTGTTGTAGACCGCAACACCGGTGAAATCATCCCCGTATACCTGTTTGTGGCTACCTTGCCTTACAGCCAATATTCCTACATTGAGCCGTGCTTCAATATGAAGCGGGATACCTGGCTTCGCTGACACGTCCATATGTTTGCGTTCTGGGGCGGCGACGATCCGGATAGTTTGTAACAATCTGAAGACCGGCGTTGCCGTACCAGATCGCCCAGTGGTACTACGTCCGTAAAGCGAATCTTGACAGCCATGTTGTTCAAGAACAATCGCTATTCCTGCCCGTACCAGTATGTTGGAAAAGAAATTGATGTAAAAGTAACCGACACATTGGTGGAACTATACTACCGGCAGGAGAGAATCGCTACGCATCGGCGATTTGTAGACTATGTAACCAACCAATGGTCTACCCACCCGGAAGATATGCCGGATCAGTTTCAGCACTCACCATGGGATGATACCGGAATTCGCAACTGGGCGACATCCATTGGCAATTCCACCGCCAATGTGATCGAGCAGATATTTGTCAGTGAAGATTAAGGAGCAGGGCTACAATGCATGCCTGTCTGTACTCAGGCTGAGCAAAACGCATACAAATACACGGCTGGAAACGGCTTGTGAGCTGGCACTGCCCCAGTTTCGCTCGCCCCGTTACCGTCATTTGAAAGCCATTCTGGATGTGGCTCAGTACCACACGACTTTGCTTTACTCCTTGCAATCCGACCAAACCCGAGTTGAGGCATTTTCGACTTTTTGCGAGGAAAATCTTTGAAAAATTCCATAAAATAGCAGGATTTTTATCGAGGGTAGCGAAAAATATCTGAAATATTTAAATATACTAAATCAAATACATATGCTGTTTTTGTTAGTTTATATTCTTTTTTATTTAATTTATTTGCTCACCAGGAAGATGCTTGGTAATTCTGGTACTGTTGTTAACAAACAAAAACAAACATGCCCTTTATACTTTGTATTTGACATAATGTAATTATGACATATTCAACTAAAGTCAGGGTGGAGAGATGGAAGATATTCAAACAAGGGTACAGATCTTACTAAAAGCAGCAAGTCTCACGTGAAGCCGGAAAACGACGGAAGACAACAAGTTTTGTCGAATATGGCGCAGCGGCGGGAGCAGCGGCCCCCATCTTCCTTCTGTCGCCGCGAAAACGTCCCGGGCAAGGAAAAGGGGCAGGTGAAAGGAGGTGAGAAAAACAAGTTTTTTCAGATTATTGCGTTTATTAACGCGGAAAGGATGAAATTATGCTACTTATGCTACGAAACAGATCATTACTGTGTAAAATGTGTTGCTTGACTCCCGCTTTAGTTCTGGTATTCAGTGCGGCTTCGCCGACTTTTGCCGCCAGCCCTAATACCAGTCAAGTTGCCGGCCAAGTAGCCGACAGTGTAAAACAAAGCCAACCTCCTATTCAGCCCAAAAGCGACATCAGCATCGAGGTAAACGAACCACAACGGGAGAAACCTGCGCCGCCGGCAGGCCCTACAATTAAAGTCAGCGGCTTTCGTATTACCGGCCAGAGCATCTATAGCGAAGATGCATTGCAGGAGTTGCTTAAAGACGCGGTTGGCAAAGAACTTACTCTCGGCGAACTGCAAGATATTGCCGGGCGTACTGTTGCCCACTATTTCCGCAACCAGGGCTTTGTGGTGGCCACCGCCTATATTCCGGTTCAGGAAATAAGGGACGGCATAGTGGAAATAGCTGTAATGCCCGGAAAGTACAGCGGGATTGATATCCGGAACCACTCCAGGCTGTCCAATGCGGCTGCCGCCAAATTTTTAAGCGGCATCAAGGCTGGTGATTATGTGAAACGAGACGAACTGGAACGCGTGTTGCTCCTTCTAAACGATATTGGCGGAATCAAAGTTGAATCTGTTCTGACTCCGGGCAAGGAGGCCGGCACCACTGAACTTGTTGTCGATATCAAGGATGCCAACACAGTGACCGCGACTTTATTGGCGAGCAACTACGGCAACCGTTACACCGGTTCCGAGCAGAGCAACCTGGACATCAACTTCAATAACGCCACCGGCCAGGGGGACGTGCTGAGCATTGGCGGCAGTTATACCGGCCACGGCATGAACAATTTCAGCATGAATTATATGCTTCCGTATGGCAGCCGGGGCTGGCGGCTGGGCGTGAATTATTCGCGCCTTAACTACACTCTTAAAGAGGAGTATGCTCCCCTTGCGGCCAACGGCAAATCCGAAACCTATGGCGTTTATGGCCAGTACCCGTTCGTCCGTTCCCGAAATTATGACCTTTATGGGCAGATTGGCGTAGCTACGCGCCGGCTTGTTGACGATATTGACTTGTTCAACTCCTCCAACCGGCGGAAAACCGATTTTGTTACCTTGGGCCTTAACGGTATCAGCCGGGACAGCCGCGGCATAAACAGTTTCGACCTAAGCCTGGTGAGCGGTCGGCTCAATTTTACCGGCAAAGAGGATATTTTCGGAAACAACTGGGAGGTTACCGACGCCCAAGGGGCGCAGACTGCAGGACATTACACTAAAGTAAACGTTACTGCCAACCGCTACCAGCATTTGAAAGACCGGTTGAATTTATATCTGTCGATTAAAGGCCAGTTGGCCAGCAAGAACCTTGATTCTTCGGAGCAGCTCTATCTCGGGGGAGCCAATGGCGTACGGGCCTATCCCCAGGGCGAAGCTAACGGCGATGAGGGCTATATACTAACCGGGGAACTGCGCTATGACCTGCCTACGCCCAAATTCCAACTGGCAGCGTTTATTGACAGCGGCCATGCCGGCGGCAGTAAAAACAACTGGAAAGGCAGCTCTCCCTCCCGGACGCTTAGCGGCGCGGGGCTGGGTTTAATCCTAAACAATTGGCAGGAATACCACCTGCGGGTCGATTACGCGTGGAGGCTATCCTCCAGCCAGGCTACTACGGAAAGCGACAAGCACGGCCGCTGGTGGTTGGCCGGCGTACGGTATTTCTAACCTAACAGAATGGTAATGACAAAGGAGGGGGAACGGGAGGAAAGCTCAACAGCCTCGGGGTGGGGCTTCTTCTACCATCAATTAAATTAAAGGAGTGATCATCTATGAACCGAAAATGGCGACGCGAGTGGGGCCGTCAGAAAAAAGGGCAATCAGCAGCCCGGTCACCAACCCCGGGCCGGAGTTCGCTGCAAACCCTGGCCAAGATCATACTGCCGCCGGTGGCGGCAGCCACCCTGCTGCTGACAGCTATGCTGCCGGCCTATGCCAACCCGACCGGAGGCCAGATTACCGCCGGGGCCGGCAGCATCAGCCAAAGCGGCAACACCACCAATATCAGCCAGACTACCAACAAACTGAGCATCGACTGGCAGAGCTTCAACATCGGCGCCAACGAGACGGTCAACTTTCTGCAGCCCGGGGCAAGTGCTATCGCTTTGAACCGGGTGGTGGGCAATAACGCCTCCAGCATCTACGGCAAGCTGAACGCCAATGGCCAAGTGTTTTTGATTAATACCAACGGGATTTTATTCGCGCCCGGCTCGTCGGTAAATGTAGGCGGGATTGTGGCTTCAACGTTAAATATTTCCGACGCCGATTTTCAAAAAGGAAAGTATGATTTTACCGGAAATGGCGGTTCGGTCACTAACCAGGGCTCGATTACGGCCGGTAACGGCGGCTATGTAGCGCTTTTAGGCGCCCAGGTTTCCAACCAAGGGGTAATCGTCGCCAACCAGGGCACGGTTGCGCTGGGGGCCGGCAGTGCCGCCACCCTTGACTTTCACGGCGACGGACTGTATAGCCTGGCCGTAACGCAAGCAGCCCTGGATGCCCTGGCCGAGAATCACAAGCTTATTCAGGCCAACGGCGGACAGGTGTTTATGACCGCCAAAGCAGCCAGCGCCCTGGCCGGCTCAGTACTCAACAACACCGGCGTAATTGAGGCGCAAAGCATTGGCAATGCCAACGGGATCATCACGCTTGACGGCGGCAGCGTCGGCGCGGTTGTCAACAGCGGCGTGCTGGACGCTTCCGGCAAAGACGCCGGGCAAACCGGCGGCACGGTCAAGGTTTTGGGCAATGACCTCACCCTGGCGGCCGGAACGGCTATCGACGTGTCCGGCGCTAACGGCGGCGGTACGGTTCTCCTCGGCGGCAACGAGCAGGGCCGGGGCCCGGAACAAAATGCCGCCGCTACTACGGTCGCCAACGACGTCACCATTAACGCCGACGCCATCACCGCAGGCGATGGCGGCACAATCGTAGTCTGGTCCGACGGCGTCACTTCCTTTGACGGGACAGCCAGCGCCAAAGGCGGCACAAGCAGCGGCGACGGCGGCTTCGTTGAGACCAGCGGCAAAAGACTGAAGATTGGCGACAACGCCCTCATCACCACCGCGGCTGCTAACGGGAAAACAGGCACCTGGCTGCTTGACCCGGACGGCTTCACCATCTCGGCGGTAGGCGGCGACATTACCGGCGCTGAGCTCGGCAGCCAACTCGGCTCCAACAATGTGACGATTGCCTCAACCAGTGGCAGGGGCTACGACGGCAGCATCAACGTCAACGATACAGTGAACTGGTCGGCCGACACAACTTTGAGCCTCAACGCCACCAGCAAGATCAATGTCAACGCGCCGATTACCGGCAGCGGCGCCTCCTCCGGGCTAGCGCTGAACGCGATGCTGGACATCAACATCAACTCGCCCTCGTCCCTGCAGGTGAATACGCTCACCGCCAATGCCGCCGGCAATATCAATTTCAACGCGCCGCAACGCTGGACTAACGGCGGGGCGTGGTCGTTCACAGGCAATAACATCAACGTTAACGATACGGTCAACTGGTCGGCCGGTATCCTGACGCTCAACGCCGGCAAATTCGTCAACCTCAACGCCGTAATGACCGCCGCCGACCAAGGAAGTCTCGCCATGAACTACAATGACGACATTGATACGAGTGCGGACGCCGATGGCAATCCGACTTCCAAATACGGAACGCTCCTGGGCGGGCTTAGCCCCCTCTTCAACAAAGAGACAGGGACCTACGCCGGCCGGATTGATTTCAGCGGCAATACCGCCGGCAATCCTCTGACCATCAACGGCAATCAATACACGCTCATCACCAGCATCGCTTCCCCGACCCTGGCCGACGGCGCGGCCAACCCTCACGATATAAGCGTCATCAACAAGAACGGCGGCCGTGGGTTCTATGCGCTGGCGGCAAACCTGATTGCCCCGGACACGGATTTAACCGCTTATCTAAGCAACAACGGTGCAGCATCTTATCTGATAACCAGCATCTCTGCTGGCTCCGTCTTGGAGGGGCTGGGGAACAATATCGCCAATCTGAGCTTAAAAAACAGCAGCAATACTGTGGCTGTTTCCATGATAAAGAATAATTACGGCACTGTCCGCGACCTCAGCCTGACGAATATAAATTTCATCGGCAGGAGGGGCGCCACCATCTTCGATAGTAACGATGGCAGAATCATCAATGTAGCGGCAAGCGGCAGCCTGACCATTTCCAACCCTTATAACGAATTGGCCACTATAATCGGCGGTCTGGTCGGCGGCAACTCTGGCCTCATCTCCGGCGCTTACGCCAAGGTGGACATAACTGCGCATTCTGCGTCTAATATCGGCGGCCTGGTCGGGATTAATTATGGCGTCATCCAAAACTCCCTGGCCGAAGGGGCGGTAACGCTATATGCCGACGATTATCTTTGGGGCTCTTCGGCAATAGGCGGATTCGCCGGACTAAATAACGGCGGCTCCATCTTCAACTCCGGAGCCACAGGGAACGTGACCGTGGGGACGGATGTCAACAACGGATTGGCCGCCGTTTCCGGCGTGGGCGGGTTTGTCGGACAAAATGGATATACCTTTGATGCCGTGATAAAACCCGGCTACATTGACAATTCCTACGCGACCGGCAACGTGTCCGTCAGTGGGGGGAGAGTCAGTAACATCGGCGGCTTTGTTGGAACATCCCCAGCTACCGGCAGCATCACCAATTCCGCCTCCTTCGGCTCGGTGCCGGCCGCAAGCAGCGCAGTCAACAGCATCACTAACGTCGGCAGCTTCGCGGGGTATCTTGCCGATACCACCGTCATGGCAGGTAATACTTACAACCCCGCGACTTCGCACAGTCCCAACGGCGTCGGCAGCGGCAACCCGAGCGGTCTGACCAGCACTACCAATACAGAGCCGTCGTCCACGCAGGGGCCGTTGTCATCGAACGCCCAACAAGCGCAGCAGGCCGCCGAGGCGCGGTCTGAAGCTAAAAATCTGACCGACCAAGCCGCGGCGCAACAAACGACTGCCGGCACGTACGCTGCGAAAGACCAAGCAATCGCGATAGCGCAGGCCAGCATCAGCGAGCAGTCCGGCCAAACTGAGGGCAATACGTTGAACCCTGCAGAGGATCGGTCGGAACCGGACAACCTGTGGCAAGTGTCGGACGACTCAAGCAGTTATTCGGCCGACATCACAGCCGTGCAGGCGGATGGAGTCGAATATCAGTTGGAAGACGCCGAATATAACGATGAGGACGACGACGCCAAAGGTTAACGCTTAGGCTCAGGATGACAAAGGGGATTGCACGATAAAACTGAGGAAAACCAAAAAAATGAATGGAGAAATCAATATGCATGAACAGGTGCTGACTAATGTAATTGATTACGGTATTATCGGGATTTTACTGGTTCTGAGTATAGCCGTGGTGGCCATATCGCTGGAACGCTACGTTTTTTACCGGAATCTGAACATTACGGATTTTCAGGATATCAAATATTTAGAGCTGATACTAACCCGGAGACTGTTCCTCGTCGCTTCGGTAGGGGCGAATGCTCCCTATCTGGGGCTGCTGGGCACCGTACTGGGCATTATGCTGACCTTCCACAACATGGGCTCAGATGCCAGCGCTATCGACACTGGCAAGATTATGACCGGACTGGCCCTGGCGCTGAAAGCAACCGCAGTAGGGCTGGTAGTGGCGCTTTTGGCGGTCGTGCTGTACAATGCGCTTTTGCGGAAAGTCAGGGTACTAATGCTGGAATGGGAGATTGCCAATGGACGAAAAGCCGTTTGAAAATATGAATGTTATCCCCTTCGTGGACATCATGCTGGTGCTGTTGACCATCGTCCTGGTTACCTCCAGCTTTATTGCCAGCGGCAGAATCCCGGTCAATCTGCCGCAGGCTTCCCAAAGTGTTGCGCAGGCGGATCAGGCTGTAGCCATAGAGATCGAAAAGACCGGAACCATTTATTTCGATGGGAAAGCAGTCACGCTGGACTCCCTCAAGGCGAACCTCCAGCCGTTGGGCCGGGAAACCAGTTTCGTCATCCGGGCGGATAAGGACGTCACCCTGCAATATTTTATTGATGTGGTCGACCTTTTGAAACAAATGAGTTTTCAGAAGGTCGCGGTGCAGACTAAGGGCCACGGTTAACCCTTCGGCACAACAAGGCTTATGCGGTGTAATGATACAGGTAGCATAACACCGTAAATACGTTATACGGGGATGATGTGAGGGTGCATTGGTTGGGAAAACTTAATCTTTTCCACTGGCTCGCAATTTCTTTACTGCTGCATGTAAGCTTGATTTCGCCGCTGTTTTTGACCACCCTGCACGCGGCGCAGCAAAACAGAGCGGAACGGCTCAGGCTTGAGCTTTTTGGGATGGTTGCCAACCGTCAGCTGGAAGAGAGACACGAGAGCGTGGCAGAGCCGCAGCAAGTGAGCAAGGTCCTGCCCGCGCCGACGCCGGCGCCGGCTAACTATCAAACCGTAAAAAGTCCGGTGCTGGTAGAAAAAGTGGAAGAGGCGCCTTTCAAACCGGTTTTGGCTGCTCTCCATACGGCGGACGCGGCAACCGAGCAAAAACAACAAACCATCAGGCCTGTGACGGAAGACAGTCTCCAGCAGTACATGGCCAGGGTAACAAGAAAGGTCCGGGGACATCTGACGTATCCCCAAGAAGCCAGGGGAAACGGGATGAAAGGCACTACGACGATCGCCTTTACCATTACTTCATCAGGTGACATTAAAGGAAATTCTTTAAGGGTGCAAAAAAGCAGCGGCTATGCAGTCTTAGACTCCAGCGCCTTAGCGTCGGCTCAGGTCAGCGCGCCGTTTGAAGAACCTCCCAAAGAAATTAGTATCGCGATTGCCGTATCATTTAATATCGAATAATGTCGAAAGGTTTGAGAGTGCGCCGATTGAGGCCGGCCGGTTAACTTCAGGCCAAGAAAAGGAGTGAAATAAGCAGTGTCAAAAAAAATCAAAAAACAACCGCACAAGCAAAACCGGCAAAAAAACCTGGCGGTGGCTATGGCATTGGTCAACGCCTTCAACAGCGTCGTGCCAATCGCTTTAACGGCGGCGTCGCCGGCCGCCGCCCTGCCTGTGCCCCGGCAGGGCGAAATGGGCCGGAACCTGGTCACCAGCTTCAACGGCACCGGCCAGTTGCTGAATCGCTTGTTCTTTAGCACCGCCTATGCGCAAACGATTAACGCCGGGGAAACGAAAGATGTAGAACCGGCCAACAATAATACTCCGGCCAGCGGGGACGTTGTCAACAGCGGCGGCATTCAGAATGTCAACAGCGGCGGCAGCGCGTCCGGTACCACCGTCAGCGGCGGCGGCACGCAGAATGTCAACAGCGGCGGCAGCGCATCCGGTACCTACGTCAGCGGCGCTTATACTAACTACGCCGCCCAATATGGCATCCAAAATGTCAACAGCGGCGGCAGCGCGACCGATGCCATCATAACGCGGTACGGCACGCAGAATATCAACAGCGGCGGCAGCGCGTCCGGTACCACCGTCGACGGTTACAGCGCCACCCAAAATGTCAACAACGGCGGCAGCGCGGTCAATACCGTCCTTAACAACAGCGGTACTATGAATGTGTCCAGCGGCGGCGTTGCCGTCGATACTACCATCTACGTCAGCGGCAGGCAGAATGTGAGCAGCGGCGGCAGCGCGGTCAATACCGTCATTAACAACGGAGGCGGTCAGACTGTGTTCAACGGCGGGACCGCCAGCGCCACGACCGTCAACATGGGCGGTATTCAGACTGTGTCCAGCGGCGGCAGCGCCGTCGATACCGTCGTCAATGGCGGCAGTTTGGGTTTGAGCAGCGGCGGCAGCGTCAGCTCTGCCACAGTATCTTCCGGCGTACTTGCCCTTGTCGGCAACGCCCAAGCCCTTGATACAACGCTGAACGCGGGCTATGTGCTACGCGCCACTACCAGCGCCACACTGACGACAACCGATCCGAATGTCTATATCAGCAGCGGCGTCGCCCAGAACCTTACTTTAAACGGCGGCAATCTGACGGTGTACAACAACCACAGCGCCGGCAACACGACCCTCAACGGCGGCGCGATATATGTGAACAGCGGCGGGGCCGCCGGCAACACTAGTATCAACAGCGGCACTTTGACTGTGTCCAGCGGCGGGGCCGCCAGTAATACGACCGTCAACGGCGGCACTATGTTTGTGTCCGGGGCCGCCAGCCATACGACCGTCAACAGCGGCGGTACGATGCGTGTGTTCAGCAGCGGCGGCGCCGCCAGCTCTGCCACCATAGCTTCCGGCGGCAGCCTTGACCTGCTTGGCAACGCCAGCGCCCTTGATACAACGCTGAATGACGGCTCTATTCTGAGCGCCACTACCAGTGCCACGCTGACGACAACCGATCCGAATGTCTATATCAGCGGCGGCGCCGCCCGGAACCTTACATTAAACAGCGGCGGCACTCTGACTGTTCTAACCGGCCACACCGCCGGCAGTACAACCATCAACAACAGCGGCACTCTGACTGTGAGCAGCGGCGGCAGTGCCAGCTCTACCACAGTAGCTTCCGGTGGCAGGCTTACCCTTGTTGGCAACGCCAGCGCCCGTGATACAACCCTGAATGACGGCTATATTCTGAGCGCCACTACCGGCGCCACGCTGACGACAATCGATCCGAATGTCTATATCAGCGGCGGCACCGCCCGGAACCTTACGCTAAACAGCGGCGGCGCGCTGACTGTCAACAACACCCACAGCGCGGTTAACACCACAGTAGCTTCCGGCGGCAGGCTTACCCTTGCCAGCGGCGCCAGCGCCACTGAGACCACCCTGAACGCGGGCTATGTACTAAGCGGCACTACCGGCGCCACGCTGACGACAACCGATCCGAATGTCTATATCAGCGGCGGCACCGCCCGGAACCTTACTTTAAACAGCGGCGGCGCTCTGACTGTTCTGGCCGGCGACACCGCCAACTCCACCACAGTAGCTTCCGGCGGCAGGCTTACCCTTGCCAGCGGCGCCAGCGCCACTGAGACCACCCTGAACGCGGGCTATGCGCTAAGCGGCACTACCGGCGCCACGCTGACGACAACCGACCAGAATGTTTATATTGACAATGGCGTTGCCCACGGCCTTACTTTAAACCGCAGCGGCGCTCTGGATGTTCTAACCGGCCACACCGCCGTCAATACAACCATCAACAGCAGCGGTACGATGCGTGTATCCAGCGGCGGCTCCGCCGTTGATACCGTCGTCAATGCCGGCGGTCTTCACTATGTGTCGAGCGGCGGCAGCGCCAGCAATACCGTCGTCAATGGCGGCGGTCAGTATGTATACAACGGCGCCAGCGTCAGCGGTACGACCGTCAACAGCGGTACTATGGCTGTATCCAGCGGCGCCAGCGCCGGCGCTACGACCGTCAACAGCGGTACTATGAATGTATACAACGGCGGCATCGTCAGCGAAACAACCGTCAACGGCGGTACTGTGAATGTGTCCAGCGGCGCCAGCGCCAGCGCTACGACCGTTAACGGCGGTACTATGAATGTGTCCAGCGGCGCCAGCGCCAGCGCTACGACCGTTAATGGCGGTACTATGACTGTGTCCAACGGCGCCAGCGCCAGCGCTACGACCCTCAACAGCGGTACTATGACTGTGTACGGGGGCGCCACCGCCAGCAATACGACTGTCAACAACGGCGCTACACTTGTTATTCCTAACGTCGGTGCCAAAATCGTCAGTGCCAGAGTCCTTGACACAACCCTGAATGACGGCTATATTTTGAGCGTCAATATCATTACCAACGTCACACTGACGACGACCGATCCGAATGTCTATATCAGCGGCGGCGTCGCCCACGGCCTTACTTTAAACAGCGGCGGCAGCCTGACTTTGTCCGACTACGATACCGCCCGCAATACGACCGTCAACAACGGTGGTACTATGACTGTGCTCAGCCGCGGCAGCGCCGTCGATACCGCCGTCAATGGCGGCGGTACCATGACTGTGGACGGCGGCGCCGCCGCCAGCTCTGTCATCGTAGCTTCCGGCGGCAGGCTTACCCTTGCCAGCGGCGCCAGCGCCCTTGCTACAACGCTGAATGACGGCTATATCCTGAGCGGCACCACCGGCGCCACGCTGACGACGACCGACCCGAATGTCTATATCAGCGGCGGCACCGCCCGGAACCTTATTTTAAACAGCGGCGGCGGTCTGACTGTTCTGGCCGGCGACACCGCCAACGCCACGACAGTATTTGCCGGCGGCCTGCTTAATATTTCCGCCGGCGGCAGCGCCACCGATACCATCCTGAAAGAAGGCTATATTCTGCAAGCCACTACGGGCGCCACCCTGGAAATAATTGACGAGAACACCGGCAGCGCCGGCAGCGCCGGTATCAGCGGCGGCATCGCCCGGAACTTTACTTTAAACAGCGGCAGTATTCTGACTGCTCTAAACCTGGACGGCCATAGCGCAATCAATACCACCGTCAACGCGGGCGGCGCTCAGTATGTGTACGGCAGCGCCAGTTCCGCGACCGTCAACAGCGACGGGACGGAGGTTGTGTTCGCCGGCGGCAGCGCCGATCATACCACAGTGAATGCCTACGGTGTTCAGCAGGTGTTCGGCAACGCCAACGGCGCGACCCTCAACGGCGGTATTCAGTATGTGAACAGCGGCGGCAATACCGATCATAACATTGTCAACAGCGCGGGTATTCAGTATGTGCTCGGCAGCGGCGCCGCCAGCGGCACCACTGTCAACAGTGACGGCACTCAGTATGTGAACAGCGGCGGCAGCGCCGGCGGCGCCATTATCAACAGTGGCGGGGCGCAGTATATATCTAGCGGCGGCAGCGCCGACGCTGCCACTGTCAACAGCGGCGGCAATCAGACGGTATACAGCGGCGGCAGCGCCGGCGGGACGGTCGTCAACGGCGGCGTTCAGATGGTGAGCGCCGGTGCCGGCGTGACCGATACGACGGCCGATAGCGGCGGCAGAATCATCCTGATAGGAAACGGCGCGGCTCTTTCCGGCCAAACCATGCTGGATGACGCTACCGTCCAGCTGCGGGGCCTCGGCAGTTATACCATCGACCAAGCGGAGGTTATGAACGGCGGCACCTTCAATCTCACAGGCAATACCGTTGCCAGCCTGCAGAACGGCGCTGCCCTTGATAAAACGGTCGGGCACAGCCTGACCATCAACAATCTTTCCGGCGCGGCCAGCTTTATCATTAATACCGACCTGGCCAACAACCAGGCCGACCGGATTGCCATTACCAGCGGCACGGCCCAGCACACCCTGCAGGTAGCCTACGACCCGCTCTATGGCACCGGCAGCAGCCTCAACGGCGTTGCCGCCTCCTTTGCCCACGTGGCGGATGGGACAACCTTTACAGCAGTTTCCACCGAATACGGCGCTTACCGTTATACGCCCACGCTCGAAGCCGACGCGCAGGGTACCAACTGGTCAATCACCGGACTGACCCAAACCGGCTCCAGTGAAACAGCGTACACCGCCTCCGGCGCGGCAGCCGGCAATCTCATGCTCTGGCGGTGGGAAAACAACAGTCTGAACAGCCGCATGGGCGAGTTCAGAAACGAAGACGTCAACCCTGGCGACTGGTTCCGTATCTATAAAGGCGAACATGAAATGATCGGCCTGGAAGGCCGCCGCGCCACCCAGAAATACACCAGTTTCCAGTATGGTCATGACAAGGCCGTCCAAATGAGCGGGCGCACCTGGCGCGCCGGCTACACCGTAGGGTTTACTGACGCCAACAGCACCTTCTCCCGTGGCGAAGGCGACTCTACCAGCCTGAGTATAGGCGCTTACGCCGCTTGGCTGGGCGACAAGGGGCATTACCTCGACCTGGTTGTCAAACAAGGACGTCTGCGTACCAGCTATGACAGCTACCTCAACAATTCCGCGCAGACCAAAGTCAGCGGCAGCTACCATAACTGGGGTACCAGCGCGTCGGCTGAATACGGCTACCGCAAAGCGCTGACCGGCGGCTGGTATGTCGAACCGCAGGCCGAGGTTATACTCGGGCGCATCAGTTCGGCCAACTATACGGCCAGCGACGGCACCAACGTCAACCACAACGCCATGAACTCCGTCATTGGCCGCCTGGGTCTGGCGGCAGGCAGAAGTTTTGGCAATAGCAGTTTATATGCCAAAGCCTCGATTTTCCGGGAATTAAGCGCCAAATCCAGGGTTACCATGTCGACCGGCAATATGGGCGCGGTCACATTGGAGCAAGATCTGAAACAAAATTGGCTGGAGTTTGCCTTGGGACTGACCGGGCAGTTGAAAGACAATACCAATAGCTATATGGAAATAAGCCGCACTACCGGCGATAAAGTGAAAACCCCCTGGCGGGTTAATCTGGGAGTCAGATGGGGTTTTTAGTTCAACAGAGTTGAGACGCAAAGTGGCTGGAGTATATTAAAAATAATCAGAAAAAAGGTCGCGCAATAACATTATTGAGTTGAATAAATCTAGTGCTTGATAAAAGGAGAGGAAAATTATTCATGAACCAAACGCAAGAAGGAACACCCTCCCAGCCAGCCAAGAAACCCTACGCAGTCTTTGACGCCGGTCCGCTCACTTGCAAAACCGACGTTAGCGGATTAGAGTTCGACTTTAATTATGGAGTTCGCGTCCAAGTCCCGGCAGGCAACTGGCGCGTCAAAATCACCGACCGCGATACCTTTGTCACCCTCTATGACGATAGAGCAGACAATGCTTTGGTTAGCAGCACCAAAAAATATTACGTCAATTTTGGCCTGGAAGTCTACCTGGACGATAAACTGATACTGCGCCATGGCATGAACTTGTCAGGAAAAAAAGTTCTCATCAAATATCCGGTTGGCACTCTGGGCGACATCATTGCCTGGTTTCCTTATGCCCAGGCCTTTAAATACAAACATGATTGCGAGGTTTACTGCGCCATGGCCCCCGAAATGGCCGATCTGTTTCGCCCCGCTTACCCGGAACTAAACTTCATAGGTCCTGACGAGCGTCCCCCCGAAATTTACGCTTCTTATTACATGGGCATATTCTTTCCTTGTGATGACCGTGTGCACCAGCCGGTGGACTGGCGCATCGTCGGGCTGCAGAAAACCATTCCCTACCTGCTCGGCTTGCCGGTGGAAGAACTTCGCCCTAGCATTTTGCCGCACAACTTGGAAAGAACCATAGCAGAGCCCTATGTTTGTATTGCCGTCCAGTCCAGCAGCCAGGCCAAATATTGGAACAACGGCAACGGTTGGCTGGAGGTTATCAAACATCTCAAGAGCAAAGGTTATCGCGTACTGTGCATTGACAGGGAAAATTGCCACGGCGCCGGCAGCCGTTGGAACACCATCCCTCATGGCGCTGAGGATTTTACCGGGACGCTACCGCTATCACAGCGGGTCGATCTTCTCTATCATGCCGACTTTTTCATCGGTCTCTCCAGCGGTCTGTCCTGGTTGGCCTGGGCGGTTGGCAAGCCGGTGGTTATGGTCAGCGGCTTCAGCCTGCCTAGCGATGAATTTTACACACCATACCGCATTATCAATTACCATGTTTGTAATGGCTGCTGGAACGACAGCACCATCGAGTTTGATCATACCGACTTCTCCTGGTGTCCGCGGCACAAAAACACAGACAGACAATTTGAATGCACCCGTTTCATCAACGCTAGCTATGTTAACAGCGTTGTGGATCAGTTAATCCGCGACCATAACTTCAACCCAAGAAAGGAGTAAAATAAGCGGGGCATTTGTCCTATCGGCTGATACCTGCTCCGGGCCAATAATGATCGCCCGGCATAGCCATCCTGCGGCAGTACGTATCGAGAGTGACAAAACAAATCCAGGGCCATCTGGAATGTATCGGAAAAAAGGCAGTCCGGTCATCGCCTTTATCATCACAGCGGAAGTATTTAAAAAGATTACCGGAAAGCAAAGGGGGTATTCATGAACCGGGAAATTTTTGCCGACGCCATCAGCTCGATCCACGTCACCGGCAATCTTGTCCGGATTGATTTAATGACGGTGCAGCCGCACCTCAAGAGTGACAACGGTCAGCCGGTGGTCGAAGTCAACCGCCGGATCGTTATGCCGCTGGAAGGCTTTGTCCAGTCGCTGGCGGTACAGGAGAATATTATCAAGCAGCTCATCGACGCCGGGGTGTTGAAGAAGAATCCGCCGGAGGGGGCGGGCGTGGTCCGCCTGGCGGAAAAAAAGGCGGAGAAACAGTAATATCATCGGAAAGGGAGGTGGCATATGAACTAATACGAGATGTCTATAAGCAGTAACCTTATGACTGGGTATGATATTGAGCATAACGCCAGAGTCAGTGTTCGGGGGAATGAATTGCTTATTACGAACATTTCGGAAGATTCGTTTGTTTGGTGAAGGTGTCCGAGCTGATTCGTAATATTTCAGAAAACCGTCACTGTGACGAAAGTCAATCGGTGACGGTTTTTTAACAATTATAAGTAATTCTAGATTTGTAATGCTCTTGAATACCTTGTTAAGCATCCTCCGTATTCAGCGTACAGCATGTTCATGGTGTCCATTATAGCCTCGCTGGTTTTACCAGGAATTCGAATGGCAAGGTAGTTATTGGTGAAACGCTCAACCAATGTCAGAATAACGGCCTCTTTATCAGAATAATATAAAATGCCTTTAGCCATTACCAAAGTAACGGCCAAAGGCATTTTAACCTATATCCCCCAAATAGGCACAATCAAATTCCGGCTGTCAAACGCCGACAGCCTATCAGTCGTACAAAGCACAGTGCCTGTTCCGCGCTCCAAAGTAGCCTTGTCAATTACACCAAACACACGCGTGAGCTGGCTTTGAGGCGTGGCGGTTTTTGGATTGTCAACACTTAGTCGGACATATCTTATAAGGTCTGTTGTCGAAATTGAACGGGCGTTAAGTAATTGAGCGAACCATGAATTCGTATATTATAAACCAGTCAATGTACTGAGCAAGTTCATGGCGCAGATGAGGCAAACTATCAAAATTTCGTCCATACACAAATTCCGTTTTAAAAATCTTAAAAGTTGCTTCGGCCACAGCATTATCATAGGGGTAGCCCTTCATACTCAAGGAACGTTTAATATTAAAGGTTGTAATACCTCATCAATCAGTTCACTTTTAAATTCACTGCCCCTGTCAGAATGAAACATTTGAATTTTACGCAGATCTGTCTTCACGGTTGCAAAGGCATCGTAGACCAATTGGGCATCTTTATGGATGCCAGCACTATAGCCGATAATTTCTCGGTTAAATAAATCAATCAGGATGCACACATAATTCCATTTATAATTGACCCGGACATAGGTTAGGTCACTAACAACGACCACATAGGGGGCTTGGCCTGTAAATTGCCTCTTTAATTCATTTTGAACAGGCTGTTCATTGCATTTCTGCCTCTAGGGGTTAAACTGGGCAACCGTATACTTTGAAACTAGTGACTCGCCAAAGTTATAACTTAGGATACAGGTGTTTTAATTTATCTCTTGCCTGAGCTGTAGTAAAGTGCCAATCAACTGTTTTACCCGCAGAATTACGCTGCTGTTCCCAAGCAGATAATTCACGATTCAGCAAATCAATGGTCGGAATGCGTCTTCCCAAACATTGAAGCGTCATCACATTCAATTCGATTTCAGCGATATTAAGCCAGCTACCATGCTTTGGAGTATAGTGAATTTCCAGGCGTTTAGCCAAACGCAGTGCCTTTTCCGGTGCAAAGGCTTCATGTAGCGAAGCGATAGAATGCGTATTCAAATTGTCCATTACCAGCCGGACTTTTGCTGCGTTTGGATAAAAGACATCCAGTAGTTCCTCAATGTGAAGCGCCCAATCAATTTTGGTACGCCTTTTACTGGCTCTGTGAATACAAAAATGCTGCACGCTCCTTGGCGCACATATTCATAATTTTCTTTCCGGACTTTTCCCGGCTCCATTGGCAAAGGCTTCAATAAATCATCCAGCAGTTGGTAGGGCTGCTCATCCATGCAAATAAGCGGGATAGTTTCCTCATAGGGCATCGCATAAACTTCAAGGATATCTTCCATACGGCTTACAAATTCGCTGCTGTATTTTTGCGGTATGCACCATTGCTTTTTTCAGGTGAGGCTTAAGTTGTGTTTTTTTAAAGCGGTGCGGATGGTTTCATGGCTCACAGTTTCCATTATCCCCAGTTCTATCACCTTTTGCGCTAGCAGGCGTACTGTCCAGCGCGCTCGCCCATGCGGAGCCGCGCCGCAGGCCAAGGCTATGATTCGCGCCTCTTTTTCACCAGTTACAATTGGCGGGTTTGGCGGCGTTGCATACTTGCGCCGGCGCAGGCAATATTCCATTCCTTGCGTATCGTATTCTTTCACCAGACTATACACCGTTACGTCCGATACGCCGCATCGTTTGGCAATCTCTTCCTGTTTTGGTGGTTTGCCTGCATTCTCATCTGTATGCAGGAGTACGTTGCAGCGTTTCCTTATGTATTTGGATGTAGTCTCATTGTCTAGGATTTTTTGGATAGTTGTTCGCTCTATATCGCTCAATTTTACATGATATTTCTTGTTCATCGCTATACCCCCCTGTATAGCTTAATCATAATTCAAAACTTTGGCAAGTCACTAGCCCCTTCTTTTTCATGATCCTGCCAATCCGGCGGCGTGATATCTGATAGTCTAATTTTTGCAGTTCCTTCTTGATTTTTCTTGTCCCGTAGACACCATGGTTTCCAGTCGCCCTCATTGACCACCTTGGAAGTCGTATCCATGAGAAAAAGACGTTCAACCGGCTGCACCAAACTGCCGGCTGGCTATAAGAGTAGTTGACCGTAGCACCCATAGAATAGCTTGATAGTATATATATTATGAAAAGGCAACAAGCTCAATATAGAAATTTGCAAATACGCAAGATATTGATGCGCATTTGCAAATTTTTTTGCGTTTTTGCAATCATCATAAGCAATAAAAAATACATAAAAATTAAGGTCTGCATGACTTGTGCTTCAATTCACATGAAATCTTGTGAATACTTTGGGTATTCTGACGAAAAAGCATATAGAAGGTAAACAAAAAGGATTATCTATATTTAATGGACACGGTGATTAATCGAAAGGGGAGTATTATATAATGCTCCCCAACGTCAAGACACAGAATGGAGAAACCTAAGTTATGCTCCTTTCTATGTTTTTTGATATGAAACAGCCTCGCTGGGCATGTTTCCGAGATAATATTGAGCAGGGCATACTCCGCCCAGTGCGGAAAGTGGACGATGGGTATTGTAGGTCTTCATATACTCCCTGAGCATGATGCAGATCGCGGGGAGTCTCATATTCGTTGATGTAAATGCGGTTGTATAAGAGTCCGAAAAAAGCGCTCCGGCCGTGCGTTGTCCAGACACTGGCCCTTGCCGTCCATGGATTATAAAACCACATATGTAATTTTATACTAACAATTGGTCTAACCATAAATGTACTCAGGGAAAACGAAGTATTTAGTATTTTTGATGTAAGTATAAAATGACAGATAGTAGAGCGATTGTGCAGAGTATTACAAAAAAATATGATTGTACGCTAAGCTGAAAACAGCTTTTTTACGGATTTAACTTTCCGAAGCGATCCTGATCTTTTAAAAATCATGGTTTACGAACATTATTAGTTTGGCATGATTATTGCAATGATTAGGAAGATAGATTGCCTTTTAAATTTAAATACTTGTAAAGGAGTTTACTATGTTATGGAAATCAAAAAAATCTTTGTAATTGGAGCCGGTCTTATGGGGGCTGGCATTGCCCAGGTCGCCATTCAGAGTGGCTATGACGTAATTCTCAATGATATTAGCGAGTCCACGCTGGCAAATGGAGCTACTGGGATTGAGGAGCGTCTGAACCGTAGCGTTGCCAAAGGCTTTATGTCTCACGAGGAAAAAGACGCCTGTATGAAACGACTTACTTGTTCTATGGAGCTGGCTTCTGCCGCAGAATGCCAATTTGTCATTGAGGCAATCTACGAAAACTTTGAAGCAAAGCGAGCAGTTTTTGAAAAATTGGATGTTATCTGCCCACCTGAGACGATACTGTCCTCGAACACCTCATCGATTTCCTTGACCGCTCTATCCTCTGTAGTGAAGCGCCCGGAGAAGTTTATAGGCATGCACTTCTTCTCACCGGTTCCCGTAATGAAGCTGCTGGAGATCATACGGGGTCTACGAACCTCTGAAGATACGCTATCCGCTGCGCGAGAAGTCGGCGAACGCCTAGAAAAGGTCATGGTTGTCGCTAAAGACATGCCGGGTTTTATTGTAAACCGTATACTGATTCCGATGTTGAATGAAGCTGTGCAAATTTTAGACGAGAGTATTGGAACAGTCGAAGACATTGATAATGGCATGAAATGTGGCTGTAATCACCCTATGGGTCCCTTGGCATTAGCTGATATGGTCGGGTTGGACGTCCTCCTGGCTGCCATAGAAGTATTTTATTCCGAACTGGGTGACTCGAAGTACCGCCCAGCACCTTTGCTGCGAAAAATGGTGAAAGCCGGATACCTGGGTAGAAAATCTGGAGCAGGTTTTTATCTTTATGAGGCAGGCGGGAAAAAACTAGGGGTTAATCCTGTTCTCAATCAATAACATTCGGCGTTGGCTGACAATATTGAGCAGCCTTCGGAAAAAACACCGCTTTGAGAGCGGCGGGTATCATCTGATTTCATGGTGTCGCGGATGAGACAAATTTGTTGGCTGTTTTTCAACTTCGTTAAATCAGTAAAATGCCCCCTGGTCATTTCTGGCACCCTGGTTTGTTTGTCAAAAGGGGCGTGAATTTGTAATCCCTACATCCTTTAATAATGAAAGTGGTTGAATTAGTTAAAGAGGCAGGCAAGAGGTGGGGTTAACGATTTTAGTTATCTGGGCAGGTTTAACTAATCTTCTCAAGTTACAAAGAAGTACTAAAAGAAGCGAGGTAGAAAAATGTCTGAACTGAAAAACTATTTACTTGGTGACTATCGGGAAACTATCGATTATGTTGACAAAGTTTCGCGTTATGGGCTGACGAAATTCGCCCCATTAATTATATCGTGCGCCATTACAGGCGGCGTCCATGGTAAAGAGTCCAATCCCAATTTGCCTGAGACTATCGAAGAACAGGTACAGCAGTCGTATGACGTATATAATGCGGGTGCAAGTCTCATACACATACATGTTAGGGACAAAAACAATCTAGCAGTTAATACCCCGAAGACGGAAGATTATCTCGAAGTCAACAGTTTAGTACGCGAAAAGTGCCCAGAGGTTATCATCAATAATACATGCCTTGGTGGGCGAATGTTGAAACCAGACGGATCGGCTTCTCCGCAATTGTTGGTGTCTATTGGCGCAAAACCGGAAGTTGCAAGTGTTGATATAGCTTCATTTTCCTCAACGTTAAAACTTGCGGCTAGAAAACCGCCTCTGAGTGGTCGCGACAACGATGAGACGTGGGATGTGTCATATTTGATGACTATGGGAGATGCTGCCAGAACAGTGGAACTTATGAATGAGAACGGGGTTAAACCAGAGTTAGAGATGTATGATATCACAAATATTAAATATATCTCTAACTTGATTAACAAGGGCTTGCTCAAAGGACCGCACTGGGTGCAAATGATTTTTAATGGTACTGGAATTTACCCATCTGTTGAGAATATGCTCTCAGTAACCCGCTTACTTCCCAAAGATTCACTGTTTAGTGTTATCGGGATAGGTGCTGCCCAGACAGCCATGATAACTTTGGCTATAGCCCTTGGACATCATGTTAGGGTTGGTCTAGAAGATAACGTATTTTATGGTCCTCATCAACTCGCAACCAGTAATGCCCAAATGGTTGAGAGGGTTGTACGAATCGCCAAAGAATTAGGAAGGCCGATTGCAACTCCTGCTCAGTCTAGAGAAATGCTAGGACTAGGAGCTCCGCGGCAGTATACTTACAACAAATAGTTATAGTTATTGCTTTTGGAAAGTATTGGTATTGCCTGGTAACTCACCTTAGGTTTAAAACAGGAAATCAAAATTAGGTAAGCGGCCCCAAGAGCCAAAGCGTATAGTGACAGGGAATATCGAGCCAGTGGAGTTGTTCTGAACTACCTAAAAGGGGCTGTCGCGTTAAGAGAGCCCCTAAGACGAACAAAAGAACGGTAACCGGCATAGCCGGAAACCGTTCTTTTGTTGTAAAATCAGGTTGTGAAGCCCGAGAAAATACAATCAAATTATACAACAGAAGCAAATGTATATCAACCGCATTTGCGCTCATCCACGGCTGTACGGACACAAGGGGCAGTATAGTACTATGGCGGCGCATATGCCACCCGAGCATCAAAGCGGGCATCCACCATCTTTTGCTCTCAGTTCGATGTTGCCGGCTGGCATCTCAAGATCAGCGAGCCCACATTGGCTGACGCCATCTGTGATCGCATTGTCCACGACTCTTATATCATTGTGATCCAGGGTGATTCCATGAAAGAAATAAGGCATTACCGGATAGTTCCCTGTCGGCCGGGACTACCCCGACCTGCCCAGACTGTTCAATGTTACAAGCCCTGTGCACAACGACTAGCGGCAACTATGCACAATCTAAGCGGAATGCATGCACAATGTTAAACGGTCCAGTTGCACTCCCGCGCCGGAATATGCATGGAATGACAAAAAAGTCAGAAATAGAGACCGGTGGGAAACTCGAAGACATAATTCAATTGACTCTTTGGCGGAGTGGAGCGTTCAACTAGAGGCTGCCGGCGAATAGCTTACTGATTCCATCGAAGTGAGGGAAACAAGGGAAGCCTTACACCAGGCGCTGAATGAATTGCTTCCTCAGCAACCCAATTTGCTTCAGAAAGTGTACTTTGCAAGAAATCAATCTCGGAGATTGCTCGTGAAGAAGGCGTTTATGAAAGCACAATTCGTAATCGCTTAAGTAAAGGCCTTAAAAAAGATGAAAAATTTTTTTGGGATAGGGGGTGCGAATTTGCGTTTCCCGTGGCTATATATATTAGAGGCTTTTTTGTGCCTCAAAACATAACGAAAGAGGTGAAAAAATGGAAATTTGGATTGAAGGGGATAAGAGTAATTAATCTGATACAGGTGAAAATTGTGCTGCGATGGGGATTAAAATTGATGCTGAATTAAGATGCAATGTGATTCAGTTAAAGTGATCTTTGATAAATTTAGCGGTATCCCGGAGAACTTTATAACTTTCAGGAGTTCCTTTTCCTGTAATAGGAAAAGCATGAAAAGTTCCCTCAAATTTTTGCAGATCAACGTTGACACCTGCTTCTTTTGCTTTCTTAGCTAAACGTTCAGAGTCCTCAGTTAGAACTTCGGCGCTGTCACAGACAATTTTCAGTGGTGGAAATCCCTTATAATTGCCATAGAGTGGTGAAATATATGGATCATAAGGATTGTTGTTTTTGAGGTAGGATTTGATCTCACTATCAATATCGGCACTGATGATGATGTCTGTTGCACTGTTTTTGTTTCTGTCAATGGTACCTGTCAAATCAACAACAGGACTGTATACTGTAACAGATGTTGGAAGTGTAATACCGTCATCCATTGCTTTTAATGTCGTTACCAGTGCCAGATTAGCTCCAGCACTGTCGCCTATGACAGCAATTTTCTTATCAGGATATTTTCCGAGCAGGCGTGTATATACTGTATAACAGTCATTTTGTGCTGCTGGGTATGGATTTTCAGGAGCGAGACGATACGATAAGGAATATACTCTAAGTCCTGCTTCTGAAGCCAGCTGTGAAGCAAACCCGCGTGAACCAAGAGCACTTCCGGTTGTAAAACCACCGCCGTGAATGTAGAGGATAATATTATCTCCGGTAAGCTTTTCCGGAGCCGATAGCTCAACTGGAACACCGCCTAACTGACCCTTTGTAAAGGTCACACCTGGTTCAGCAGGCATTTTTTCCGAAGCCTTATCGATGGTTTCTCTAAGCGTGATATAATCAATGCTACCTGATTTACCCATGCCGTGCATTTTCATCATTTCTTTCATTTGCTCTTTTACGGCAGTCATTTCCGGGCTAACCTTGTACGATATATTTGATTTTTCCTTTCTGCCATAGCTGGCAAGGAAACTTGTTGCAACTACCAGTAATAATACCAGTACAATCATTTTTTTCATCTTTTCCTCCAGCTTTTAACAAAAAAATGGTAGTGTTAGGGTTATATATCCGTTCTCCTCGGCTCTCTTGCTTTATTTTCTCAGAGGACCGGCTATATGTACAGGTGTCGGTTTATCAATCTTACCTAATTAGTGTGAGTTAGGCAGGAATATTTTATGCCTATTGTTTACTGAGTAATCATGTCCATCTGTTACTCCGGGACAAGCAATTGCATTGTGGCTTGAGGAAAGTACATCACTACCGCACCCTAACCCGTGTTTCCATGTGTGTTTCTGCTATTTGGAAGTTTGCTCCATTAAATGCTAAGCCGCTACCTCACCCTTTGCATGATAGCGGCTTTTTGTCTTAAAGGTGACTAAGATACACGAAAAAGTATTGCTTTTTAGGAAAGGTCTTTTTAAGTATTGGCTACAAGTTATATTTTCGCATTTTTCTGTAAACATTTGATAGATCCAGCTTTAATATTTCTGCGACCTTTGCTGGTGTCTTAAATTGCGACAGGGCATGTTGTATCAACTGTTTCTCACACTGCTCCATGTAGAAACGGTGTGAGAAAGTATCCTCATGGGAAAACGGCAGACGTATTTGTTCCAGCTCATTCTTGCCGACGGTACCCTGTAAAAAAAATTTTGCTACTGTTTCGACCTGGAGGTCTGTATCAGGTATAGTACCCTGTAAGAAACTTTTTGGTATTGTTTCGACCTGTAGGTCTGTATCGGATGAGGTAACGACTATACGCTCTATAAAGTTTTTCAGTTCTCGGACGTTACCAGGCCAGTCATATGACAACATTGTATTTATCAATTCTTCGGAAAGCACCTTCATACGCGTATACTTTTTACAAAAATACTGGAGATAAAAAAAGGCGAGCGGGACAATATCTTCTTTGCGTTCCCGTAGAGGCGGTATGTGGATTGGAACAACACTAATCCGGTAATATAAATCAGAGCGAAAGTTGCCATTCCGGGCTAAGGTTTCCAGATTCTCATTCGAGGCGCATAGCAACCGAAAGTCTATTGGCTTAGCATTAAGGCTGCCAAGTCGTTTAACTGTCCTAGTTTCCAGCACGCGGAGCAGTTTGCCCTGTAGACCTAGGGGCATAGAGTTGATTTCGTCCAGAAAGAGCGTACCCCCGTTGGCTGATTCGATTAGTCCCATTTTGCCTTGGGTGGATGCACCGGTAAAGGCTCCCTTTTCATAACCCAAAAGCTCCGATTCTAGGAGAGTTTCAGGGATAGAGGCACAGTCTACGCTGATAAAGGGTCCCTTACTACGTAAACTGTTGCGGTGAGCGTATTCTGCAAGAACCTCTTTTCCAGAGCCGGTTGGGCCCACGATCAGGATGGAGGCATCTGTTTTTGACACGTTGGCCAACAGTACCAGCAACTCCTTCATCATAGGGCTCTCTGCAATAATGTCAGTAGTGGGTGCTTTTGTAACTAAACTAAAATCTGTACAGTTGTGCGTATTCAATATGCCTGCTTGAACTCGTTGATTCAAATTTTCCATGGATTCGACTATGAAGAAAATGTACTTGATACTGCCATCATTGTTGAAGGTTGGTGCTCCGGAGACAAACAACTGGTGAATTTGGTTAGAATCTTTATCCGTAATGGTCAGCAGGGCCACTACGGGTGCGTTTTTTCGAAGTACCTGTTCCCAGACACCGTTTTTAAAGTAACCCTGCTCCTTTAACTTTGGGATAGAACTATTCATATAAAATTCTCGTGTTTTATTGGCCAGCAGACCGCAGTAATGATCGTTGACGTAGAGATAATTGCCATTGCCATCCAGGACAAAGATCCCTATGTTAGTGTGCTCCAGTATTTCCAAGTAAAAATTGTTATCCATAAGCGCACCCACATTCATTTAATTATATTATTTAATAATAATATAACGCTATTTTTGCAATTTTACAACAAGTTTTGCAAAATTGCCTTTTATAGTGATGCCTGTTATTACCCTATTATTGAGTATCGTGTTTATTTTTGTTATGATATCTGTTTTAAGACTCAATGCTTTTTAATCTCTTATGCTTGTGTGCATATTTATAGCGTCGCTGAAGGACTGCCATTTATGAAGGTTATCACCTCAATTGAAGCAGGTTTAGGGGGGGGGACATTGGAAACTTAACTATGATTTTGGCACCAAAAAAAGGGGACAGCTCACTATTGACATGCAGCAGTTGAGATTGTTGACGTAGAGCGTGCCATTTGCCATCCGAAACCAAGAGCCCATGTGTTGCTACTCATCTAAAAAAATATTTATTTTAAATAATCAACACAAAATAAATGGCAATATCGCAAAAAATAATTGCAATATTGCCATTTGTTTTGTGTTTTTGCAAAGAGCATGGCAGTGTCTCACTCAACTAGGTTAAAATTATTTATCTCATTTTTTGTATATACCAAAAGGGCTGATGGGATTTCAGAAACGCAAGTTAATCAGATAGCCTGCGAATGCAGGTCTTTTTTTATTAAGATCAGAAAGTATAAGTTTTGCGAGGCAGAAAGTCCTTATAGACCAAGGATCGCCAAGGATAATGCCCGGTTTGGGCAAGGAGAAGGCGCCCCCGTAACCCCCGGCCCTTTGCCGGAAAAAGCGTTCCGCAGGAGAAAAGCCAGCGGTATTCCGTTAAGAAATCCGTACTGTTTGAGCGTAGCGAGTTTCGGATTTTAGGAATACCGCTGGCTTTTCAGCTCTTGGAGGCTTCGGGCCTAGACTTTTTGTTACTTTTGGGTCGATGCCAAAATAAGCTCAGGCTCTTGTTTGTCACCTTTATCTGCCAGGCGCAAAGCCAAAAGACCGCGCCAGCGGTTTTTCTTGTTGGCACAAAGTTTGCATAACATAAAAGTGTTAGGATAGTTCATATTGGTATCTGCAGTCCATTCGCCGAAGATAATCGATGGGAAGAAAGGAGGTGTACCTTAGGTTCCCGGGAGTGGTTTTCGAAGTAGGCGTAGGATAAGCTCTCTCAAGGGATATTGAGGTAACACGGTAAACTCATTGTTCCTTAGCTTGAGGCTTAGTAAATAACAAAACCTAAGGAGGAAAATAATGAAAAAGACTCTCGTAACCCTACTCGCACTCGTATTTGTACTGAGTATTGCCAGTTCGGTTTTCGCCGCTCCGAACAACTCCTTCGTTGACTTACCCGCCAAGCATTGGGCGTATGTGGCGGTACAAGAATTAGCCCGAGTTGGAATTATCGATGGATATGGTGATGGCGAATTCCGGGGTGAGAAATCTATGACCCGTTATGAAATGGCCCAAATCGTATATCAGGCTATGCAAAACTCATCTAAGGCCGACGCTGTTCAAAAAGCACTAATTGATAAACTTGCTGCTGAGTTTGCTCTGGAACTTAACAACCTGGATAAACGCGTAGCAAAACTTGAAACTAAAAACAATGTGGGCCTTACGTATGAATCTCGCATCCGCTACATGGGTAACGAAGCTTCAACCGTTAAGGGCACGAGCCAGTTTGACTATCGGCAACGCATCCATCTGAACGGCGCGGTCAACGACAAAGTCGCCTACACTGCCCGTCTCGAAGCTGGCGGCTACTTCGGCAATGGTTCCACCGGCACCATAGGATTCAACCGCGCGTTCTTCAACATTAAGGACTTCGCCGGTATTGATATGATCACCATTGGCCGCTTCGGCACTCACGGCATCACCAACGGCCTGTTGAATGCCAAAAGCATGAATAATGACGGCGTGATCTTCACCCAAAAGCTAAGCGATGTGACCACCGCACAATTCATGGTTGCTGACGTGGCAACCAACTCTGAGTTCGGTCTTCTTAACTTAAACTTTAAGGCCAGTAAGGACCTCAAGTTAAACATTGCTTATACCGACTACGGCTTTGGCAATGTAGCTGCAAGCCCCCTCTTTGTCCCCACCGCTTGGAACAACATGGGTGGCAACCAAATCGATGTGGGTCTGAATTACAAGCATGGTGGCCTTTATCTGATGAGTGAATATGTCGCCAACAAGATTAGCGAAGGGGCCTATTCCGGGACCAACCCGAAAGCTTGGATGGTCCAACTGGCCACCAATCCAAGCACTGTAATTTACCCGTTTGCTGGCATAGTCAACCCGGCAAAAGCTCATGATCAAGGCTTCCTGATCAATTATCGGAACATTGACGCCAACGCTGTTCCGGTAATGTCCGCTTATGCGGGCGCAAGCTCCTACAACGGCAACGCGATGGCTCAGGCTCTGGTGAACGGAATGTATACTGATGACAACGTAAAGGCTTTAACTGTTGCCTACCAGAACGTTTTCTCCAAAGGAGTTGTCTTTACGGCCGCATATAGCGACCTCAAACAGAAAGTCGGTACTTTGAAAGACAAAGAGTGGGACCTTAGCTTCCAATTTTTCTTCTAAATTATTATCTCAAGTTGAAATATTATCGCATTCGTTAAGCAACATCGCGACTCATCTGAAAAGTATTATTTAAAATAATATAACGCGAAAAGGCAATATTGCAAATAATTTTAGCAATATTGCCTTTTCGGCGGTTTTTCAAAGAATGGCAGTATTTCGTTGTACTAAGCTAACTATAATTTGTCCCATTTTTTGTATGTGCAAAAGGGCTCAATAGATTATGGAAGCTTAGGGCCAGCATGTTGCAGAATTTCGAAATGGGAAGGAAGACGGAAATCGATTAGATTAACGGCATCGTGTGCACAAAAGGACGAGAGTTCGGTATCGCTACTCCCTACAATGACAAAGTAGTGGAACTTGCCAAAGAGACCGAAGCAAAAACCAAGTGCCAATATCTTTGATTACTTAAGCCGGTTTGATATGGCATGAAAACTCCGTAAAATCAAACCGGATTTTAAGTTAGGAAAAACAATCGGAGACTAACTTAAAAAGGGGTGACGTGGGGAGGACCTGAAAAAGGCTTAGATTTGGGAGTATCCCACAATTTGTATAAACTCAAGATTGGTGCAAAACAGCAAAAATCTTCAGGAGGCAAATTAGCCGAATATTGGTTTCTTATCAATTCCTAGGTAGCTCTTTTTCAGTTGTGCGAAACTTATTATACGATCGTTTCATGTGAATAAAGTTTATAATTACTGCCGCTATTACTGGAGCAGTGCACATTCCTAAAAATTTGGCATGATTATTGCACCGTAGTATATAAATGCGCAGTGAAATTCGAAAAAGGGGAGATTGTTTTATGACGCTAAGTGTTTTGGGTATTATTGTTTCATTAGGGTTTCTCATTTGGCTGGCCTTGCGAGGATTCCACATCATTGTCCTTGCTCCTGCGGCCGTAGTGATTGTCTCGCTGTTTTCAGGTATGGATCCTTTCGAGGCCCTTGTTGGCCCGTATATGAAAGGCTTTGTCAATTATGCCGGCAAGTTCTATCTTATCTTCCTCGCCGGGTCTGTTTTCGGCAAGTTTATGGAAGACTGTGGCGCGGCTCGTTCCATTGCCCTGGGGATTTTAAAGGTTCTGGGCGCCAAAAGCCAAGAGAAGGTTCTATGGGCAATCGCTATCATTACAATGGTTATGACGTATGGCGGAATAAGCCTGTTTGTCGTCATCTTTGCTGTGTTGCCTATCGCAAGGCCACTTTTTAAAGAACTTAATATCCCTTGGCACTTGTTTGTGGCCGCACTGATTCTCGGCCTGGGCTCCGTCACCATGACTATGCTCCCTGGCTCACCGTCGATCCAAAATATCATGCCTACTAAGTACCTGGGAACTACTGCGATGGCAGGCCCAGTAATCGGTATACTTGCCTCTATCATTATTATAATTTTCAACGTTTGGTATTTCAAAGACCAATTACGCCGCTGCCATGCTCGTAATGAAAATTTTGAAGCTCCGACCAGTGGGATGGTTTCCGGGGAAGAATTCTCTTCGCCTCACGGTCTTCCTAATGTATGGCTGTGTTTACTTCCTCCTATCACAGTATTTATTATGCTAAACGTTTTAAAAATGGATGTTGTCATAGCCCTTTTCGGCGGTGTTATCGCCACCTTAATTCTATTTTGGAAATTCTTTAACAACAAGATGCAAACAATTAATAAAGGCGCCTTGAACGCTGTGGTTCCCATAGTCAACACCTCTGCCGATGTTGGTTATGGAATGGCTATGGCCGCTACTTCGGGATTCGTAGTCATTTCCGACTGGCTACTCAACATGGGCGGGCACCCCATTTTGTCGCTGTCTTTGGCTACTAACATCGTTGCCGGTATGACTGGTTCCGCCTCAGGCGGACTGGGCATCGTTCTAGAGACTCTAAGTGCTAAATACCTGGCTCTGGGTGTCGCTCCCGACCTAATTCATCGTATCGCGGTAATGTCTTCGGGCTGCTTCGACGCTATGCCACACAGCGGTGCCACAATTACCGTTCTTGCTGTCTGCGGCTTGACCCACGCCCAAGCTTATAAGCACTTTTGGTGGGCTCATATCGTTGCGACAGTCCTTGCCCTGATCATTGTTATTCCGATCGGGATCGTGATCTACGGATAACCCTAAGATTTACTACAAAGAGGAAGGTATATGTGTGGCCACTGAAAAAGTCTTAGTTTTATAGACTTCACCAAAAGGGGCTGTCGCGCTAAGAGAGTCCCTAAGATGAACAAAAGAACGGTAACCGGCAGCGGGAAACCGTTCTTTTGTTGTAAAATCAGGTTGTGAAGTCCGAAAAAATACAATCAATTTATACAACAGAAGCAAATGTATATCAACTGGTCATGCCGATGGACATCGGGGAAATGAATCCGGCAGATGATTCGGTGCGGTTGCTCAACGCGGTCTTGGAAAGGATGGTCTATAGAAAATTATACGCCGCGTACTCCCGTCAGGGGAGAATCGAGATCTCACCAAAGCGTCTGTTCAAAATCCTCGTTTACGGCTATATGAACGGCATCTACTCCGGCCGCAAGCTGGAACAAGCCTGCCGGCGAGACGTCAACTTCATGTACCTCTTAGGCCGGGAGAAAGCTCCCGCTCATGCTACGATTACCCGATTTCGCAGCGAACGGCTGGCCGAGGTGGTCGATGACCTGTTCGCCCAGCTTATACGGCGGTTGGCCCAAGAGGGCGAACTGTCTCTGTCGAGCGTATTTATCGATGGAACTAAGCTGGAGAACTGAATCCCGTATAGTCTTAACGGCAGACATTTCACGAGTTTGTTTGGAGGAAGAGGAAAGGTTATATAAGGATGATATTAAAGCCGCCTTAAATTCGCTGGCGAAAGTTCCGCATTAATAATTAACATGAAAAGGCAATATTGCAAATAATTTTAGCAATATTGCCTTTTTGGCGGTTTTGCAAAGAGTGGCGGTGTTTAGTTGCACCTAAGGCTAATTATAATTTACCCCATTTTTTGTATGTGAAAAAGGGTTCAATAGGTTGTGGCATCTGGCAAGTACGCAACTCCATTCATAAGAGTAAGCAAAAAAATATGCTCTTATTATAAAATTGGCATACATTTTGCTTTATATAAGCACATGGACGTAAGCCGGGAGAAGATAGGTATTTCTAAGGATAAATTGTTCGACTATCGGATTTATAATCAGATAAGCGTCCAAATAAATTAGAAAGGATGATTTTTATAGCGACTAAAGTTTTTATCACTGCTGCTCTGACTGGTGCTGTTACCCCCAAGGATTTGAATGAGCACATTCCTACTACACCAGAGGAAATCGCAGAAGATGCGTATAACTGCTGGAAGGCTGGCGCTGCCATCGTGCATTTGCATATGAGAGACGACGTTGGTAGGGGCACCATGGAGCCTGCTAGGTTCAAAAAAACCGTTGAATTATTGCGTGCCCGCAAAGAATGTGATGTGATTATTTGCTGCACCTCCTCCGGAACCTTTGATTTTTCGCAGAGTCGGACGGCTCATTTCAAGTCCATCCCTGAAATTGAAATGGGTTCATATGACATAGGCACCATGAACTGGGGCTGCGCTCAGGTATTCGAAAACTCCCCTCAGTTCCTGGAGGAATTAGCCAAGTGTTATAAAGAGTACGATGTTAAACCTGAGTTGGAAATTTTCGATATGGGCATGATTGGCAATGCCAAGCACTATCTTAAAACCGGTATTCTGGACCAGCCTCTTTACTGCCAGTTTGTTTTGGGTGTTTTGGGTGGTATGGAGTCCACGGTGGAAAACCTCCAGTACCTAGTTAGGCATATGCCGGAGAACTCTAAGTGGTCCGCTTTTGGTATTGGTAAAGGCCACTTACCCATAATGTATGCAGCCTTAGCTCTGGGGGCGGATGGCATCCGAGTTGGTTTGGAGGATAACGTAATGTATTCCAAAGGTGTAAAAGCATCGAACGTGATGCTGGTAGAGCGTGCTATCCGGGTAGTTAAGGAATTTGGCAAGGAGATCGCTACGCCTGCCGAAGCTCGCGAAATGCTGGGTATAAAACCGCTAGTAAGATGAGCGGTGGCCTATGGCCGCACACCGCTAGCAAAAGCCTATAAGAAAGCT
Organism: Sporomusa termitida; assembly: GCF_007641255.1. Lineage (NCBI taxonomy): Bacteria > Bacillati > Bacillota > Negativicutes > Selenomonadales > Sporomusaceae > Sporomusa > Sporomusa termitida. Next base: position 1,770,867 of record NZ_CP036259.1, read on the forward strand.
AAACCCTATTGAATAGGACCAGGCACAATGGCGTGCTGAAGTTTTAAATATATAGATTGGATGGAGGAGAAAAAAGCGATGAGAACTGCAATATTAGGTTGTGGCGCTATGGGGACGGTTTTAGGTGCATATATGAACAAAAATGGGCATGAAACTATTTTAATAGATAATTATATGGATCATGTCAAAGCATTGAATGAAAGGGGGGCACGTATAATCCGATTTGCGGATTTGACAGTGCCTGTCAGGGCGATTACCCCCGACCAAATGGAAGGCAAATACGATCTGGTATTTCTTTTCACCAAACAGACTGTCAACAAGGAAGTACTGACTCAACTTCTGCCGTTCCTGAATGCCGATAGCACTGTCTGCACACTCCAAAATGGGGTTCCAGAACCAAGCGTTGCCGAAATAGTTGGCAAGGAAAGAACTGTTGGAGGAACAGTACTATGGGGTGCGACCTTTATTGAACCTGGCGTTTCTGAGTTAACCAGTGATATTACTAAAGATAGTTTGTTCGAAATAGGCGAGATGGATGGTGTAATCGGGGATCGCATTAAGAAGGTTGCAAAAGCGCTGGAAAAAATGGGGCCGGTAATCATTACCGATAATTTAATGGGAGCGCGTTGGCTAAAGGTTATGCTTAATAGCTGTTGGAGTGGAATGTCAGCCTCCTTGGGGTGCACTTTCGGAGACATTATTGACAATCCTAAAGCGAGCGCTTGCATGAGTTATATCGCCCAAGAGGCAGTTGCTATCTGCAAAACAGTGGGTTACACAATGCCTCCCTTCTGGGGAAACGATGTGACGCCTATGGGGATCATTGATACAGAAGAAGAATTCAAGAATTCACAAATGATTTTCTATAACATCATCTCAAATAGCATGCGTCCAGCCAAAGCCAGTATGCTGCAAGACCTGGAAAAAGGCAAGCTAACAGAAGTCGGTATGATTAACGGCTTTATTTGTGATGAGGGCAAGAAAGTAGGTATTGCTACACCGTTTAACGACACCGTTGTAAAGGTCGTAAGGGGTATTGAGGCGGGGGATCTTCCAATTAGTATGGATAATCTGAAATATTTCGACGTGCCCCGATTCAAGTAAAAATGAAAAATGGAAGTTTAAAATAGAAGGAGCAAACATGAGGCTGCAAGATAAAGTAGCTATAGTTACGGGCGCAGGCCAGGGAATTGGCCAAAAAATTGCAGTACGTATGGCGAAAGAAGGCGCTAAAGTTGTTGTGGTTGATGTTAATTATGACCTTTGCCATAATGTAAAAGCGGAAATAGAGAAGGCTGGCGATGTAGCGCTGGCAATAAAATGCGATGTATCTAAAAGAGATGACGTCGAGGATATGGTAGCAGAGACAGTAAACAAGTTTGGAACGATTGATATCCTTATCAATAATGCGGGAATTACACGCGATGGAATGATTATGGACCTGACAGATCAGCAATGGGATGCGGTTATGAATGTTGATTTAAAATCGGTATTCCTTTGTTCGCAAACCGTCCTTAAACATATGATTCCTAAGCAGCGAGGCAAAATTATTAATATCGCCTCCATTGCCGGCGAAATGGGCAATGTAGGCCAGACTAATTATGCAGCAGCTAAGGCGGGCGTAATCGGCGCAACAAAATCTTTATCTAAGGAGCTGGCGCGTAAGAACATAACAGTCAATGCAATCGCTCCAGGTTTCATTGAAACGGAAATGACTGCCATTCTTCCAGATAAAGTAAAATACTTCTTTGTTAAACAAATTCCGCTCGCGCGTATGGGAAAACCGGAAGATATAGCGTCTGGCTGTGTTTTCTTAGCATCAGATGAGGCCGATTATATTACAGGTCAGATTCTGCGGATCAACGGCGGTTGGTATGTGTAACTGCGAAGCAGCGAGAGACACATGTTCTCACCGCCTGGGTTACATGCTAGTGGCTGCCCGTTCGATAAAGTGGGCTGAAAGCAAGAAGATGCTTACAGGACTGTTAGCACTTTGCGCCGCGGCCGGTTTAGACGTCTTATTAATAGGTTATTGAATATTTTCATAAGGAATTTGGAGATCCAGTTACGCCCACAACACTAGGCAAAAGATCGGACAAGGTTTTGTTATAATGCGGATTTGGAAGTTTAGTTTAGCATATCCTGATTATAAATTAACGAACGGAGGAGAAAAAATGTTAGAACGAGTATTTATAATAGCAGCCAAAAGAACCGCTATTGGTAAATTAAGTGGTACACTAAAAGACGTAGATCCTGTTGACTTAGCGGCTAATCTTTTTAAAGGGATTCTTGCCGAAAGTCAAATATCACCAGATCAAATAGAACAAGTACATCTTGGATGCTGCACACATTGTCAAGCTAATGAAGGTGTTGCTCCGGTTATTGCTCGTCAAGCTTTAATTAAAGCCGGAATGCCATTATCTGTTGTATCGTCGACTGTAGATAGAGCCTGCACATCTGGTACTTGGGCAGTTAAAGTAGGTTATGATGCAATCCGGTTACGCGAAGCTGATATTGTTCTTGTTGGCGGTACTGAGGTTATGAGTAGGACACCACATCTCGCTAGGGGATTACGTTCGGGGGTAAGGCTTGGAGCTGCTACCTTAGAGGATCCGTTGTATCCCCTTGGGTACAAGGGTTATGAACCTGTTGCGGCTGAGGTCGGCCAGGTCTCCGTTGAATATGGCGTAACTCGAGAAATGCAGGATGCATGGGCTTTGCGTTCTCAGACAAGGTATCAAGAAGCGTTAAAAGCAGGAAAGTGGAAGCAAGAAATCTTACCGATTGAAGTTAAAAATAAAAAGAGCACAGTTACTTTTGAACAAGATGAATTTCCCAAAGCGGACACTACAATTGAAAGCTTGTCATCCTTAAGAACTGTATTTGGAAGCCCGACAGTTACTGCCGGTAACGCACCAGGCCTTAATGACGGGGCTGCTGCTATGATTTTAGTTAGTGAAACCAGGCTTAAGGAACTTGGAATTAAGCCGTTAGCCGAGGTATTAGATTTTGAGTTTGCCGGCGGCGAACCTAAATATATGGGAACTGTACCCGGGACTGCTATAAAAGATCTCTTAAAAAAGAACCAGCTTACGATCGACCAAGTTAGTTGCATCGAAATTAACGAAGCATTTGCAGCAGTGCCACTCTTGTCAAGCATTATTTTGGGAAATAAGGACGATGCTGCAATTGAAAAGATACGCGAAAAAATTAACGTCAATGGTGGGGCAGTAGCAATGGGGCATCCCGTGGGTGCGACTGGTACTAGAATTATTGTTACCCTACTTTACGAATTACAAAGAAGAGGCGGCGGTTATGGGGTTGCATCGCTTTGCGGTGGGTTGGCTCAGGGAGACGCTATACTTATAAAAGTATAGTAAAAGTTAGTCAATTTTATTAACCAGTTTGAAATACAAAAAGAGCACTGTTTTGTGCTCTTTTTGTATTAAGGTGACTAAGATACACGAAAAAGAATTACATTTTAGGAAAGGTCTTTTTAGTATTGGCTATAAGTTATATTTTCGCATTTTTCTGTAAACATTTGATAGATCCAGCTTTAATATTTCTGCGACCTTTGCTGGTGTCTTAAATTGCGACAGGGCATGTTGTATCAACTGTTTCTCACACTGCTCCATGTAGGAACGGTGTGAGAAAGTATCCTCATGGGAAAACGGCAGACGTATTTGTTCCAGCTCATTCTTGCCAACGGTACCCTGTAAAAAACTTTTTGGTACTGTTTCGACCTGTAGGTCTGTATCGGATGAGGTAACGACTATACGCTCTATAAAGTTTTTCAGTTCTCGGACGTTACCAGGCCAGTCATATGACAACATTGTATTTATCAATTCTTCGGAAAGCACCTTCATACGCGTATACTTTTTACAAAAATACTGGAGATAAAAAAAGGCGAGCGGGACAATATCTTCTTTGCGTTCCCGTAGAGGCGGTATGTGGATTGGAACAACACTAATCCGGTAATATAAATCAGAGCGAAAGTTGCCATTCCGGGCTAAGGTTTCCAGATTCTCATTCGAGGCGCATAGCAACCGAAAGTCTATTGGCTTAGCATTAAGGCTGCCAAGTCGTTTAACTGTCCTAGTTTCCAGCACGCGGAGCAGTTTGCCCTGTAGACCTAGGGGCATAGAGTTGATTTCGTCCAGAAAGAGCGTACCCCCGTTGGCTGATTCGATTAGTCCCATTTTGCCTTGGGTGGATGCACCGGTAAAGGCTCCCTTTTCATAACCCAAAAGCTCCGATTCTAGGAGAGTTTCAGGGATAGAGGCACAGTCTATGCTGATAAAGGGTCCCTTACTACGTAAACTGTTGCGGTGAGCGTATTCTGCAAGAACCTCTTTTCCAGAGCCGGTTGGGCCCACGATCAGGATGGAGGCATCTGTTTTTGACACGTTGGCCAACAGTACCAGCAACTCCTTCATCATAGGGCTCTCTGCAATAATGTCAGTAGTGGGTGCTTTTGTAACTAAACTAAAATCTGTACAGTTGTGCGTATTCAATATGCCTGCTTGAACTCGTTGATTCAAATTCTCCATGGATTCGATTATGAAGAAAATGTACTTGATACTGCCATCACTGTTGAAGGTTGGTGTTCCGGAGACAAACAACTGGTGAATTTGGTTAGAATCTTTATCCGTAACGGTCAGCAGGGCCACTACGGGTGCGTTTTTTCGAAGTACCTGTTCCCAGACACCGTTTTTAAAGTAACCCTGCTCCCTTAACTTTGGCATAGAACTATTCATATAAAATTCTCGTGTTTTATTGGCCAGCAGGCCGCAGTAATGATCGTTGACGTAGAGATAATTGCCATTGACATCCAGGACAAAGATCCCTATGTTAGTGTGCTCCAGTATTTCCAAGTAAAAATTGTTATCCATAAGCGCACCCACCATTTAATTATATTATTTAATAATAATATAACGCTATTTTTGCAATATTGCAACTAATTTTGCAATATTGCCTTTTGTAATCTTGCAAAGAAATGGTGGTACTTGATGCAGTATCTCGTCGATATATCTCCGACATTGAAGTTCCTGCCAAGCATACTCAGGATAACTACGGCAAGATTAGCTACTTCCGCTAGCTAATCCACTCGGTATATGTGGATGTTCTTTATAACCCGTCCCCAGTTGCCTTTCCTAGTACCTGGCTATAAATATCGATGTTTATAACAACGTTGCCTAGCCTCCTGCGGCAGTTCAATAAGGTGGCGCCCTCTGCCGCCATCCTGAGAATTTTCTGGCCATGGTGAACGCGCCTTCTGTACCGGCAATAATCCGATAGCCTGCACCAAGTGACCCAAAGTCGACAGTTGTTCATTCCTTGCTCACGCTTTATCAAATATTGGGGCGTAAGTAACGTTTTCTTTTGAAAGTTAAGGTTGCCTGCGAATGTAGGTCTTTTTTATTGGCACAAAGTTTGCATAACATAAAAGTGTTAGGATAGCTCATGGTGGTATCTACAGTTACAGTCCATTCGCTGAAGATAATCGAAGGGAAGAAAGGAGGTGTACCTTAGGTTCCCGTGAGTGGTTTCGAAGTAGGCGTGGGATAAGCTCTCTCAAGAGATATTGAGGCAACACGGTAACTCATTGAACTCATTGTTCCTTACCTTGAGGCTTAGTAAAAAAACAAAAACCTAAGGAGGAAATAATGAAAAAGATTCTCGTAACCCTGCTCGCGTTCATATTTGTGCTGAGCATTGTTGGTCCGGTTTTCGCCGCCCCGGTCAATTCCTTCGTTGACTTACCCGCTAAGCCTTACGTATGAATCTCGCATCCGCTACATGGGTAACGAAGCTTCAACCGTTAAGGGCACGAGCCAGTTTGACTGGCGGCAACGCATCCATCTAGAACGGCGCGGTCAACGACAAAGTCTCCTACACCGCTCGAGGACTAATTAACATATGGTCTTACTGGCAGGTTGCGAGTTTGTTTTAGAGGACGGTTAAACTTGGCTTAAGTTTGCTGGCGAAAGTACCGCAGACAATAGCTGCCGAGAGTGGAGACAAAGAGAGCAAAGACAGCTAAATTAATTACTAGGGAGTGAAATTGATGCCTGTTTTTATCCTGTTATTGGGTATAGTGTTTATTTTTGTTTTGATATCTGTTTTAAGACTCAATGCTTTTTTATCTCTTATGCTTGCTTGCATATTTGTAGGCGTTGCTGAAGGACTGCCGCTTATGAAGGTTATCGCCTCAATTGAAGCGGGTTTAGGGGGTACATTAGGGCATCTTGCTATTATTCTGGGGCTTGGAGCAATGCTGGGTAGGTTGATGTCGGACTGTGGCGCTGCTCAAAAAATTGCTTTGACTTTAGTGAATAAGTTTGGTAGGAAAAATGTTAAATGGGCTATGGCATTGACTGGTTTTATTGTTGGCATAGCATTATTCTGGGAAGTGGCTTTTGTAATACTTATCCCGATCGTATTTACTGTAGCTACTACTGCTGAACTTCCGTTACTAGAGGTTGGACTCCCGGCTTTAGCGGCTATATCAGTAGCTCATTGCTTTTTACCACCACATCCGGGACCGGTTGCCATAGCTAATATTTTCCACGCCAATATTGGTTTAACTTTAGTGTATGGCCTAATAATATCAATCCCTGCGGTATTGATTGGAGGCCCATTGTGGCACAAATTATTTAGAAAATGGTCTATTGAAATACCACAAGGGTTGATTAGTACCAAAATATATAAAGAAGAAGATCTTCCTGGCTTCGGAGTTAGCCTTATTACAGCGATGGCACCAGTAATTCTTATAATTGGATCAATGATAGGTGAACATATTGTTGCCAAAGGCTCAGGGGCTGCTGCTTTCTTCAAATTTATTGGTAATACAGATATTTCTCTATTAATTTCAGTTTTCTTAGCACTGTTTACTTTTGGCCTGCAAAGAGGTAAAAAACTACCTGAGATTATGAGTACCATAGAAGCGTCAATAAAGGCCATTGCAATGATTATGCTTGTTATTGGTGCAGGTGGAGCCTTCAAACAAGTAATAATCGATAGTGGAATAGCGCAATATATAGCCTCGCTAATGGTAGGAGTATCGCTATCACCGTATGTAATGGCCTTTATTGTTACCGCTTTTATCAGGGTAGCAGTTGGTTCATCAACAGTAACGGTATTTACTGCTGCGGGAATTTTAACGTCGTTGGCTGCAATGCCAGAAGTCAATAAAGAACTGTTTGTGTTAACTATTAGTGCTGCTTCTATGTTTGGATTACCTCCTACTGATGCCGCTTTTTGGATGTGTAAAGAATATTTTAATTTAAGTTTTGGGCAAACAGTTAAAGTTGTAACTGGTATGACAAGTGTTATTGCCTTATGTGGGTTGGCTGGAGTATTGGCGTTGAGTTTAGTGATCCATTAAATGTGGGAATATTCGTTTGAGCAAATAGTATTATCTCAAGTTAAATAATATCGCATTCCTTAAGCAACATCGTGATTCATCTGAAGAGTATTATTTAAAATAATATAACACAAAAAGGCAATATTGCAATTGTTTTTTGCAATATTGCCTTTTTGGCGGTTTTGCAAAGGGTGGTGGTATTTCGTTGCACCTAAGGCTAACTATAATTTATCCATTTTTTTGTATGTGCGAATGGGCTCAATAGGTTGTGTCATCTAGCAAGTACGAAACCTCATTCATAAGAGTAAGCAAAAAAATATGCTTTTATTATAAATTTGGCATACATTTTGCTTTATATAAGCACATGGACGTAAGCAGGGAGAAGGTAGGTATTTCTAAGGATAAATTGTTCGACTATCGGATTTATAATCAGATAAGCGTCCAACCGAATTTAGAAAGGATGATTTTTATATCGACTAAAGTTTTTATCACTGCTGCTCTGACGGGTGCTGTTACTCCAAGGATTTGAATGAGCACATTCCTGCTACACCGGAGGAAATTGCAGAGGATGCCAAGTAGGCTGGCCGCACACCACTAACAAAAGCCTAAAAAGCCTATATTAGGAAGCTTTGCAAAACCACACCTTGTTGAATATGGTGGCACAGGCACTACTTGGTGTGGTGGCGTTTTATACATATAACGTGAAAAATCCCCGCAGAATCTGACTGATAGGAAACAGCAAAGCACGCCCCCGGCAAAACAGGTGCGCAGAGAGACGGTGATGTCAATTAGTGTATCACGTTAAGCGGATATGGAAATATCCCGTTCAGTAGCAATATCTGGCGGTTCCTCCAAAGCCTTTCGTATAGCGTCGTCGGGGATGACTACACCAAGCTTGGAGAGTTGCCTGATGTGAGAATTGATCTTCCTCTCGCGGTTGAATTGAGTGTAGTAGTGCGCGCCGAGGTCTTTGAACTCCACGCCTGAGAGAACAAAGAAAATCGCACGCCATTGAGTGGGCAACCGCCATTGTTGCCCGGTTTTTACCGCGATGAGAAGCCAACCGCTGGTATTGTGCGCTAAAAAATGAATATTTGCTCTTCACCGCCGACTTTGCACACTGGGTGAGCGTTGATTTGAGTGTTTTGTTGCCGTGAGTTGTCCTGCCGCTTTTGCGTTTACCGGCACTCTCGTTGTTACCCGGAGCGGTGCCTGTCCAGTTGGAAAACGCATGCTGATTTCGGAAATGGCTCATAGCAGTCCCGGTTTCCGCGATAATCTGCTCCGCGCTAACAATACCGATGCCTGGACCATGGCCGGAAGCGATTCCTGTTCAAAAATGTTGTACAGCGGTTTCCAGTATGAGCCGATACTCCCCATAGCGACCATCTGGCAACCATTAGCCTTGAGTCACGCGACTATCTCGCGTATCTCACCTGTCGTTGTTAATTACCGCATAGCGATATAAAAACATTCCCAACGCTTTTCGTTCACTGTGGTGCCGTCCAGGCGTGGGGTATAGGAGGAAATTCAGAAAATGGAACAAACTAATATTCGTGCCGTTGCCTGTGTAGGCGTCGGCGTCATAGGAGCCAGCTTTGCCCTCCAATTTGCCTGGAAGGGTTATCCCGTGACTCTCTGCGATGTGGCCCAGGCTGCTCTGGAAGGGGCAAAAAAGAATGCCCGCGAAAACCTGAACGTTCTGATTGAAAACGGGATAATTACTGCAGCAGAGGCGCTGGAAATCGAAGGACGCATGACCTACACCACCGACTTGGCTGAGGCGGTGAGGAACGTGCAATTCATTCAGGAGTCCGGTCCGGAAAATTACGGGATGAAGCAACCCCTTTTGGCCCAGATTGAGGCGTATACCTCACCGGACACGGTCATTGCAACGTCTACCTCAGGCCTGCTCGTTACCAAAATTGCAGAGCAGATGGTTCACCCGGAACGCCTGATTGGAGGTCATCCCTATAATCCTCCCCATTTGATTCCTTTAGTTGAGGTGGCGAAAGGGGAAAAGACGAAGGACTGGGTGGTCCAAAAGACATGTGCGTTTTACAAGTCCTGTGGCAAAGAGCCGGTGGTTTTAAACAAAGAGGTATCCGGCTTCATCAGCAACCGTCTGCAGGTGGCCGTCTATCGTGAGATCATCGACCTAGTGCAGAACGATGTGTGTTCTCTGGCGGATGCCGATAGGGCTTTGCTCTATGGCCCGGGGCTCCGTTGGGGGATCATGGGTCCTAGTATGATATTTCACCTCGCCGCTGGAGAGTTGGGAATCGGCGTGACGATGGAACGTCAGCGCGAGTCCCTCGATGAACGGCTTAAAGATATGGCCGCGTGGAAGCACTTCCCAAAAGAATTGGCAGAACTGACCGCCAACGGTATCCAGGAGGCCTTGAATCAGCGTACTGAAAAGGAGGGCCGTACTATTGATAAAGCTAGGGTTTACCGTGATAAGATGCTGTTGGAACTTCTGAAGCTGCACAATAAATTGTGATGCAAAACTAATTATTTGAACAATTTTGCGGGTCGGGTCAATGTTGCTGTGTGGGTAGCATTGATTACATGATCATTCAAATTGGGTTGATGCTGTTCGTAAAAGCGTTTACCAGGCGAACTTAATAACACAAGAGCAGGCTAAGGCCAACACCAATGTCGCTTAGTTCAATAACCCCATAAATACCGGCAAAAGCCAGAGCAATCCCGCTTCCTATCTCACCAATAGAATTAAGGAGGATGAAGATGTCTAAAGTTACCACAATTGAACAAACGGTCAAAGATGTCCATGCGGGTATGACCCTGATGATTGGTGGATTTCTAGGCGTAGGAACACCTGAACTGTTTATAGATGCCCTAATTGACAAAGGAATTAAAGATCTTACCATTATCGCCAATGATACGGCGTTTCCTGATAAAGGCGTAGGGAAGCTCGTAGTCGAGGGGCGGCTGAAAAAGGCAATTGTTTCTCATATTGGGACAAACCCTGAGACAGGGCGGCAAATGAACACTGGCAAGCTTGAGGTTGAACTTGTTCCACAAGGAACGCTTGCAGAACGTATCCGTGCCGGTGGTGCCGGATTAGGTGGTGTACTAACGCCAACTGGTCTCGGGACAATAGTTGCCGAAGGAAAAACTGTTATTAACGTGGATGGGAAGGATTTTCTGCTGGAAAAGCCCTTGCAAGCTGATGTAGCCCTAATTAAGGCGCATACAGCTGATACCGCAGGAAACTTGATTTTCCACCGCTCAGCTCGCAATTTTAACCCACTGATGGCGATGGCGGCCAAGGTCGTTATTGTTGAAGCAGAAAACATTGTTGATGCGGGCCAAATTGACCCAGATCAGGTAATGACACCTGGAATATTAGTTAACTACATTGTCCAGGGGAGGCGGGAGTAATAATGGATGCAAAAACAATTATTGCTAAACGGGTAGCTCGGGAATTTATGGACGGGTACATCGTCAATCTAGGAATTGGTATCCCCACACTAGCAGCAGATTTCCTGCCAGAAGGAGTAAGCGTTATCATCCAATCCGAAAACGGATTTGTAGGCTTGGCGCCAATAGAGGGATCGCTTGACCCCGATCTTGTAAATGCAGGTGGTAAACCTGTTTCGATTATCCCCGGTGGTGCTGTGTTTGACAGCGCGATGTCTTTCGCTATCATTCGGGGCGGACACGTGGATGCAACGGTTCTTGGTGCGTTAGAAGTTGACCAGGAAGGAAATCTCGCCAACTGGATGGTACCGGGTAAATTGGTGCCAGGTATGGGTGGAGCAATGGATCTTGTATCAGGAGCCAAGACGGTCATTGTTGCGATGGAACATACCGCAAAAGACGGAAGCCCTAAGATATTAAAGAAATGTGCCCTGCCTCTCACGGGGAAAGGGGTCGTGAACCTGATCGTCACCAATCTATGCGTTTTTGCCGTAACCCAGACGGGACTGCTGCTTAAAGAAACCGTCCCGGGCGTCACTGTGGATGAAATTCGCGGCAAGACTGCCGCAGACTTTACCGTGGCCGAGGATTTGTGCACCATGTCCATCCAGTAAAGCGGGACCACCGTCTGTAATATATTGTATAAAAGAGGTTGTTTTCAATGGGAGAAGCAGTAATCGTCAGTGCCGTACGGACAGCCGTCGGTAGTTTTAACGGAAGTTTAGCCCCCTTTTCCGCCGTGGATTTGGGAGCCGTGGTCATTAAAGAAGCCTTGATCAGAGCTGGTATTAATGGCGATGTTGTAGATGAAGTTCTATTCGGCAATGTGCTCCAGGCTGGTCTGGGGCAGAACCCAGCTCGCCAGGCAGCTATTAAAGCGGGCCTGCCGGTAGAAGTGCCAGCTCTGACGGTCAATAAAGTTTGTGGCTCTGGACTCAGGACTGTTAACATGGCCGCCCAGGCCATCATGGCGGGAGATGCGGAGGTTATGGTAGCAGGCGGCATGGAGAGCATGACCAATGCACCCTATGTGTTGGACAAAGGTCGATGGGGACTGCGCATGGGCGATGGGAAACTGGTGGATGTCATGATTAGAGATGGATTGTGGTGCGCCAATAACGATTACCACATGGGAATCACAGCAGAAAACGTGGCGGAACAATATGGTATCACCCGGGAAGCTCAAGACCAATTGGCATTTGAATCCCAAACCAAGGCTGCTGCCGCCATTAAACGGGGGGATTTCAAAAAAGAAATTATTCCTGTAACCATCAAGACCAAGAAAGGCGAAGTGGTGTTCGATACGGATGAATATCCCAAAGCAGGTACTACGCTGGAAAAACTGTCTGGCCTTAAACCGGCGTTCAAGAAAGACGGCACCGTAACTGCGGGCAATGCTTCCGGTATCAATGATGGGGCTGCGGCACTAGTTGTCATGTCGGCGGCTAAGGCTAGCGCATTGGGCCTCAAGCCGCTGGCTCGCATTCGTGCCTATGCTTCCGGCGGGGTGGATCCCAGCATCATGGGAATTGGCCCTGTAGCCGCGGTGCGGAAAGCATTGTCAAAAGCTAATCTTACGGTGAGTGATCTGGACCTTATTGAGGCAAATGAGGCCTTTGCTTCACAATTTTTAGCGGTGGGGAATGAACTCGGCTTTGACAAGGAGAAAGTCAATATCAACGGCGGCGCTATCGCCATCGGCCATCCTATCGGCGCCAGCGGCGCCCGCATCCTGGTGAGCCTGCTCCATGCCTTGGAAGCACGGCAGCAGAAAATCGGTTTGGCCACTTTGTGCATCGGCGGCGGCCAAGGTGTTTCCACCATCATTGAGCGTATATAAGCGCTATTTATAAGTGGTATTACAATCAATTGAGGGACCAGCCCCTTAGGTGGTTGGTTTTCAATAAGCAAACACAAATTTAGGGGGATTTAAAGTGCATTTTGAATTATCAGAGGACCAAAAAATGATGCAGAAAATGGTGAGAGAATTTGCCGAGAAGGAAGTAGCTCCTGAAGTGCATGAACGGGATGAGAAACATTTCTTCGACCGTGAAATAGTGGATGCCATGGGAGATATGGGCTTTAACGGTATTTGTTTTTCCGAACAATACGGTGGTGCGGGCGGTGATTATCTAAGCTATATCCTTGCGGTGGAAGAATTATCTAAAGTGGACGATGGCGTTGGAGTTACGTTGTCGGCAACCGTTTCGCTCGGGGCTTGGCCGATTTACGCCTATGGCACCGAAGAACAAAAGCAAAAGTATCTTCGCCCCATCGCCGAGGGGAAACACATGGCTGCGTTCGGCCTAACTGAACCAAATGCCGGCACTGATGCCGCTGCCCAACAGACAGTGGCAGTGGTGAAAGGTGACAACTATGTGATCAATGGGAGTAAAATTTTTATCACCAATGGCGGGGAAGCCGAGACCTACGTGATCTTTGCTATAACTGATAAGTCCAAAGGACTTAAGGGAATCTCGGCTTTCATCCTGGAAAAAGACATGCCAGGTTTTACCTTCGGCAAGAAGGAAGAGAAGATGGGGATTAATTCTTCCATCACCATGGAACTCATTTTCCAGGATGTAAAAGTACCAAAAGAAAATCTGTTGGGCAAAGAAGGGGAAGGTTTTAAAATTGCCATGACCACCCTGGATGGGGGACGAATTGGCATTGCAGCTCAGGCGTTGGGAATTGCTCAAGGTGCTTTGGACCATGCGGTTAAATATTCTAAGGAGCGCGTGCAATTCGGGAAACCTATTGCCAGCAACCAGGCTATCGCCTTCATGCTGGCGGATATGGCAACAGAAATTGATGCAGCCCGGTTATTAACATATCGTGCGGCCTATTTGAAAGAGAATGGACTGCCTTACTCCAAAGAGGCGGCCATGGCTAAATTGTATGCCTCTGATGTGGCCATGAAAGTTTCCACTGATGCGGTACAGATCTTCGGTGGTTACGGCTACAGCCGGGAGTATCCGGTAGAGCGCCTCATGCGCAACGCCAAGATCACCCAAATCTACGAAGGTACCAATCAAGTACAACGCATGGTTATATCCGCCGCATTATTGCGCTAGAAGACTAACCTGAGGCAAGAGGTATACCAAAGAAAACAGCGCTTAATTGTTGCGGTAGACGCATATCTCATTGAGTGAGAAAGCAGAACTGCCGCAACGCTAAGCTTGGCAAAAGATGATGTGCCAAGAAAATATACTGGAAAAACTGTATGCTGGTCATTTTGTAGGAGGTTGTAAAATGGAAATTATTGTATGTGTCAAGCAGGTGCCTGACACCACGGAAGTGAAAATCGACCCTGTAACGAACACTCTGATTCGGCAAGGCGTGCCTAGTATTGTCAATCCCTTCGACAAGAATGCAGTGGAAGCGGCATTGCAATTGAAAGATAAACACGGTGGCAAAGTCACAGTTATCTCCATGGGCCCGCCACAAGCAAAAGATGCACTGAAAGAATGTCTGGCCATGGGAGCAGATGCGGCAATTCTGGTGAGCGATCGGGCTTTTGGCGGCGCAGACACTTTGGCCACCAGCTACACGTTGGCTGCGGCTATTCGCAAACTGGGCAACTATGATATCATCTTCTGTGGCAAACAAGCCATTGACGGCGATACTGCCCAGGTCGGGCCGGAGGTGGCGGAACATCTAGGTATCGCCCAGCTTACCTATGTAGCAAACATGCTGGTGGAAAAAGATACACTGCGGGTGGAACGAGAGCACGAAGATGGCTACGAGATTATCAATGCAAAGTTTCCGATCCTGATTTCCGTCATCAAATCGTTGGCCTATGAACCACGTTTCCCCTCGGTAAGAGGGACGATGAAAGCCAATCGGACGGAAATTCCCGTTTGGACAGCGACTGAACTCGATGTGGAAGAGCAAAAACTAGGACTGAAAGGGTCGCCTACCCAAGTGCGAAAAATCTTCACCCCACCCCAGCGCACTCAAGGGGTCACCATCCAGAAGGACACAGCCCGGGAAGCGGTGGCTGTGTTGATGAAAAAACTATCGGAAGCAAAAATCGTATAAGGTAGGGGAAATAGACAATGGCAGTAGTTATAAACAAAGAAGAATGTATTGGCTGCAGCGCTTGTGTGTCGGCCTGTCCGTTCGGGGCCATCGAAATGCAGGATAGCAAAGCTATTATCACAGATGCTTGTACCCAATGTGGTGCCTGCATCGATATCTGTCCGGTTGCGGCAATTGTCCGGGAACAAGAAGCTAAAGTCGTGGGGATGGACAAAAATGATTATAAAGACGTCTGGGTGTACATCGAACTCGCCGAAGGCCAGCCCCGCAACGTCAGTTTAGAATTATTGGGAGAAGGACGAAAACTGGCAGACGCCATGGGACAAAAACTGGCGGCTGTGCTGATTGGTGGCAAGGTAGAAGGCGTAGCCAAGGATCTTTTTGCTAACGGTGCCGATCAAGTGTATCTGATAGAGGCACCGGAACTGGCCCATTACACCACTGACGGCTACACAGCGGTGGTTACCGACCTGATCAACAATTACAAGCCGTCCGTGATTTTGCTGGGAGCCACCAATGACGGCCGCGACTTAGGACCTCGAGTCGCCTGCCGAGTAGGGACCGGCCTCACTGCTGATTGCACCGACCTAGGCATCGATGAGGCTACCGGCCTGGTCGCTTGGACACGTCCGGCTTTCGGCGGCAACATCATGGCCACCATCCTGTGTCCGGAACATCGTCCCCAGATGGGCACCGTCCGTCCCTCGGTCTTCAAAAAGCCGGTGCCGGATGCAACGAAAACCGGTGAAATCATTCGGGTGGAGAGCGTGGCTAAGGCCGAAGACATTCGAACCAAACTGATCGAAGTGATTAAGGTATGCACCGGTTCCTGCAACCTGGAAGAAGCGGAGATTATCATATCCGGTGGACGGGGGATGGGTAAGCCCGAAAACTTCTCCCTTGTCGAAGACCTGGCGAATGTGCTGGGGGGGAGCGTCGGTGCATCCCGGGCGGTTGTCGAAGCCGGCTGGAAGCCACATATGCATCAGGTGGGACAGACAGGCAAGACCGTTGGGCCTAAAATTTATATTGCAGCGGGCATTTCCGGCGCTATTCAGCATGTAGCAGGCATGTCATCGTCGGATGTTGTTATCGCCATCAACAAAGATCCCGATGCCCCAATCTTCAGAATGGCTGACTTCGGTATCGTGGGTGACGTCTGTGAAGTATTGCCTCTATTGACAGAGGAATTCAAGAAAATTAAACAGGCATAAGAAAGTAACGATGTAGTTATAATTGGAATATTCAGATCAGTTAGCATAAGGAGGGCGGCTATGGAAATCAAAACAGTACTGGTAATTGGTGCGGGGCAGATGGGTAGTGGTATTGCGCAGGTTATGGCGGAAGGTGGCCTGATTGCGGGATATCAAGGAAAAATTTGTTTAAAAAGGCATAGCCGGCATCGCTAAGAACTTGGCCAGAGCGGTCGAAAGAGGAAAAAATTCCGCTGACGATCAAGTGGCTATCTTGCAGCGGATCAATGGAGTGGTGGATTTAGGAGTAGCCAGTGTTGAAAAAATTGATTGTGTAGCGAAGCTTGGTTTTGCCCAGCCCACGGGGCCCTTGGCCTTGTCTGATTTAATCGGCAACGATACGGTTCTATCGATAATGGAAGTTCTATATAACGATTTTAGTGATCCTAAATATCGTCTGCCCGTTGCTGAAAAAATGGCCCCGGCAGGCTACCTTGGCGTAAAAAGGCAAAGGCTTCTATGACTATAATGCTAAATAATGAAACGAATACGGGGTGCGAATGATGACCGATTATGAGAACGTGCTATTCGAGAATTATGATGGGGTAGGGCTGATTACGATGAATCGGCCCCAAGCATTAAACGCGCTAAATGCTGCCACGTTAGCAGAATTGGACTGCTTGTTGGACGATGTTGCCAAAGATGCAGCGGTAAAAGTGGTGATTATCACCGGTTACGGTGATAAAGCGTTTGTAGCAGGGGCTGATATCACTGAGATGCGACCTATGTCGGCCCTGGAAGGACGTAATTTTGGCAAATCCGGGCAGCGTGTATTTAACAAGTTGGAAAACCTGCCACAGCCTGTGATTGCAGCCGTGAATGGGTTTGCCTTGGGCGGAGGCTGCGAATTAGCGATGGCCTGCGATATTCGCATTGTCTCTGACAAAGCCAAGTTCGGACAGCCGGAGGTTGGTCTGGGTATTACCCCCGGCTTTGCTGGCACACAGAGACTAGCGCGGCTGATTGGCAAGGGTAGGGCCAAGGAACTGATTTATACCGCTGACACGATTAATGCCGATGAGGCTTTCCGCATTGGTCTAGTTAATAAAGTTGTACCGGCAGAACAGTTGATGGATGCGGCTGGGACGATGGCGCGAAAAATCATGTCGCGTGGGGCGGTAGCTGTGCAGTTGAGTAAGGCTGCTATTAATGAGGGGTTAGATGTCGACTTTGAGAGTGGACAGGCCTACGAGGCAGAAGTGTTCGGGCTGTGCTTTTCCACAGCGGATCAAAAAGAAGGCATGGCTGCTTTTATTGAAAAGAGAAAGGCTGCTTTTCTTGGGAAATAATTAAATCCAAATGGCAAAGTAAAGGATGCGAGTAGGGCGAAACGTGTCATTGGTGCGATGGAATATACCGCTAAGATGGCCGTACTAAAGGATACTGGAATATGCACTCTGCCGCTCACCTGGAAGGGCGTTGTTGACTTTATTATCACTAACTTGTGTGTGGTGACTGAAACCGGGCTTGTTATGAAGGCAATAGCACCCGAGGTTACGGTGGACGTTATAAGAGCGAAGACTGATGTGGATTTTACAGTTGCATCTGAGTTGTAAACTATGAAAGTAAAATAGGATTTAGTTCAGATAAATAATGACGGTGAGTTCATTTCATAATAAACAAACAGCGATTGGAAATGAGAGATAAATGTATGAAAGAGAAAGATGAGACGCATTTAGAACATTTTATTTATACACTGCCTTATTTTAATAGTTTATCAATCAACAAAGATGTCGGGGTAACGGTAACAGACCTGGAAAAAATCTTATTATATATACCAGCAAAGAATTTGGATATGAGGGCACGTGCCGGGGATCCGATACCACCGGGTTCCGCGATGGCACAGGCCATAAAAGAAAAAAGGCGAGTAGTAAGACGAGGGGATAAAACACTGTTCGGAATGCCCTATATTGCCGCTTGCTGTCCAATATTTAATGAGACAGGGGCGGTTATTGGCGGTATATCTGTTGCTGAATCGATAGATTGTCACCGCCGGGATATAATTGACCCATAGAGCCGAAAAGAAATTGACCCACACCAAAATCATAAGCTACCATGGGGATTGACAAGATCACCAGGAGGTAGCAAATGTTAAGGAGTGGGCTAATACTTATGATACGGCAAAAAGCTTTGGCGGGTCAATCCCCGTATACAATTGGCAAAGAATTAGGTATATCGAAAAATACGGCAAAGAAATATGCTGCCGGTGATACAGGACAGCACCGGCTGAAAGGTCGGACAAGGCCTTCTAAACTCGATCCATTTAAGTCCATAATCGACGAAATGGTACAAAACGGCATATTCAACTGTGTAGTAATCTATGAACACCTACAAAACCTTGGTTATACAGGCGGCATTACCATCCTTAAGGACTATGTGAAGGACATGCGTCCAGCAAGGAATTCACCGGCGGTAAGGCGATATGAAACCCCTCCCGGTAAACAGGCTCAGATGGACTGGGGCATCACTCACTACCTGGATGAGCATGGCATCGTTCATAAAACGCCGGTATTCGTGATGATCATGGGTAGCTCAAGAAGTAAGTATGTGGAGTTCACGAAACGCTGCGATTTCTACAGCCTGCTTCGCTGCATGGTAAACGCCTTCGAATATTTCGGCGGTGTTCCCCAGGTTGTTCTCACTGACAGGATGAAGACAGTCATTGATGGCAGCGAGGCCGGCAAGCCGCTCTGGAATAAGCGCTTTGAGGATTTTGCCGCCGATATGGGCTTCCTACCAAAAGTTTGTCGGCCGAGAAGGCCTCAGACTAAAGGTAAGGTAGAACGGCTTGTGGACTATGTAAAAAACAACTTCCTTCCAGGCAGACAGTTTCTGGATGTTGACGACCTGAATCTTCAGGCACTGGAGTGGTGCCGTAAAGTGGATAGCAAACCACATGGTACTACGGGCGAAATACCACTTCATGCTTTACAGAAGGAGCCGCTCCTGCCTCTACCGGATAAAGCGGTTCGCGATAACTATCGCTGGGAACTGCGAAAAGTGACGCGCGATGGTTTTGTCAGCTTTGATGGAGCTAAATACGGCGTACCTTGGCAGTATAGCGGACGTGAAGTCAGAGTGCGAATTTCCGGTGACAAATTTGAGGCTTATGACGGCGAAGTGAGAATCGCCCATCATAAAGTGGTATATACATCGGGCAGAATCGTCTGGCTCAAAGGCCAGTATGAAGGATTGGCAGAAAGAAATGGGATGGCAGCCCCGTTTTCGTATGCGAAGCAGACGGACAACCCGACGGTTGAAATCAGGCCGCTCAGCTTGTATGACAGGGTTGCCGGGGTGATCTGATGATAGAACTGGAACACACCCGTGACCTTTTAAAAGAACTGGGACTTAGCACGGCATCTGAGCTGCTGGATGCACGGCTTGAGGCTGCGGCTCACAGTGAACTAACTTATTTATCATTCCTCGGAGGGCTTCTCGAAGTAGAGAACGCCGAGCGTAAACGGCGCAGCGAAGAAACAAGGATGAAATTATCTCGTCTTCCGCACCGTAAAACACTGGATGATTTCGATTTCAACTTTCAGCCAGGCATAGATAGCAGACAAATGAAAGAACTGGCAACACTAGCCTTTGCGGCACGGCGAGAAAATGTAGTGTTTCTCGGTCCGCCTGGTGTGGGTAAGACCCATCTTGCCGTTGGCCTGGCGGTTGAGGCGCTCAGAGCAGGCCTCACAGTATATTTCGTCAGCTTGGCTCAGCTCATTGCTGATTTGAAAAAAGCCATGCTGACCGGTAAACTGGACCGGCGATGGAGGGTCTACACAAGGCCAGCCATACTGATCATTGATGAGGTTGGGTATGCGCAGCTCGACCGCGAGGCAGCGGAGTTAATGTTCCAGCTAATCTGCTCACGCTACGAGAAGGGCAGCATAATACTTACTAGCAACAAGTTCTTTAGCGACTGGGGCGAATTAATGAGCGACACCGTAATTGCAACGGCCTTGCTGGACCGGTTACTGCATCATGCCCATGTCATCAACATTCGCGGAGACACTTATAGACTCAGGGATAGATTGAAGACCGGCGTAAAAACGGTGCCACCGGCTGACATCCATGCAGCGGACAAACCGGCGATATCTTGATCGGCGGTTACGGGCTCCGGCGTTTTTACTTCCGGCGAGTGGGTCATTTTTCAACCGGCGATTCGGTCATTTTTAATCCGGCGTTGACAAGATATGCAAGATGCAATGAAAGATATGGCAGTTTCCATGCGTGATAACATTAGCACGATAGCCAGTACTTCTGAGGAAATATCCGCTCAGGCTGAAGAGATTGCAGCTATAACAAGTAGTTTAGAGCAGGCTTCGTTGCAATCACAGGAGAGAGTAAAGGAAACTGATAAGATAATAGGGCTTATTAGAAGTATTGCTGCGCAAATAAATCTCTTAGGTCTTAATGCCGCAATTGAGGCTGCCCGGGTCGGCGACGCTGGGCGGGGATTCGGCGTGGTAGCTGACGAAATACGCAAACTAGCGGCTAACAGCGCTGATTCAGTAAAGAGTATAGATGAAATCATACAAGTGATTCAGAGCGATAGTATTCGGTCCCATACACAACTGCAGCATGTGAAAGAAGCGGTAAATCAGATTGCGGAAGCAATAACGGAAGTAGCCAAAAATGTTCAACAGACTGTTCCCGTTGCGCATCAACTTGATGAGATGGCCGACAAACTCAGCAATGAAGGTAAATAGCACAGTTGCAGCAATTGTTGAACGACTATGAACACGGCAGCAGAAGACCGGTTTGGCCACCCTGTGCGTAGACGGCAGACAGGGGCGATGGTGCTAGGAGATTGGTGTGTCACCGAGTTGCGGTTATAACTGAAATCGGTAAGACTGCTGCAGTTTTTACCGTAGCAGCGGATCGGTGTACTATGACCATCAACTGTTTGTCTAATGGACTTGGTTCAACGTAGCAGTGCCGAGATAAGACATAATTGCATAAAATCTTTCTCGGCCTGGTTATCGTCGTATTTAAGAGGGGTGGAATTATGAATACTTATGCAGAACAATATCAATCCAAATTAACGATTCCGAATCAGATCGCAGCTCAGATTCAATCCGGCCAACATATTTTTACTGATATTGCACTTTCTCAGCCCAAAGCAATTAGTGATGCTATTGGCGTTCGCGTCGCAGTCGAAGGACTGACCGGTGTCATTATGAACACAATGCTGGATTTGTACCCCATGCCTTGCTATCAGTCCGAAATGGCAGGTAAACTGACCGGCATTTCCTGGTTTTCTAGTGCCGGAGCACGTAAAGCTATTAATAACGGTTACGGTGATGTTTTACCCGGTTATTATCGTGACTTTCCCCGTGTTATACGTGACAATCTGGATATAGACGTCTTCTGTGCTGCTGTCGCTCCGATGGACAAACACGGCTATTTCAGCATGAGTACGGTCGGATCCCTGAGCAAAGCACTGATTGGAAAGGCAAAATATATCTATCTGGAAGTGAACAAAAATCTTCCGCGTTCCCTGAGCGCCCCGGTTATTCATATCTCTCAGGTCAATGCATTATGTGAAAGCACCATGCCCTTGATCTCTTTTCCGCCTACGAAAATGAATGAAACAAGCATCAAGATTGGTGAACTGATTGCAAATGAAATTCCCAATGGGGCAACACTGCAGCTCGGTATCGGTACTATTCCTGAAGCAGTCGGTCTGGCGTTGAAAAGTAAGAAGAATCTCGGCATCCACACGGAAATGTTTACTGACAGTATGATTGAATTGATTGAATGCGGCGCTGTTGACAACAACTGCAAGCCGATTCATCAGGGAAAATCTGTAACTACTTTTGCTCTCGGCTCTCAGCGTATTTACGATTACATCGACGACAATCCGGCAATCGAAGTCCTGCCGGTAGATTACGTCAACGATCCAGCAGTTATTGCGCAGCATCCGAATTTCATATCTATCAATTCTGCACTGGAAGTGGACTTCTATGGGCAGGTCTGTGCTGAGTCGGTGGGCACAAATCATGTTTCCGGTACAGGAGGTCAGCTAGATTATGTCCGTGGTGCTGTCCAGTCCAAGGGCGGCCAGAGTTTTCTTGCATTCTTTTCTACTGCGAAAAATGATACCATCAGCAAAATCGTTCCGACTCTGACCTCGGGCGCTATCGTATCCACCGGTAAAAATGACGTCGATAATATTGTGACTGAATATGGTATCGCTCGTCTACGCGGGCGCTCCCTAAGTGCTCGTACTAAAGCATTGATTGCAATTGCACATCCGAAATTCCGCGACGAACTAATTTTTGCCGCTAAGAAGATAAATATAATAATATGATTGCATCGTATTATTCAGACCGCAGACAAAAAGGCACTTTACGCAAAAGGAAGGTGCCTTTTGTCAATGAGTTGAAGCAAGGAGATAAAAAAGCAAGTTTTACCGACTAACACGGTGGAGGGTTTTCACCCGGATGCTGCGCAAATATACCAAGACCATTTACCCCACCGACGACTCTGTCAGAAAGTCTGTTTTCCTGTCAATACAGGAAATTGCTAAAAAATGGAGTATGCCTATCCGTGATTGGGGTATCTAATAGGGCAGCTCATGATGTTTTTCGATGACAGGTTCCAGCTGTCCTGCGTTAGTTAATTGCTGGGGGCGCTGCCCCGGACCCCCGAGGTTTATCGTTTTTGTTTTCCAAGGCGGCGATAAACAAGGCGACACTCTCAGGAGCATCGCCGCCACACCTAACCTGATGCATCGCTCGGGTCGCACCTCTGCGTTGCCCTATCCTGTACATCAGTAAAAGCATGAGTTAGCTTACCCAATATTCTGAATGATTATTCCATTTGCACGGTTTGCGCTATACTCCTCATTTTGGCTCTATATCAAGGCAATTTCGATCATTTAGACAACTTCAATGAAAAATGTAAGGAAAAAGTAGGTCGCCAGTTCGGTCCCACTGGTGTCATGATTACCTGAAATGAACTATCTTTGAATCCCAAAAGTCACTATTTCTTATCATAAGGAATTTTAAATTGCAAAACTATCAATAGACTCCCAAGGTAATCGCCAAAACAATTCTCATAGTGAAAGTTTTAATATGCAGTCCAACCACCATCGACGGTTAAAACGGTACCATTAACAAAGCTGGAATCATCTGAAGCCAGGAACAGAGCAGTTCGTGCTATTTCTTCCGGTTCACCAATCCGTGGTACCGTACTCATTCCGCTCGTACATATCGCTGCACCCTTCTGATTAATATTGGTCATAGTTATATTAATATTGGTTTTTACTGCTCCTGGAGCTATGGCATTGCAACGAATTCCTTCTTTTGCATATTGGAAACCCGTATTCTTGGTTAATCCTATTACTGCATGCTTGGAAGCAGTATAGGCAGCACCAGCTATACTTCCATGAAATCCTCCGACCGAAGCTATATTGATAATTACCCCACCACTTTTAGCAAAAAAAATTGGCAATACTTTTCTAGTAGCCCGCATTACGGAAGTGGCATTAACTTCTAACACTTTGCACCAAGATTCGTCTGTAACATCAGCAACTGCAGCCATATTATCCATTATTCCTGCATTGTTGACTAGTATATCAACTGTTCCATAAGTTGCAGCAGTAGTATCAATTAGATTTTGAATGTCGTCTTCTTTGGTTACATTAGTTAATATAGCCATTGCAGAACCACCATTTGCCTCAATTTCACCTACCGTTTCGTTCGCACCTTCTAAATTAAGATCAGACACTACCACATTTGCTCCTTCTTGAGCAAATAGTATTGCAATGGATTTCCCCATTCCTGAAGCAGCTCCTGTCACTATAGCTACTTTTTCCTTAAGTTTCATTTTTTCCTCCCGTAACATAATATGTTTATATTTTTGTCGTTGCAATTTCTTAGTAGGAATAAGGATCGCTCGGCCAAAATATATTGCTTACTTATTTTTCATCCCAGCAACACAACCACCATCGCAAAGTATATCCACCCCGGTTAAATATCCTGCTTTATCGCTTACACAAAAAGCAAATAAATCTGCAATTTCTTCTACACGCCCTAGACGCTTTATTGCACAAAATTTGATGTGACTCTCAACGCTTTCTTTTTCCAATTCACCCATAGGCGTCTGAAAAGAGCCTGGCGATACGGAAATCACTCGAATACCTTTCTGCCCAAACCGTGCTGCATCAGTTTTGGCGTACCAAATAACAAAGTTTTTGGAAATACCGTATGCCATACTTGACCTAAGCTTTTGAGGAAAAACGTTAATCATTGCTATCATTTTATTTATGAATGTTTCTTTGTTGATTCTACTGTACTTGTACTCTCTCTGGGGAATATTTATTCTCGGGACAAGGTAGCCAGACATTGATGCAACATCTAACATGCAAGAACCTTCCTCCATGATGCCGTAAAAAGCCTCATGCATGTTGATTGTCCCCAGAGCATTCGCTTCCATTATTGTTTTAGCTTCACTCATATGTGGAGACAGACCTGCAGCCTGTATTACGGAAGAAATCACTCCAATTTCCCTCGCATGTGCTGCTAGTTTGGCTACTGAAGCATATTTTGAAATATCACACGCAAAGGATTCCGCTTCAATTCCTTCAGCGCTTAATTCTTCAAGAGCGTTTTGTAGTTTATTAATTGTTCTACCTGCAATAATTATGTAATTATTTTTACCTAATATTTTTGCGGTTGCAAGTCCCATTCCGCTGCCACCACCAGTAATTACACATACTTTTTTCATTTTTCACTCCCGTCTAATCTAATAACTTCTGACTTCTTTTGAAGTAATACTTCACCATTCCCCTTACAGGAAAATATTTAACAATTTCAACTTCGGACATTTTATCTTATTGTTCCCAACTACTAGCAAATTATGATATGCTTTGTCAAAAAGAGTTAAAACAAAAATCATTGAGCAACCTTGATAGTTCATCTGCTCTTAACAAATTGTAACTGTTAATATTTTCGATTTAAACTTGAACAATTTACAGTGCCAATAAAATCATAATTCAATATCCACCATACTGCCCGGTGCCGCCTGTATCCGACCAACTAACCCGCGCCACTCATCACAAGTCAAGAAAGACTGCCCTGCCTAGACAACTAAAGCTGGCACACGGAAATTCACGGTGTTCCCAAAACTGGCTACAGAAAGAACGCCGCCATAAGCGGCGAGTGCAATACGATTAAAGTCAATGATAGGGAGGGCCTGCTCCAGGAAAAACTTCTTATTAACTGATACTTTCATAGATATACCTCACTAAGCGATAGTTAACGTTTCAATAGGTGGCTTTGCCGCCTATTTTTCTTGATAGAAGATAAGCATAATAGTGTCTTTATCAAGAACCAGGGTTTCTCCAGAAATGTGCTTGTCAAAAATCCAGCCAGCCTGGGCTTGTTCATTTAAGATTTCCTCAAGCCGCTCACCATCGAGTCGTGAGGTTCCTAAAAACCCTTTTTTCTTTACCTCAACCACTTTATATTGTCGCATCTTGACTCTCCTCTCGTAAATTTTTTGTTTAATAGTAAGCATCTAATCATCATTTGATATGTTATTAGGTTTTCTTCCGGTGTATATCTTATACTGTGTAGCACACAATGCAGCACCTGTTAAAGCTGAAGTCAAGAATAATTCCGTAACTATGTACCGCCAGTTAAGGGCAACTACTGTAGACTCAAAGCTTTTGGGGATATTCCACACAAAATGAAACTCTGTTACCGTATGGGATCGTACTGTAGTACCGATATTCTCTGATCTTTGCACTAGGCATGGTATATAGATATTGATCAAAATTATCGCGGAGAAATAGAAAATGAGGATGTTTCGTTGCACTTTAGGCATAGGCTTAGCACCCCATTTCATCGTATTATTTCCATACTCCGCACTCCGGGGCTTCTTTGATTCTGGCGGAAATGATCTGGAAAGCACATAGCTATTACTATGGCACGTGAGATTAATTACCTCCACCAAACATTATATAAATCATCAGTAAAAAACCTAAGATAATAACCCAATTTATAGCTCGTGCTGAGGATTTTGTCTGCTGTTTTCGAGCACGTTCTGCCTCAATACGCTCGCGGGCTTTAATACGCTCAAGTTCTTCCTCATAAATTCTTTTCTTTTGCTCTTTTGTAAGTGGCATAATGTTCACCTCTAAAGAGAATGGTTAGAAGAATAACCTTGCTATAAGTACATTCTAGAAGAAGTACTTATAAACACGGCTTGTCTGATTACTTGCCGTGTTTTGCTGCGTCTATGCTGAATTTTACACGGTTCTGAAGTCCTGGCGGCGTTAAAGTGGTGTTACTTCTGCACTAATAAATTAAGTATAATGCCGAATAACTTTGACGATTTGGTTGGCTTCGATCATCTGATCCTCAAGGCTAGAAATATCAAGTTTAATTTCGGAAATGTCAGTTTTTAACTTGATAACATTCAGTTTCGATACAGACCAAGGCGTTGATGGACAGTTTGTATTTTGCTAAGTATTTGTTTTAATAGTTAGTCTCTCATAATATCACCTCGCTTTATCCATATCCATATTTGCAGGAATGGGGCGGTTTGCATGGAGAGGCAGCGAATAAAGCAGCAGCTTATTTACTTCGATGATCGTCACCTAAGATCGGAATAATATGCTTAATCAGGAAAGCCTTTTGTTCTTCGGGCGAAAGGCTTTCAAACAGTTTTGTTAGTTCTTCTTGACTGATTTCTTTATCTACTTGAGTATTTTTTTGTCTGCCTAAAAGTTCGTCCGTGGTAACACCAAAAAAATCAGCAAGTCGGCCTAACGTGGCATTGTCGGGCTCTCTGCTATTAATTTCATAATGTGCATAGGTGCCGCGAGCAATACCAAGCAAATTAGCCATCTCTTGTTGGGTAAGTTTTTTCTTTTCGCGCAACTGTTTTAAACGTTCACCAAGCATTGCAGGGCCTCCTTTTTAACATCATTATACATGTTGCAAAGAGCCACAAAAATATATGTGGCGAAAAGACACGAAAGTAGTTTGGCTGTATAACGAAAGGGCTACCATAAGTAAAAAATGTTAAGTATTACGCCGCCAATGAGGTGTGGAAATGAAAAGCTTATGGCTGGAATTAATACAACAACAATCATTAACTCGCCAGGGCATATATATATATAGTGCTAGAGGTGATTGCATGGAAAAGATAAAATTCAATCTTTTAGGCTGGAAGGGAGAAACTACAATGTAAGATTCTGCAGCGGCGGCCGGCGTTACTTACAACCGAATAATTGGCTTTTTTAGAGAATAGACAAGCGGGGGCCGGCATGCGTTGTACCAATTGTGGGCAGGCGTTAACGGTCTGCGATAGTCAGGCAGAATCAACGCCAGCCGGTGTGCAGGGGGTGTTGCCTGTTATAGACCGCGGCGAGTTGTGATAAGTGCCTATGGCGGGGTGCATGAGATTGCAGATAGATATGCGGGATAGGAGGGAATAGTGTGTTAATCACCATTGATTTTCCAGACGGCAATAAGCCTTTGCTAGAAAAAGCCGTAAGCGTAAAAAATAAGTACCGGCAACAGTTGGCAGACGAAGCAGAAGGCGAAGGTGATTTGCAACTAGCTAGCGTATTCAGAAAAGAAATATCGCTAGAAAGGTATGTTTATACAACTCTTATGCAAGCGTCGAAGCGGAAGTGGTGGGGACAGTGATGCTTAAGCGCCAATATTTTATAGTTGCTGTACTGGTATGGTTGATCATTGTACTGACTGTTAGCTGTGGCAACAGTAATGAACCAGTGGCTAACGGTAAGCTGGTGACCGAGGTCTACATAGTTAAAGCAGGTGAGAGACTAGATGATATTTCCTATCACTTTATGTCAAAGTCATCTGTTAGCCGTGATGTTCGCGAATTTCGCGAAGGAATTATTGCACTCAACTGGGACACGGTGTTTGCTGACCGATATCCGCATGGATTAATTTTACCGGGCGACAAGTTGCTTATTAATTACTGGGTTGAAGAAAAATAGCCCTCAGGGAGAACGGCCGGGCGAATGGAGTGGGAGTGACAGATACAAGGAGACTTCCGGTTTACATATCAATTGGCGCATGAAAAATCGATGCTCGGATGCCCTCAGTTTAGCCGGATTGTCCCTGGAATGTGCGACTGATTGACAGATGTGCCAAGAATGTCTATATATTAGGGGCTATTCTTGAAGCCCATTCTGATGCAGAAATAAAGAAATAGCGGGATTAAGTATCCCGCTATGGTTTAGTCCCGGTAACTAGCTCTTTGGTCCATTAATATATTCCCCGGCTGAATGCAGTGCATCTTTATCTTTCGGAACTTCTGATTCCTTAAAAGATAATGGCTCCGGATTATTTGGGCCATATCCTACCGACATATTCGCATCAAGTTTCTGTTCTTCAACAGACTTTTTCATAGCAATCACCCCTTGGTGATAGTGTTTCCGAATGTACTTTTTTTATCCTTATAATGGTAAATTATCCCATTGTATATTGTGCGTATCAATTAAATTATATACAGGAATGGAAAATTTAGTTGCTTTTGAATTGTACAAAGTTTTAATGGGGGGATGAGAATGATAAAAGGTATCGATGTATCTTACCACAACGGCGCAGTTGACTGGCAGGCGGTAGCGGCTGCTGGTATTGAGTTTGCGATTATTCGCAGTTCGTACGGTCTGCAATCGAAAGACAACATGTTTACTAAAAACGTAGCTGGAGCAAAAGCGGCTGGATTGAAAGTAGGGGCCTATCATTATTCGTATGCTTTATGTGTCAAAGATGCAATTCAGGAAGCGGCTAACTGCCGTGAAGCCATTGACAGTTGCGGTGTATTGCTTGACCTGCCGGTATTCTTCGATATGGAGGATGCTGACGGGTATAAAAAACGCAACGGTTTTTCTTTTGACCCGGCAGAGATAACGGCCATGTGCAAGGCTTTTATTGACAATATTGGTTTGGATTGCGGGGTTTACGCCTCATATTGGTGGTTTGCTAATTACATTGACTGGCGCAGTCTTGGTTGTGCTGTGTGGAATGCTCAGTGGGGAGAAAATGACGATATTAAAGGCTATCTGTGGCAGTACACAGACCGCCTGGAGATCGGCGGCAAATGCTTTGACGGAAATATCCGCTATATATGAGGGGCGATTTAAATGCTTAATTTAACTAAGCGCCAGGCGGTACTCTCTAGGAGCGCCTAACCCAAGAGCTGGCTAATTAAAATGGTTAATCGTTTTCTTCATCCTTTGGTAGATTTGCAAAAGGTTTTGCTGCCGCTGGCTGGCATTTGTACTCAGCAACGTTTCTGGTGCTTAGTAATACATCGTCCTGCCACCTTTGATAACCATAAATCACTACTGCGTGCATTAAAGTGATCGGCAATGACAGAAACGGGGATATGTTGATGTCGATTATACCTCTACTAGATAAAAAATAATTCAGTAGAAAGAAATTAAACCCGATATCTAAGATTGTATTAGTAACCATATATAGCCAGAATCGTTCATATGTGAATTTAAAAACCCATATTGTTAATACAGGCATTATGCCAAAAGCGTAAGGTAACATTTGGGCAAAGGGATAGATCGATTCCCGGGTAGCCCAAAATCCTAACCTAATTCCTATATCCCCAATTATGGTCGTCAGTACAACTGCAAACGTGGCAACCGGCATCCAGTGTTTAATCTCGTTTTTCTTCATAAAGAAAAGGGATAACCAAGGAACTATAGTTAAAGACCACATGATAAAGCTATTACTCATAACAACCCCTCCTGACAAAAATTGTTGGGATTAGCTTTACTCGCAATTTGAATAATATACGAAAAGGAGACTAACACCAGGGGCAACAAGCAATACAGATTCGCGCAAAGCTACGAAGCCAAACTTACCCGGGCGATGGAGAGTTAGAATTCCGGTACCGCGGCGAACTATACCGGTTGACCATTCGGTTGTCTAAATAGTTTCTTTTATCAACACGCCTAGATATAGACCTGCAAGAAATACTGTACATATCCCCACAAAATGGATCACAAAGAAAAACCAATTTCCAAAACGGAAGGCTTCTTCTTTTAAGGGTTTTCTCAGATTGCTTGGTATGATCTTCCCGCCAATCCATTCCATGAGTATAAAAAATGCCCACCAAGAAGTGTACGAATCCCAAAAGTCCCACTCATAAGCGTACTGAATTAAATCAGTTGTGTTTTTAAAAATTGTCTCTAACAATACGCCTAGGTTTACAATTACGCCATAATAAGCAATTTTATAAGGCCATTTTACCGGGCTATACCGGACACCAAACAAAACGTAGAATGAAAAAGCTGTGGTAACAGCTACTGCCGGTATTTTGGCAACAGGTAAGAAAATATAAGGAAAAGAGTAAAAACCGACTTTGACAAATATGTAACATAGGGTATTGCCGATGATGGTTGCAATTAGATATAAAAGTCCATAACGTTTCCAGTCAATTCGCAGCAAAAAGTAGCTCCCGATAAAAGCAATTACTATACTGACTATTGATATATACATTTCCTTACTTCCATTTAGGAACGTCAAGAGCATCACCACCTGAAGTTTTAAGTAGTATTACCTTGTGACAAGGTAATAATTCAACAGGTTAGCAGTGTAATATTGGGCTAAACCGGGTTGCCGCTCAATTTGTTGCTGGCACGAGTAATTTTTGGTATAAAGTTCAAAAAATGTGCAAAAATAAATTGAGTAAACAAGATGGTGAGGGGATATGTTATGAGCAACCAAACAATTTTATGGGGAATGCTATTATTGCCATGGCTAACTCTCTTTTTAATGCCTAAAGAAGATATTAAAAGGTGGATGCCGGCAGCCTTGTTTGTGATCGCAACGAATACTATAATTATCGACGCAGGTGTTACCTTGAAATTATGGGAGATAAGAGAAAATATTTATCCGTTCAGTGAAATGATTAGTTATGTTTATGGCGCATTGCCGGTAGGCGCGATGTGGATACTCAAATATACCTATGGTCGATTCTTGTTATATGCAGCTGCTCAGATCATGGGTAGTTTAGTATTGATCTTTTTGGTTCAGCCGGTACTACACCGGCGGGAAATATTCGTGTGGCTTAACCAAGATATGTTTTCCGGAATGGGGGCATTTATCATAACGGCCATACATTTAATTATTGTCTATTCCTATCAAATGTGGCAGGAGGATGTCTTTGTTCGCTCAAAATAAAACGAATCTTCTGTTAATTATTGTCCGGCGGCAGCTAAGCCGTTAGCCGGAGAGCAAAGAGAAAAAAAGGATAACGAATAAATTATGCGGAAATTAAAATTAGGCGTCCTTCGGGCGCTTTTCGCTTTTCTTTTGCTTAACTGCAGGTGATGCACTGTGCCTCATTGCAACAAATATAAACTGCCGCTTCACAATGGATTTTGGTAGGTCTCTTGGTTTTCTTACCATATTGGTCATGTTTTTGTCATATTCTCATGTTAACCTTAAATTAACCACTAGGAATGGCCAGTAAGCCCTATTAATGGGTCAAGGAGTGTGATTATATGATTTTAAAAATAGCATCGGCACAACCTGCTTGCGATTACCATAAGCAAAATTATCGATATCAATCCAAGGATAGATTAAATAAAAAGAAATCAACTTCATTCGCGAGCGTCTTGGAAAGGACAATAAAATCAAAATATGCTGATATCAAAATATGTGGTAGCAGTGGCAATGTAGCGAAACAACAACCAACTATCAGGGACGTGCATTACTGAAATAATCACCCGGCGGCTTCAGCTGCCGGGTGATTACTCTTCCTGAAGCAACAATCCAGTGTCGCTATGGAATTGAATTATTTTGTCTATTATGGAAGGATATAGGAAATGAATGTCGAATAATTTTTGGAACAAATTAAAGCTCAGCAGAGTAATCAATAAACAGCCTTTGCAACTTGTATAAGTCGCAAGGGGCTGAAATCATTGGCTAATAAAGAGGCATAATAATTTCCTGGCAGTCTGAAGTAGTCTGTGCGGCGGCAGTCGCTTTTGTTTTTGTTTTTATCATGCTATAATTTTTATTAACTCATAATAATGGATTTTTTGGAGGGAAACTTGCTCAAATTACTCACCCCCTGTTTAGTTGTTAACACTATATATGACATTAATCTGGCACTGCTGAAGCAGCGTGGTATCCGGGGCATCATCTTTGACCTTGATAATACCATTGTTGCCTGGAACAGTCCGGAACTGGGCCCGGACATGCGTGCCTGGCTGCAGCAGTTAAGCGGACATGAGCTAAAAGTCTGTCTGCTGTCAAACAATGGCAATAAGAGGGTAAAGGCTATTGCTGACCAATGTGGCGCCCCCTTTGTGGCCCGGGCTTTAAAACCGGCCCGGACCGGTTTCCGGCAGGCTGTACATACGCTGGGGCTGACTCCGGCTGAGGTTGCCGTGGTCGGCGACCAGCTATTTACCGATATGCTGGGCGGTAACCGGCTTGGTTTATTCACAATCTGGGTGCAGCCGCTGGCGTCGCAGGAATTTATCGGCACTAAGATTACCCGGCAGTTTGAAAAACTGGCCATCCGCCTGTTGCGGGCCAGCGGGCGTCTATAGGAGGGTATTGATGAAGATCGCAATGCTGCAAATGGAGATCGTGGCCGGTGATGTGGCAGGCAATAAAAACAAAGGCCTCGCACTTGTTGAAGAGGCTGCTGATAAAGCCGATGTCATTATCTTGCCGGAGATATGGACAACCGGCTATGCTCTTAAAAATGTGGCTCAGGCTGCTGAACATATCGACGGGCCGCTGATGACCCAATTGGCCGGGATTGCCCGCAAACATCACGTAAACATCATTGCCGGCTCTGTTCCCGTCAGTCGTAATGGCCGGACCTATAACACCACAATGGTAATAGACCGGCAGGGCACTATCATTAACAGCTATGAGAAGGTACACCTGTTCAGTATGTATGGCGAAGAGCATTTTTTTGCCCCCGGCACTAAACTTGGGCTGCTGTCACTGGACAAGATGACGGCCGGAGTGGCAATTTGCTATGATCTCAGGTTTCCCGAATTATTCCGCTCACTGGCATTGCAGGGGGCTCAGGCTGTGTTTGTGCCGGCCGGATGGCCGGCGGCCCGGGGCCACCACTGGCGGACCTTGGTCCAGGCCCGGGCGATTGAAAACCACCTGTATATCTGTGCCGTAAACTGTGTGGGTGAGCATAAAGGCAGCCCTTTTTACGGACATTCGCTGCTTGTTGATCCGGAAGGAGTGATCATCGCCGAAGGGGATGACCGGGAAACAATTATTTATGGTGAAATCGATCCGGCCCGGGTGGCCGGGGCCCGCAAGGATATGCTGACTTTTGCCGACCGCCGGCCTGATCTTTATTCCTGTTAAAAGGGCATAGGGCCGGAGTAAAGGAGAAATTATGATCATAACGACTAAAACACAAAAAGTTGGATTACTGGGCTGGCCGCTCAGTCATTCCCTGTCCCCGGCCATGCACAATGCGGCCTTTGCGGCCAGCGGTCTTGACTATGTCTATCTGCCGCTGCCCACACCACCGGCGTTGCTGCCCCAGGCGGTAACCGGGTTAGCGGCCCTGGGCTTTAGCGGCGTTAATGTCACTATCCCGCACAAAGTGGCTATTATTGACTGCCTTGATGACCTTGATGACAGTGCCCGCCTGGCAGGGGCGGTGAATACGGTCGTTATCAGCGCCGGCCGGCTGATTGGCTATAACACCGATGCCGGCGGCTACATCGGCTCACTGCTGTCAGCCGGGGTTGCTGTCAAGGCGAAACATGCTGTTGTTTTGGGGGCAGGCGGGGCCGCCCGGGCTGTAGTGGCCGGTTTGGTTGAAGGCGGCATTGCTGCCGTCGGTATTGGCGCCCGGGATACGGCCAGGGCAGCCGCGGTTGCCGGGCTATTTGCCGGCACCGGGACACCGGTGAACAGCAGCGGCTGGGACTCAGCGGCATTTGCAGAAACAGTGGCTAAGGCCGATATTATTGTCAACACCACCCCCTTAGGCATGTATCCGGACAGTGCAAGCCAGCCGCCGCTGGCCTGGGCGCATATTAAGCCGACAGCAGTGATCTCCGATCTTGTCTACAATCCGCTGCAAACCGGTTTTTTGGCCGAAGCCAGCCGGCGTGGCCATACTGTGGTTACCGGCGAGGGGATGCTGCTGGAACAGGGGGCGCTTGCTTTTCAACTGTGGACAGGGGTTCCGGCGCCGCTGCCGGTTATGCGCCAGGCCTTACTGGCAGGATTAAGCGGTAATCCATCTTGACAATGAGAGTCATTATCAATTATACTTTTTATAGCTGTTTAAATTTATTAAAGTTTATATAACCTTAACAAAAAAATGCAGGAATTGTAAATTGTCAGGCGAATATACTTTAATAAAAAATCTGCAACCTTGTTGTTATCAGCATAACGGAGCAATGAATTCTGGTCTGTATTTGGGCACTTAGACCAGGGGGAGCGAGTAGTGCAACCGGCCGCAAAAATAGTTATATTTTGCTTGGCCGGTTGTTTTCATTTTTTCCTACACCACCTCAGCCACTGGGAGCAAAATTAGTTTTTTGCGGACTATAAAATAATGGAGCGCATATATGTTAAACAACCGCAAACGGTTAGGTGATCTGCTGATTGAAGCCGGCCTGATCTCCCGGGAGCAACTGGACAAAGCCCTGACTGTGCAAAAGCAAACCGGCGAGCGGCTGGGGAAGGTCCTCATTAATCTGGGTTACATAACAGAAAACAATATTATCGAGGTCCTGGAATTTCAGCTCGGTGTGCCGCATGTGGAGCTTGCCGGTATGGCTCTGGCCCGCGAAATTGTGGCGACCATTCCGGTTGCTTTGGCTGAACGCTATCAGATTATCCCGGTAAAAAAAGAGGGGCATAGACTTACACTGGCAATGGTTGATCCGACTAATTTTTTTGCCATTGACGATGTCCGGATGGCATCCGGGTGTGAGGTCGAACCGGTTATTGCTGCGGAGCGGGAGATTATGCGGGCCATCAGTCAATACTATGGGGTTAATGACTTAGTCGAAAAAGCAGTTAATCAGTTAAAGCCGGATGAAGCTGCGCCTATGGCCCAGGTCCAAACCGCTGATGACGCGCCGATTATCGGCATCGTTAACTCGCTGTTCAGCCAGGCGGTGCGGGAACGGGCCAGCGATATCCACCTGGAACCGCAGGAAAAAACACTGCGGGTCCGGTTCCGGATTGACGGGGTGCTCCGGGAAGTGGCGTCCTTTACCCGCGATATCCAGGCCGCCATTGTGTCCCGGATCAAGATTACCGGCGGCATGGATATCTCCGAAAGGCGCCTGCCCCAGGATGGCCGGATCAAGATTACCGAAGCCGGCCGTGATATTGATATCCGGGTATCGACCTTGCCGACCATTCTGGGCGAAAAGGTGGTTATGCGGATTCTCGACAAGCAGACTGTCATCCTGGATGTCGGCAAGCTGGGGTTTGCCCCTGATAACCTGCAGACCTTCCGCCGCCTGTACACCCAGGCTTACGGCATGATTCTGGTCACCGGCCCAACCGGATCAGGCAAAACGACAACCCTCTACTCAACCCTGGGAGAAATTAACACCATCAGCAAGAATACAATTACGGTGGAAGATCCTGTTGAATACCGTTTGGACGGTATCAACCAGGTCCAGGTCAATCCCCGGGCCGGCCTGACCTTTGCCCTGGGCTTGCGGTCTATATTGCGTCAGGACCCGAATATTGTGATGGTCGGCGAAATCCGGGACACGGAAACCGCCGATATCGCTATTCGGGCGGCGCTGACCGGTCATCTGGTGTTAAGCACCCTGCATACCAACGATGCCCCGGGGGCGATTACGCGGCTGATCGATATGGGGGTCGAGCCTTTTCTGGCCGCTTCCTCCATCCTGGGCGTACTGGCCCAGCGTTTAGTCCGGTGCATCTGCCCGGAATGCAAAACCAGCTATACACCGGCGGCTGACTCCCTGGAACGGCTGTTTCTCGGCCTGGCCCCGGACCAGCCCTTATGCCTGCAGCGGGGCACAGGCTGCGCAGCCTGCGGCTTTACCGGCTACAAGGGCCGGATGGGGATTCATGAGGTCATGCCGGTGACATCAGTCATCAGAGAATTGATTACCAGGCGGGCCTCGGCCGATGAAATTGCGCTGGCCGCCAAAAGCCAGGGGATGCTGTCGATGCGTCAGGATGGGATCGGGAAAGCGCTGGCCGGCCTCACCACGGTGGAAGAGGTCATGCGGGTGGCCTATGCCGGTCTGTAGCGCGGTTACTTCAAATGTAAGCAGTCATTGCCGTAGATAATGGAGGATACCTTGATGATGGAAGCACTACTGAGGGCCGCAGTTGAGAAACGAGCCTCTGATGTACATATTACAGTCGGCGTACCGCCCGTGCTGCGCCTTAATGGCAGCCTGGTCCGGACTGATGCGGCACCGTTAACGGTGCAGGATACCCGGACAATGCTGGAGGCCATTGCCTCGCCGGAACAGCAGGAGAAATTCTGGCAGACCGGTGAGCTTGATTTTTCCTTTGCCATCCCCGGCCTGAGCCGGTTCCGGGTAAACGCATTCCGGCAGCGGGGCTCGGCCGCCATTGCTATCCGGGTGGTAAATGAGCGGATCGCGACCCTTGATGAGCTGGGCCATCCGGAGATATTAAAAACCCTGGCCCGTATGCCGCGGGGCCTCGTACTGGTCACCGGACCGACCGGCAGCGGCAAGTCCACTACCCTGGCGGCAATGATTGACCTTGTCAACAACGAACGGGCCTGCCATGTGCTGACCCTGGAGGATCCGATCGAATACCTGCACAAACACAAAAAATGTATTGTTAATCAGCGCGAGATCCATGCCGACAGCAAATCCTTCGCCAATGCGCTGCGGGCCGCCCTGCGGGAAGACCCGGATGTCATCCTGGTGGGGGAGATGCGCGATGTTGAGACCATTGGCATCGCCGTTACCGCTGCCGAAACGGGCCATCTGGTTTTTGCCACCCTGCACACCTGTGATGCCGCCCAAACGATCGACCGGATCATTGACGTCTTTCCGCCCCATCAGCAGCAGCAAATCCGGATCCAGCTGTCGCTGACCCTGCAGGGCATTGTCTCCCAGCAGCTGTTGCCCCGCCTGGACGGCAACGGACGGATTGTGGCCCATGAACTGTTGATGGTGACCCCGGCTGTGCGCAATCTGATCCGGGAGGGGAAAACCCATCAAATCGCCTCTGTCATCCAGACCGGCGCCAGGTTTGGCATGCAGGCGATGGATTTCTCATTGCGGGACCTGTTCCGGCGGGGGATTATCAGTTATGAAGATGCCCTGGAACGGTCCATGAACCCGGAGAACTTTATCCGTTTGGCCAACAGCTGACAAGGAGATGACGAATGGCCAAAACCTACGAATATAAAGCCAAAGACCGCAGCGGCCAGCTGCATAGCGGCAGTATCCTGGCTGACAGCGAGATGGCGGTCGCTCTCCATTGCCGGGAAAAAGGCTATTTCGTTTTGGAGATCAAGGAACAGGGCCGGCCGGGCGGTACCTTAGGGGCCATTGCCGACAGCTTCCAGACGGTGAAAATTAGGGATCTGGCCATGGTTTGCCGCCAGTTTGCCACCATGGTGGATGCCGGTTTGTCGCTGGTAGCCTGCCTGAGTGTCCTGATTGATCAGACCGCCAATACGCGTATCAAAGCCGCCCTGCAGAGTGTTTATAAAAAGGTAAAAGAGGGCGAGACCTTTTCCCGCGCCCTGGCCGAACACCCCCGGATCTTTCCCACCATCATGGTGAATATGGTGGAGGCCGGCGAAGTGGGCGGGGTGCTTGACGATATATTAAACCGGCTGGCAACCCACTTTGAGAAAGAGCATAAACTGAATGAGAAGGTCAAGTCGGCCATGACCTATCCGGCGGTTGTCATTACGCTGGCTGTCTTGTGTGTGGTATTTATTCTTACCTTTGTCATGCCGACCTTTTTAAGCCTGTTTGCCGGCATTAAGGTGGAGCTGCCCTGGCCGACCAGGCTGCTGCTGGCGGTAAGTGACTTTTTGAAGAATTACTGGTGGCTGGTGTTGCTGGAATTGAGTTGTTTGCTCATTGCCTTAAAAGTCGCCTATACCAAGGAAGGCACCCGCAAGCAGCTTGACCGGCTGATTTTGAGACTGCCGATCGCCGGCCCGCTGGCCAGAAAGATTGCCATTGCCCGGTTCAGCCGCACCCTGAGTACCCTGGTGCGCGGCGGTGTGCCGATCATTACGGCCCTGGATGTGGTTAAAAAGACGATTGGCAATTTGAGCATGACCGATGCGCTGTCCAAGGCCCAGGTTAGTGTGCAGGAAGGCGTGGGCCTGGCCTCGACCCTGGGCTCAAGCAAGATCTTTACGCCCATGGTAATCCACATGGTGGCGATTGGCGAAGAAAGCGGCGCCCTGGACAAAATGCTGGAAAAGGTAGCTGACTTTTATGAGAGTGAGGTCGAGGACACGGTCAGTCGTTTAAGCAGTATTATGGAGCCGGTGATTGTCGGGATATTGGGAGTGGTGATAGGGTTTATTGTTATTTCGGTGGTATTGCCGCTCTTTGATGTTATAACCAATATGGGGCGCTAACTACAGTTTTCTTTGAGAAAGGAGGTGAAAACTATGTTTCAAAATATTAGAAAGCGTATGGGGAATCAAAAAGGGTTTACACTGGTGGAACTTTTGGTAGTAATTTCGATTTTAGGCATTTTGGCAGCTATCGCCGTACCTAAATTTGCTGACTCAACAACAGCTGCAAATACGGCAAAAGCAGCAGCTGACCTTCGTATACTTGATAGTGCTATAGCAATGTATCAAGCACAGAATGGTACCGATCCGACTGCTATTGATGGTGACGCTGGTTCAACGACATTAGTTGGTGACGGACTATTGGCAGCTTCACCAGCACCACCTACAGGACGCGCATTTGTTAATGGTACTGCAGCAAATATTACTGCTACTGCTTATGTACTTACAGGTACTGGAGCTGCGATGAGGGCTACTCTAGATGGTAATAATTCGGAGGACTTCAACAGATAAAGCTGGTAACAAGATATATTTAACTAGGACTGTTTGTCCTAGTTAAATATATCTTTTAGTGCTGGACAGTTATAAATAACATTAATAAGGAGAAGGTACACATATTTCGATGTTGTGCTAGTTAGCAATATATGCTAGAAATTTGTCTAATTCTATCAATTTTAGGTTTCGGCCTAATAATTGGTAGTTTTATCAATGTATGCATTTTGAGGATACCCAAGAATGAGTCTATTATATTTCCAGGTTCACATTGTGTAATTTGTAAGACTCCTTTAAAAGTAATGGATTTAATTCCAATAATTAGTTATGCCTTATTACTAGGACGATGTAGGTATTGCGGATCTTGTATATCTGTTCGATATCCAGTAGTCGAATTATTAACTGCTCTTATTCTATTGATTTCTTTTTTAGTGGCTCCTTTAGAAAAACTGATGGAAGTATTAATGTTTGTTGTATTTTTGCTTGTGATTTCAATAATTGATTATGATTATCAGCTTATTTTAGATAAAATTCTTATATGGTTTGCTATTGCAGGCGTAATATTTAATACACTAATTAATAATACAATAGTGCTAGATATACTTTGGGGAAGTGTAGCGGGCGGCGCCATCCTCTTCCTTATCGCCCTCCTCACCAAAGGCGGCATGGGCGGTGGCGACATCAAATTTATGGCTGCCCTCGGTCTATGGCTTGGCCTCAAACTAACCCTGCTGACCTTATTTCTGTCCTTTGTCATTGGCGGCATCGGCAGCCTGCTGCTACTGGCCCTTAAGATCAAAGGCCGTAAGGACTTTATCCCCTTCGGCCCGTTTATCGCTGTGGCGGCGTTTATCAGTATGCTGTACGGCCATGAAATCATCACCTGGTATCTGAGCCTGCTGTAGTACAGGCTGTTATTTGCTGTTGCGAGGTGTAATATGCAACAGGGCTTTACTTTGATAGAACTCCTGGTTACCATGGCCATTATCGGCATTTTAGCCGGTCTGGCCGTACCAATGCTGGCCGATGCCGTGGCCACCCTGGAACTGCATATCTTTGTCAACAACCTGGCCGCCGATATCCGGGGCCTGCAGCAGCTGGGCGTTAATGCCAACGGTACGCAAGCTATTTATACGCTATACTGGACTGGCGGCAGTAGCAAGCCGCAATATAATCTGCACAACCGGGAAAAAGCCATTAAGATTGTTGATTTTCCCGCCTCGGTTGCAGTGACCGGTGATCCGAAAGCAATCCGCTATGCCATCACCGGCTCACCGTCATCCGGGGCTCAGACTATTGAATTTCGCAGTAAACGGACCGGTGAGTACCTGTATGTCGTCATTGCCCCTGTGACCGGGCGGGTGCGGGTCTGTGACGCCGCCGGTCTGGAATGAAAACGTACAGCCTGGGGAGGGGGGGGCAATGGGGCGGAACCGGCAGGGTGAGCGGGGTTATCTGCTGCTGGAGGCAGTTATGGCAATTTTTATCGTGCTTATAACGCTGGCGGTTGCCGCTCTGCTGCCCCAGGCGCTGAAGGTGATGGCGGCTGCCGGCCACTATACGGCCGCCACGGCATTGGCTCAGGAACAGATGGAGCTGCTTAAAAGTCATGACGACCTGTTTTGGGCTACTGTCGCGTTTCCTTACCAGACAGGCCCGGCCTCGATTCCCGGGACTGATTACTGTCAGACGGCAAGGGCTGAAATCAGCCCCCTTGATCCGGAGTATCCGAGCAAACAGCGTATCATCAAGCTAACCGTTTCTGTGGGCCGGCCAGGTGCTGAACAGGTCACCCTGATATCCTATACCTTACAGGCGGTACAGCAGTTTCTGCCATAACGGAGGGATTATGAAACGCTATTGGACTGGCCGGCAGGGTCTGACCCTGGCCGAGCTAGTGGCTGGTCTGACAATTTTTTTGATCCTGCTGGCGGCCATCGGGCCGCTGTTGTCAACCGCAAGCCAGGCCTGGCGGACCGGCCGTTCCCAGGCTGAACTCCAGCAAACCGCCCGGTTGGCGCTGGAGCGGCTCAGCCACAGCATCCGGTATGCGCAAACCGTCACTGTCGCCGATAATGGCGGCAGCCTGGTGCTAAAGGACGGGGATGGCAGCAGCCTGATCTTCAGCGTCAGCCCTGATACGCGGGCGCTGTGTATGACCATGGGCGACGGTACGCCCCAGCCGCTGGCCGGCGACGGCCTTAGTAAAAGGGCCGGCCGGGTGGTGGTTATCGCTAACCCGGGGCAGCAACCGCGTTTTACGGTTGAGGCTGTTACCCTGCGGGCTAACAATGGACAAGCCCTGTATATGGTTAAGCGGGTGGCGATTATGATTACCGTACAGGACCGCGAGACAGGGCTTCAATATACCCTGCGGTCGGCAGTGATGGCTCAAAACTCGTAATAAGAGGTGTCCCGATGTTTTATGTACAAACACGGGTAGCCAGCCAGTCCGGGTCGAGTGCTCTCCTGGCGTTAATGGCACTGCTGCTGCTGAGTCTATGGGGCTGGGGCCTGATTACGCTTAGTCTGACTGAGCTTAGTATGGCCGCAAGCTACCGTGACGGCACTGCGGCTTTATATTTAGCGGAGGCAGGAGCCAAACGGGCTCTTGTCGAATTACACTACAACCCTGACTGGCAGCCCCGCAATCCCTATTTTGAGGGCCGGGGCAGCTATTCGCTGGCAATTACGGCCGGTACGCCCATCCGGATTGAAGCAACCGGCACTGTTCACAGGTCTGTGCGGAAGGTTGTACTAAAGGTTGTTAGGAACGCCGAGGGTGCGGGTCTTATAATTATCTCCTGGAATTATCATTAATTAGGAGGCAGCATATGCAAATAAGAAATTTTATGGAGGATCTGGTCTGGCAGCGGCTGGACGAGGTGCTGACCCGCCATCCGAAGGCCTGCGGCTGTGAGAAATGCCGCTATGATATTGCGGCCCTGGCCCTAAACTTTTTGCCGCCGCGCTATGTGGTTACCGATCAGGGCGAGACCTACACCCGGATCAAGGGGCTTGAGCAGCAGTTTAATGTTGATATTATTACCGCCCTCTCCCATGCCATTCAGATTGTCTGCCAGCAGCCCCACCACGATGAAGGCTAAGGTTATTCAACTGGCGGCCAGGGTAAAGCAGTGGCTTACATACAGTCCGGCCAGTATGATTGGTATAGATATCGGTTCCGGCATGCTGAAGATTGCTGAAATCACCTGGCGCAACAATCTGCCCACCCTGACGGCCGCCGGTCTGGCGGCCCTGCCGGCGGACCTGGTCCGGGACGGGATTATTCTCGACCGTCAGGTGATGGCCGAGACGTTCCGGCAGCTGCTGGCAACCGCCGGTGTCACCGGCCGGCATGCTGTCATCTCCGTAAGCGGTCATGCGGTGTTCATCCGCGAGCTTACCTTTCCGGCGATGACGGAGGAGGAGCTGCGCCAGGCCATCAGATGGGACCTGGATAAATATATCCCGGCCGATGCGGAGAATTACTATTTTGATTTTGCCGTTGTTGGTACCGGCAAGCTGCCTCATGAGGTCCGGGTGTTGCTTGTGGCCGCCCCGCAGTCGATGATTGACGCTGTTACTGCCATTTGTAAGGAGGCGGGGCTGAAGCCTATGGCTATTGATATTGAGCCGCTGGCCATAGCCCGGACCTTTACCGCGCCCGCCAACTTCCTGGTTGTCGATATTGGTCAAAAACTATGCCAGCTTACCATCTTCCAGGCCAACTGCCCGGTGGTATCCCGGCTGATCCCGCTGGGCGGAGACCGTTATACCGATGTCATCAGGAACTTGCTGGCGCTGGATTATAATGAGGCCGAGCTGCTGAAACAACGCCAGCGGGGCCTGCTGCATACTGCGGGCGGTAACGAGCCGGCGGCAGCCTCTGTGCACAGGCAGCTGCTGCTGCTTGTGGAAGAACTGAGCCGGGAGATACGCCGGACAGCCGACTATTATCAGGCCCAGAACCGCGAGGCTGTCATTGACCGGATTCTGTTGACCGGCGGCGGGGCCTGTATGGATAATCTGGCCGGCAATCTGGCCGCCCAGTTGGGCGGGGTTGAGGTAACCCGGCATAACCCGCTGGGCGAGATTGGCGCTGCCAAATCATTTGATGCCGAATGGCTGCAGGCGATCGCGCCGCAGCTGACAGTGGCGGTCGGCCTGGCCGTGCGCGGGGGTGAAGGTTATTAATACCACTATTAAAATTAACCTGCTGCCGCCGGACGAGCGCCAGGAGTTCTGGCCGGTAAACCGGCTGTTTGCTGTGGCCGCACTGCTGGTATTTATGTGTTTCTGTGTATTTGCCGTCTATAATGCCTATACAATCGCGACGCTGGAGGACCGCCTTACGGCTGCGCAGCAGCAACTGGAATTGCTGCGGCCGACTCAAGCGAAGATGGCGTCAGCGAATTCGCAGCAGCAGGCAATTAATGCCAAAACGAACCTGCTTGCTAAACTGACCACTGAGCGCAAGCCCTGGTACGCGCTTGTCGCCAGGCTGGCAGTCATTATGCCGCCGCAGATCTGGCTGGATGAACTGGGGACCGGCGATAAGAATACGTTTAAACTCAAGGGCAACGCCCTGACCTACCCTGACCTGGCCGCATTTATGCAGCTGCTGGAGCAGGATGACCTGTTTACCGAACCGGTCCTGATCAGGGCCGAGCGTGATCAGCAGTTAATGGTTACCAGGTTTGAAATGAATGTAAAGATCAAGGGGTTGCAGCCATGAATTTCTCCTGGGCCAAACTATCAACAAAGCATAAAAGCCTGGTTTTTGCCGGCGGCTTGCTGCTGGCTGGCTGGTTGTATTATGCCTGGATTATTCAGGAACAAAACGAACAGATCACAGCGCTGACAACCCGGCTGCAGGCCGAGAACCAAAAATTGGCTGTTATTCAGGGGTTTGCCTACAGCCACCCGGAGCCGGCTGCATTTCTTGTTGAGCTGGAAAGAAAGCTGCTGCAGGCTGAGGCCATGCTGCCTAATCAACCTGAACTCGGAGGTTTGCTGGCGCAGGTTGAGCAGGCTGCCAGGGCCTGTGGGCTGCAGCTGGTTGAGATAAAACCGGCGACAGCCGTTGCGAAAGCCGGTTATCGTGAGATGCCGGTGGAAATAGGTATTAAGGGCACCTTTGCCCAAACCGCCGAATTCTTAAAAAAACTTGAAGATATTCCCCGCTTTAATTCCCTTACCCAGGTTAGCATGAACTCCCGGCAGGGGATATTAGAGAGTAAGCTTGTACTTATTGTTTACAGCTACGGGGGGGCGGCCGGAACTGCCGGTGACAAGCAGGTGCCCGCCGGGCCAACAGACAGGAAATAGCTGATATATCGGAAATGAGGGTTATGTATGCTAAGATTCATTACTGCCGGCGAGTCCCACGGCCCGGCCCTGACGACTGTTATCGACGGCTTACCGGCTGGCGTGCCGTTGGATATTGAACTGATCAACCGTGATCTGGCCCGCCGGCAGAAAGGTTTTGGCCGCGGCGGCCGGATGCTGATTGAACAGGACAAAGCCGAGATTACCGCCGGGGTGCGCTTCGGCCAGACCATGGGCAGCCCGGTAACGCTGGTCATCCATAACCGTGACTGGGAAAACTGGCAGGACCGGATGGCGCCTGCCGGCTCACCCTGCGGTCCGGCGGTTACGGCACCCAGGCCGGGTCATGCCGATCTGACCGGGGTACTGAAATACGACCGGCAGGATGTCCGTGATATCCTGGAGCGGGCCAGTGCCCGCGAAACGGCGGCCAGGGTGGCGGCCGGTGCC
This sequence comes from Sporomusa termitida, assembly GCF_007641255.1. NCBI lineage: Bacteria > Bacillati > Bacillota > Negativicutes > Selenomonadales > Sporomusaceae > Sporomusa > Sporomusa termitida. Next base: position 1,815,786 of record NZ_CP036259.1, read on the forward strand.
GTAATGAAACAGTTGCTGAGTGCCGCCGGTATTCAGATCCTGGCCCATGTCACCAATATCGGCGGCGTTCAGGCTGCGGCTGCGCGCCCGGCGTTTGCGGCGTTACAGGCCGGTGTGCTGGCCTCGGAACTGAGTTGTTTTGATACCAAAGCGGAAGCGGCCATGAAAGCAGCCATTCTGACGGCCAGGGAACAGGGCGATTCCCTGGGCGGTATCTTTGAGGTGCTGGCAGTTGGCGTTTTGCCCGGCCTGGGCAGTCATGTCCAGTGGGACCGGCGGCTTGATACCAAGCTGGCGGCCGCCCTGATGTCGATTCAGGCCATTAAGGGGGTTGAGGTCGGGGCCGGCTTTGCCTATGCCGGCCTGCCTGGCAGCAAAGCCCACGACGAGATCTATTACGATCCGGCGCGCGGCTATTACCGCCAGACCAATAATGCCGGCGGCCTGGAAGGCGGCATGAGTAATGGCGAGACTATCGTGCTGCGGGCGGTGATGAAACCGATTCCCACCCTGATGACACCGCTGGCTTCGGTGGATATTGTGTCCAAGGCGCCCCTCCAGGCCAATACGGAACGCAGTGATGTCTGCGCGGTGACGGCGGCCGCCGTGGTGGGCGAGGCGATGGCCGCGATTGTGTTAACCGAGGTGTTGCTGGAGAAGTTCGGCAACGATAACCTTCCCGACCTGTCAGCTGCAATCAGCCGTTACCGACAGCGCCTGAGCGGCCGGTAGAGGGGGCTGTATTTATGCCTGCAGCTGCGTTTATGGAAAAACTGAATACCTGGTACGACAACTTGCCGCTGCGGCAGCGCTATCTGGTACTGGCCGGCACCGGGATTATCCTGGCCGCCGCCATCGCCTTGCTTGGCTTGCCGGACAATCAGCCGGCAACCAGGGTAACCCCCGGTGCCGTCAAACCCCAAGCGGCGGTTGTTCAGCCGGCGATGCCTGGCGGTTACACAGCCCCGCAGACGATGCGTGATCCCTTTGCCCCGCCGCCGGGGTTCGGCAAGCCGGCAATTACCCCGCCACCCGGCAGCATTCAGCCCGGACCGGCTATGGCCCCTCCCGGCACTACGCCTGCGCAGACAGCGCTGCCATTGCTGGTGGGAGTCGTATCAGGCGGTGACAGGCAGATGGCAATTATTATTTACAATAATACCAGCAGAGCCTATTATCCCGGCCAGGAGATCGGTCCTTATCAATTGATTCAAGTTGATGCAAATTCAGTAATAGTCCAAGGACCTGGCGGACAGCAGGTCTTAGCACTGGGAAGGTGATATGATGCGTTTGATAGCAATCCGCATACTGGCAGCCCTGCTGTTGTCCTTTACGGTGGCCGCCACCGCGCTGGCGGCCAGGCCTGTTGTTAATATGAACATTGTTGACGGTGAGGTCCGGGATGTGCTGACTGCCCTGGCCGGTATCGGCCAGATGAATATGGTGATTGACGATTCCGTGGGCGGGACGATATCCATTCAGCTCCGGGATATTCCCTATGACAATGCCCTTAGCCTGGTCTGCAAGACCAAGGGGCTTACCTATCATGAGGTTGACGATGTCCTGGTGGTGGGGGTGGCCGATCAAATCGGCCGGGGCTTTGGAGCCGTCCATATTTTTAAGCTGAAATATATTAACCCTGATTCGGTCAAAGATACCATCCTGTCAATTCTGTTCGGCGAGAAAAAAGGTGAACGGCGAACAGAGGCCAGTGCCGGCAGCACGAGTACCAGTGCCGGCAGGAGCAAAAGCAGTACCGGGACTACCGGCAGCAGCAGTACTGCCGCCGCCGGCGCCAAAGCCAGTGAACAGTCAACCGCGCTGGACCGGCTGACAATCGACTATGCCACCAACTCCCTGGTTTTGTACGGGACAACAGCCGAGGCGGCCAAGATCCAGGCCCTGCTGGCCGAGCTTGACATCCCCTACCAGCAGGTGTCACTGGAAGCGGAAGTAGTTGCAGTCAACAAAGATAAAAGCAAGGATTTGGGGATTGAGTGGTCCTGGGAGGCAACACCCCAGTACGCCGACTATGAGGCGGCAGAAACGGAGGTTGTCTATGATGCTAATCGCAACCCTGTCGGCACTCATGTTACTGAGGCCGCCAAGGTTACCCGGACGAACAATAGCGGTGTCATTCAGTTCGGGCGGAATCCGGAAGGTTATCCCTATGAGTTTTATTACCAGGCCAAGATTAATGCCCTGGTCAGCAATGGCAATGCCCGGGTGCTGGCCAAGCCCAAGGTCACGACAATTAACGGCAAACAGGCGCAGATCCTGATTGGGGACCGGATTCCGGTACTTGTGGAAAAAATTGAGAATGGCGAAAGCAAAACCACCACTGAATATGTTGACGCCGGCATCAAACTGGTATATACTCCTCGTATCAACACCGATGGCTTAATTACGGTTGAGGTACGCACCGAGGTGAGCAGCCCGACCTTAGTAGCCGAGATGAAGGCTTACAAAATCACGACCCGCCAAGCGGAAACCACTGTGCGGCTCAAAGATGGCGAAACAATGGTGATCGGCGGGTTAATCGGGTCATCAAACAGCGAAGTGAGAAAGGCAGTGCCGTTCTTAAGCAATTTGCCGATCCTGGGGGCGCTGTTTAAAAACAGCAGTAAATCCAAGACCGAAACCGAGGTTATAATCTTCCTGACACCCCGTATTGTCAACTAGCAGGCCCTGCTCATTTCCGGAGGCATAATGAAAAACATAGTTCTAATCGGGTTTATGGGGACCGGCAAGACCAGCACCGGGCGCTTGCTGGCCGGCCGCTTGAACCGGACTTTTATTGATATCGATAAAAAAATTGAAATCCAAACAGGCCTGGCCATCAGCGAGATTTTCCAGCTGTATGGCGAGAATCACTTCCGGCAGCTGGAACGGGATGTAATTTTCCGGGTATCCCGCTATCATAATACGGTCATTGCCACCGGCGGCGGTGTTGTCCTGAAGCAGGAAAACATGATCAGATTAAAAAGCAGCGGTATCATTATTGCCCTGACTGCCTCGCTGGAGACAATCCTGGAACGGACTTCCCGGCGCGGCGTCCGGCCTTTACTGGACTGTGAGGATCGGGCCGAGCGGGTGGCCCGGCTGTTTAATGACCGGGCCAATCTCTACATGAAGGCCGATTATACGATCGATACCACCTGTCTGCCGCCTCATCATGTGGCAGAAAGGATTATCGGGCTGTTGCGCGAAGGGAGGCATCTGCGTGGGCGAAGTAAGGGTTAGCCTGGCCGACCACAGTTACAGTATTTATATCCAGACTGCCGGTCTGCGTCAGATCGGGCAGTTTATGCAGGCCCTGTCCTGCAGTAAAAAAGCACTTATCATCACTGATGGAAACGTTGGTCCCCTTTATGCCGCTGTCGTCACCGACAGCCTGCGGGCCGCCGGGTTTGCGCCCCAGGTCCTGGTGGTTGCGCCCGGTGAAGGCTCAAAGTCACTGGCGACCGCCGATAGGGTGTTTACCACCGCAATCAGCAGCGGCCTGGACCGCAAGTCGCCCATTGTTGCCCTGGGCGGGGGGGTAATCGGCGATCTGGCCGGGTTTGCTGCCGCCACCTATCTGCGCGGCGTACCGTTTGTGCAGGTGCCGACCAGCCTGCTGGCCCAGGTCGATTCCAGTGTTGGCGGGAAAACTGCGGTCAACCACCCGTTGGGTAAAAATCTGATCGGCGCTTTTTATCAGCCCCGGCTGGTGCTGATTGACCCGCTCGTACTGGATACCCTGCCGGAACGGGAGTTAAAAGCCGGCCTGGCCGAGGTCATTAAATACGGCATCATTGCCGATGCTGATTTTTTTGCTTATCTTACCCGTAATGCCGCCGCAATCCTGGCCCGGGACCCGGCGGCGCTGACCGCGGTGATCAGCCGCTGCTGCCAGCTTAAGGCCGCTGTTGTCGCCCGGGATGAACGGGAAACCTCGGTGCGCATGCTCCTGAATTTTGGCCATACGATTGGCCATGCTGTGGAAGGGGTAGGCGGCTATGCCGAGTACAACCACGGTGAGGCTGTGGCTATCGGCATGGCTGGCGCCGCCCTGCTGAGCAGCAGACTGGGATTGTGCCCGCCGGCTGCGAGCACGGCCGTACAGCAGCTGCTGACGGCCATGGGCCTGCCCCTGACGGCTCCCGGTTACGGGCTTGAGGAACTGCTGGGGTATCTGGCCCGCGATAAGAAGGTTGTGGACAGTAAGATCAACTGGGTGCTGATGCAGGATATTGGCCGGGTAATGGTTTCGGCGGATGTAGAAGTAAAACAAGTAAGGGCTGTATTAGCACAATTAACGGTATTAAAACAATAGTACAAGATCTATAATGGGGTTCTATTAATTCCGTTTCCCAATGCGATAATATATGTGATCAGAATTAAATCATAAAGAGGAAGGGCCTAATTGGTCCTTCCTCTATTTATCATATATCAGAAATTTATTGGTATCATTTATTAGTCCACGAATTAACAACTACTCCGCTGGCAGTTCCGGATAAGCCTAATTTATCTATAACGTTGCTGTCATAAGCAATAGTTGCGCCATTCATATTTAAATTCCCGTTTGTATATATGCCAGCTGCTGTTGAAGTACTATTGCCTTCAATGTTATTGTTAGCAATGAAAATTGTTTTTGGAGCACTGCCACCATTTAGATTAATTGTTCCAGTAGCCACAAGCATTCCTGTTCCTTGTCCGCTTACTACTGACGCATTATTTAGAGCAACATTTCCTGTGACATATACTTTAGAAACAGCATCAGGTAAACTGTGGTTGATTGAGCCGCCGTTGAAAGCCATACCCTTCTTGGCGAGTACAGTAACATTCCCACCTGTAATAGTGGCGGTATTATTTAGCGTAACGGTGTCATTTGCATATATTTTTACTGAACCGGTCGCCGGGGCAGTGACTGAGCCGCCATTAAGAGTGAATTTACCAGTAGTATAAATAGTTATGTTATCACCTGATATATTTTTACTGGTTTCAAAATCTCCCTTAATATATATTGTCACTGAATTGCCGCTTGATGCAGAGTAACCATGATTATATTCAGCGTAATTTCCATTAACATAATAAAAACTTTCATTTAAGGTATAAGGACTGCTAACTGATGTCAAACTAGTCCCTGCCATTGTAATATCAGGCATAGGAGTCATTAATTCATTTACATCCAACACCGGTGCTGTTGTTAATGATTGAAAGCCGCCTTTAACAGCCGCAGGCTCCCAAATTGTGTATTTATTGCAAAAGGCAGTGCCATTAATAGCCTCTTTCCTATGAGTATTTACTGTAATATAAGTATTTGATGCAATATCGCCGGTAATCAGTGACTCGTTAACAGTCATGTTTTTATCAGCAAACGCCGCATATGGAAAGATATCTGTTTTGAGATTGTTATTGCCTGCTTTTGCTTTAGCGGACAGTGTAACAGTTCGAGATATTGAACTATTTACGTTACCGGTCGATATAATAGTGATTGTATTATCCTCATTTTGGATAACTTCCACTGTAAACGTACCCGCAGTAGGTGTTCCGGCATTTTTAGTGGGGGAAGTATAACCGGTTGTTGCATACTTTATATTGTCAGTTAACTGGGCAATCGCCCACTGGGCCCCGGCTTCGGCCAGATACTGGGCGGCAATATTGTCCCGGGTGCGGGCGGCGGTCGTTACATTGCTGGTGCTTAAGGCGGCATAGGCGCCGCCGATAATGCCGAGAAACAGCATCGCCAATATGGCCAGCATTCCGGCCGAGCCCCGGGAATTATTGATTAGTTTCAGCATTAGTTTCACCACCTATTTTACAAATTGGTTAATGGGGATGACCATGGTTCTTTGGTCAATATGCTGTTGGTATACCGTATCAGTGACCCGGATGGAGATATTCATATGCGTATTATCACCCGCAAAGATATCGGTGTCCGGATCGTCTATCTTGCCAATCTGAATGTCACCAGGTTCGACAAACGTGTGTCCGGGGACCAGGGCAGGGGTTCCGCCGGTGAACGGCACCCGGTAAAAATGAAAATTGTCTTTATCAATGTAATATAAAAACGTCCCTGGCTCATCCGGCCTTATTGATTCATAATACAGCGCATTATTATCCAGGGCCTGATTATAATCCACAATATTGTAGTTCTCGCCATAGCGCAACTCATTGGCAATGTTTAGCAGCACAAGATCGGCAGTCTGCTGGATGTCATAGCGCCGCTGGCCGTACATATAGTTTTTTATTAGGGAAGAGAACAGCCCGCTCAGAGCCGCTCCCAGTATAGCGGTTATAGTTATCCAGACGAGAATCTCAATGAGCGTGACACCGGCTTGCTTATTATCCTTGTTTACCATGGCTGCTTCCTTTCGTTCCTGTTGATCATTGGGCAGCGGGCGGCGTAACTTTAGGGAAGATGGTGGTGAAGGGCACTGTGTAAGCTGTATTTTGCCGATTATGCCAGCTTATGGCCACCGTTACTTCCACCAAATCAGCGGCATTTTCCTCTGGGCACTGAACTGCCGTTGTCCTTACAGAAAAAGCAGGATTGGAGGCGGTTGCCGTTGCCTCCAGGCTGCTGTCAAACCACTCTGTGCTGGTATAGGGATAAGGGGTTTCTGTAGTTAAGACCGGGGTCGCGCTTTGCTGGCGGAGCTTCAGGTACTCAAACTGCTTTTGGGCCAGATTGGCGGCCGTTGTGTACTCGGTAGACGCGCCTGCCGATTTTCCGGCCTGCAGAAATAATCCGCCAATGGCGATTAAGGCGACAGAGATGATAACAATGGCCACAAGTACTTCAATTAGCATAAACCCTCGCTGAGAATGCAGTTGCTGCATCAGACACACTCCTAACTAATCTTCATGCAACCGTTTATATTTACTAATTATACCATATATGCTTCTGATATAATATATTGTTAAACCGTCGCCGGAGCGCCAGGACGGTGTTTTTTTGTTAACTTTTCAGAGTTGCAACATAACGAAAATTTAAAATATTTTACGGCAGGAGTGCCTAGCCGGCTGTCGAATAGGAATTGGGTATGTAAATTTCTTCTGGAGGAATGAGCAGGTTGGCAGGCAAGCAGAGAAAAACAATGATGATTGCAGCGGTTGTTGCCCTGGTCCTGGCGGGGATTATTGGCTACCGGATTTACAGTAATCTGTATGCAGGCCAGGAGCGGGCTGCACGGGTATCACAGGGGCAGGCCGTGGCTGTCGAGGTTGCCGCCGTAACCAGGCGGGATATTACACCGGTATTAACCTTCTCCTCCAGTCTGGAACCGGTATGGAATGCTGAGATTGCGAGTAAAGTTGACGGACGCATTGATCAGCTCACCGTCGATGAAGGCGATTTTGTTGCGGCCGGCATGACGATCGCTGTGCTTGATATGGGCGAGCTTTCGGCCCAGGTTATTCAGGCCGAAGGCAGTTTGCTGCAGGCTCAGGCCAATCTGGAACAGGCCGAACTTGACTTTAGGCGGATGGAAACCCTGGCCGCGCAGGGCGCTGTTTCCTCACAGACGCTGGATTCGGCCAGAACGAAGCGGGATTTAGCCGCAGGCCAGGTCCGGGCGGCTGAAGGGGCTGTGGCTTTATATAACAGCAAACTGACAGGTGCTACTGTCACTGTGCCCCGTAATGGGGTAGTCGTCAAGCGTTTCCTGCAGCCTGGTTTTTACGCCCGGGCAGGGTCGGCCATTATAACCGTGGCTGATATTACCACCCTGCTGGCCAAGGCAACGGTCGGCGAAGCCGAGATTGCTCAGCTTAAACAGGGAGCCAGCGTCAAAATCAGGGTCGATGCGCTGGGCAGCCAGGAGTTTAACGGCACCATTACCCGGATATCACCGGTGGCCGCAATGCCTTCGCGGACATTTATTGCCGAGGTGACAGTTCCTAACCGGCAGAATAACCTGAAGGCCGGTATGTTTGCCCGGGTTGAGGTGCCTGGTCAGGTCCATGCGCAAGCGGTTGTTGTGCCGGAAACGGCGTTAGTGATGAAAGAAGATAAAAAGACAGTGTTTGTGGTTACGGCTGCAAACAAAGTGGAGCAGCGTCCCCTGCGCCTGGGCTATATTGGCGGTGGCTGGGCCGAGGTGCTTGACGGTGTGAAGGCAGGCGAAAAGATTGTTGTCGCCGGCCAAAACAAGGTCCGGGACGGTTCCACGGTCAGCGTGGGAGCGCCCCCGGGAGGCGGGCCGGTAAATGATTGATATTTTTATCAGACGGCCCGTGTTTACGACCATGCTGGTCATGCTGCTGGTGGTGTTTGGTCTTACCTCCTATCCCGGACTGGGGGTTGATCTGTATCCGGATGTTGAGTTTCCGCTGGTTATGGTTAATGTTACCTATACCGGGGCCTCACCGGAGGAGATGGAGAGTCTTATTACCAAACCGGTGGAAGACGCTGTCAGTTCGGTTGCCGGTATTAAGACGCTGTCATCAGTATCACGGGAGGGGGTTTCCCAGACTACGATTGAATTTGAGCTGGGAACCGACCCGAAGCTGGCGGCCAATGATGTGCGGGAAAAAGTTGCCGGCGTCCGGCGGCGGCTGCCGGAGCAGATTGATGAGCCGGTTGTACAGCGCTATGATATTACGGCCCAGTCTATTCTTTCCTTCAGTCTGGCCTCTGACGTCAGGCAGCGGGGGGAAATCAGAAAGATTGCCGAAGATATTGTTAAAGATCAGATCCAGCAGCTGGAAGGGGTCGCTGAGGTCAATGTCTATGGCGCTGCTCTGCGGGAGATCCAGATCCTGGCCGACCCGTATAAACTTGAGGCCTATGGCCTTTCTTTACAACAACTGCTGGATGCGGTGAACAACAACAATGTTAATACTCCCGGCGGCCGGGTTATGGAACAAGGCTTTGAACTGACGGTAAGAACTATTGGCAAATATGAAAGTGTCGATGATATCCGGAGAATCATTGTCCTTAATCAGGAAGGCCGCCTGGTGCGCCTGCAGGATGTGGCTGCTGTGGAGGATACCTGGGCGGAAGAACGGACTTATGCTGCCACCAACGGGGTCCCCAGTGTTATTGTGTCTATCCAAAAGCAGTCCGGCACAAATACGGTGGGGGTTGCGGAAACGGTTAAGCAGGCTATGGAGCAGTTGGAGCAGAATGTGCTGCCGCCTGACATTAAGGTCACCAAGGTACGGGATAATGCCACCTATATCCGGGACAGTGTTGACGACGTCATGGTGTCTATGGTGTTCGGCGGCTTGCTGGCCGTGGCTATTACCTTCCTGTTCCTGCGTAATACGCGGGCTACTGTGATTGGGGCCATTGCCATCCCCACCTCGATTATATCAACCTTCTTTTTGATGAAGGTGATGGATTTTACCCTTAATAATATGTCGCTTATGGGTCTTAGCCTGGCAGTGGGCATCCTTATTGATGATGCTATTGTTGTTGTCGAGAATATTTACCGCCACATGGAGGCGGGAAAAAGTCCCCTGGTGGCAGCCCGGGAGGGGACGCAGGAAATCTCGCTGGCAGTTTTGGCAACAACCTTCTCCATCCTGGCCGTGTTTGTGCCTGTTGGCAACATGGGCGAGATCATCGGCCAGTTTTTTAAACAGTTTGGCTTAACTGTCGCGTTTGCGGTCGCTTTTTCCCTGTTTGTTGCTTTTACCCTTACCCCGATGCTGTCGGCTTACTGGCTAAAGACCGGCGAGGGAGAAGGGCGGCGCCTGCGCTTGCTGGAATGGGTGCTGGATAAGTGGGAGCAAGGGTTTGAAGCGTTCCGGGAAACGTACCGTCAGCTTTTGTATTGGGCCCTGCAGCGCCCCCAAAAGCTGGTGGTCCTGGCCTTGTTATCCCTGTTCCTGAACGCTTTGCTAGTACCCTTGTTAGGCTCAGAGTTTCAGCCAACCTATGATTCGGGTGAATTTAATATTAACATAACGGCACCGGCCGGCACCTCCCTTGAACGCAGTAAGGAGCTGGTAGTCCAGGTCGAGAAAGAGGTTATGGCGATTCCGGAGCTGGAATCGGCCTATCTGGTTGTCGGTACGAACCGGCAGATTTACCGGTCGATGGTGGGGGTACGGTTGGTGGACGCCAGTGAACGCTCCCGCTCAATGATGGAGATTATGGATTCGCTGCGGGTAAAGTTTCGTAATGTCCAGGGTCTGAAGGTATCGGTGCCGCCCGGGCAAAGCCAGGGCCGCGGCGATTCCCGGCCGATTCAACTGGCCCTGCGGGGGCCTGAACTTGATCTGCTGAATCAGTACGCCGGTATCCTGGCGGAAAAAATCAAGCAGATTCCCGGTACTACCGATGTTGATATCTCCAGTGAACAGTCCGAACCGGAGGTGCAGGTTACATTTGATCCGGACCGTCTGGGGGATGCCGGGCTGGATGCGGCCACCGCCGGTAAAGCCGTGCAAACTGCTTTTTTGGGGGCAACGGCTAAGAATCAATATAATGTGGCCGACAGTGATTATGATATGCGTGTTCAGTTACAGCCCGAAAACCGGCTCAGCCTGGCTGATGTGGCCAACCTCCGGCTTAGCAGCAACAATGGCTTTGTTCGCCTGGGGGATATTGCCGAGGTAAAATTATCATCAGGCCCGACGCAGATTGACCGGGAAGACCGCCAGCGCCAGGTTATCGTTTATGCCAATGCTGTTGGCACCTCGCCCGGGGAAATCATTGCCAAGGTCAAAGAGCTTATCCCTGACCTGAATCTCCCCCTGGGGTATAGCCATAAGCTGGTCGGGCAGGCCCAGATGATGGAAAACTCATTTAATGAGATTGGCAAAGCGCTGGTATTGGCTGTTGTGCTGATTTATATGGTATTGGCCGCTGAATTTGAAAGCTTTATTCACCCGCTGACAATTATGCTGTCTTTGCCTTTCTCCCTGGTTGGGGCTGTCCTCGGGTTGTTGATAGCAGGCAATACGATTAACATCATGTCCCTGATCGGGATCATTATGCTCATGGGCCTGGTAACTAAAAATGCGATTTTGCTGGTTGATTATACTAATCAGCGGCGGGCAGCGGGGGTACCGGTTGTTGAGGCCCTGGTGGAAGCCGGTTCGGTACGGCTGCGGCCGATTTTAATGACCACGATGGCCATGATCTTCGGGATGCTGCCGATTGCGCTGGGGATTGGCGCCGGGGCCGAAATCCGTTCCTCCATGGGGGTTGCGTTGATCGGCGGTTTGATTACCTCGACCTTTTTGACACTGATCATCATCCCGCTGGTGTATCTGCTGATTGACAGAATGCAAAATTATTTTAAACATAAACAAGCGGATAAGGCGGAAAAAACCCCTAGCGTTTAATGCCAGGGGTTTTCCTTAGGCCAGCTGCCAGCCTTCGATCACCAGTTTCTTAAAGGTGAAAAAGCTGCTGAGGGTTATGGTTAGAGGAATATTGGGCAGGTCGTGGGGTACATATACCGTAATACCCCGGATTTCCTCCCGGGTGTAGCTGTCGGGATTGTGCGGCAGTCCCAGACGGACAGACGGGCTTTCCCTCAGGTCAATACAGCAGCTGATGACCGGGAAAAGTTCCAGATATACCGGTTTAGCCCGGGCGTTAATATACTCCAGGGCCTGGTCGGTGATTGTCAGCATAGTCATAAGAACCCCCTTTAAAATTCCTTTGCCCAATGCTTCGCCAGCCAGGGAATTTTATCCTGCTCATAAAGTAAAAGCCGGCAGCGGCGGCTTTCCGATTCGATAGTGACATAATGCTTAGAAACTGAATATCATACAGTATAGTATTCTCAGACGCGCCGCCTTGGGGGTGATGCCATTGTTTTTTAACCAGACGGAGGAACTTAATAACCTGCTGGCATTAATGAGAGTGCAAAACAACTATATTTATGAGGTGAACAAATTAATCTACAGTGCAGTGTCTGATATGACGCTGGCCACTAACCATGAGTTTTCCGGGTTTGTCAGTCACTTTTCGCAATTTGCCCGTTATCACTATAATAGCGAGGGCTACAGTCAGGCTGCGCAGCTGGTGCAAAGTTACCATTATATACTCCTGGAGCGATTGCTTGACAGTCAGGTACTGGCTGCCGCCGAACAAATGGAGATCGCTATCGGGCATTTGGAAATGGCTGTCCGTGAGACGCAAATCCGGTTAAACCCGCAAGTGCTGCTGTTAAATCATGGCATGTTATTAATGGAGGAAACGCAACTCAAAATTATTGAGACCCTGGAAGTATTGCTGAAAAGTTCTCATCCGGCTCTCCAATTACAGAATTAAAACCCCAAACAGGATTTTGACGGTAAATATTGAATTCTTTATAAAGACATAATGCCTGACAGTACAGGACATTATGTCTTTATGTTGCGAGTATATTGACAGGCTTATGGTTTCCGGGGCAGTAAATGGCTAACATTATTGCCAAGCCGGCTCAGAGGTGTTATTATGCAAAAAGAGACATTTTTCAGCATAATGGTTCTGGAGGGGTCCGGGCTGTTTTAAGACCCGGTGGCAGCGATAGTGCCGGTTTAGGTATAAAAAACCTGGGTTTACATATGTTACGCTTGATTTTAAATTTCAAAAGCAATCGAAATGAACGCAGGACGGGGTGGCGAAGTGGATATTAATTATGTTAGCAGCCTGCTTAAAGAGTTTAAGGCAGGTGGTCTTTCACTGGATGAAGCACTGGAAAAACTAAAAATATTGCCTTATGAAGATTTGGAATTTGCTAAACTTGATCATCACCGGCTGTTACGGCAGGGATTTGCCGAAGTTGTTTTTTGTCAGGGGAAAACTGTGGCGCAGGTACTTGCCATTATGGACAGGCTGGCTGCCTATAATCGCAATATTTTAGCGACAAGGGCTACCCCGGAGATGTATGAGGCCGTAAAAAATTCCATGCCTGATGCCAAATATCATGAACTGGCCAGATTAATTGCGATTGAGCGCCAGCCGCCGCCGGCGGATCAGGACCGGGTGATTTTAGTCATGAGTGCCGGGACGAGTGATATTCCTGTCGCTGAAGAAGCCGCTGTCACGGCCGAGATGATGGGCAATGTGGTTAGACGGGTATATGACGTCGGTGTGGCCGGCATCCATCGTCTCCTTGACCAGCGAAAGCTGATTGAAGATGCGAATGTTCTGATTGTTGTGGCCGGTATGGAGGGGGCTTTGGTCAGTGTGGTCGGCGGTATGGCCGCGAAGCCGGTTATTGCTGTACCGACAAGTATCGGTTATGGCGCTAATTTTGGCGGTCTGTCCGCATTGCTGAGCATGCTTAACAGCTGTGCGGCCGGAATCGGGGTTGTCAATATTGATAATGGCTTTGGTGCAGGCCGGCTGGCAAGTATTATTAATCATATGAGGTGATGTAAGAGTTATGTCCGCAAATTATAAAACTATGTATCTGGACTGTTTTGCCGGTATCAGCGGTAATATGCTGCTCGGGGCACTGCTCGATATCGGGGTGCCGGAGGAACTGCTCCGGGCAGAACTGGCAAAATTGCCGATAACCGGCTATGAACTGTCAATAACAAGGGTCGATAAAGGTGGTATCAGTGCTGTATATCTGGATGTGAAAGCTGCTGATGCCGGGCATCACCACCGGAATCTGGCGGCAATAGCCGGTATAATTGAAGAATCGGCTCTGGCGACGGCTGTAAAAGTCAAGAGCAACCAGATTTTCACCCGCCTGGCTGAGGCGGAGGCCAAGGTGCACAGTGTTCCGGTTAATGAAATCCATTTCCACGAGGTTGGCGCTGTTGATTCAATTGTTGATATTGTTGGCATTGCCTGGGCCTTGGATTATTTGGGCGTTGAACAGATTTATGCCTCCCGGCTGCATGTTGGCAGTGGGTTTGTCAAATGCGCCCATGGTCTGCTACCGGTGCCGGCACCGGCTACGGCTGAATTGCTGCGGGGGATTCCCTTCTACCAGGGGGATATTGCCAAAGAACTGGTAACACCGACCGGGGCGGCAGTGGTAGCCACACTCAGCAGCGGTTACGGGCCTATGCCTGACAGCTTTATCAGCAGCCAGGTCGGTTATGGCGCCGGTACCTGGGAGCTGGATATTCCCAATGTTTTACGGGTATATCTGGGAGAAATGCCGGCAGACGCTGTACCGGGACGGTTCGAGGGGCAGGAAGATAAAGCCTACCTGGTGGTCGAAGCTAATATTGACGACCAAAACCCGGAATTATACAGCTATATCATGGACAAGCTTTTTGCCGGCGGCGCACTTGACGTCTGGCTGGCACCCATTATTATGAAAAAAGGGCGGCCGGCGACGAAATTGTCGGTCTTGCTGCCAGAGGAGTGCCAGTCCGGGATTGCTGAAATTATTTTAGAAGAGACTACCTCCATCGGGATGCGGTTCTATCCTGTCACCAGAGCTATTGCCAACCGTGAGTTTATTATGGTGGGACTGCCCTGGGGGGATATTAAGGTAAAAATCAGTTCATTTCGGGGTAAAATATGTAATGTAGCCCCTGAGTACGAGGATTGCCGCCGCATGGCCGAGGAAATGGGAATGCCGCTTAAAGTAATCCAGCACCTGGCTCTCAAAGAAGCGATGTCATTTTGCTAAAGGTATGTATATGGAACTATTAGAGGCAAGGCTGGCCGTTTTGTCTGAACGTTTTGCCCGGGCCGGTCTTAAAATAACGGCCGCCAAGGCGATCAACTATGGCCGGCAGCTAAAAGTCGCAGATGGCGAGAACGCCGTAACTGTCAATATATATAGCGGCAAAAAAGGCATTAGTATTGTTGTGGGGGGCTCCCAGTCCCCCCTTAAGGAAACCGTAACCGCCATTACGCAGGGTCAGATACCTGTTGTCCCTGCGGCCGGCGCTGACAAACCTTCAGCGCCAAGCGGCCGGCCGCCTGGTTTTGAAGCTGTCAGGGATTTTGATCATAAGTGGATCGGTCTGGATGAATCCGGCAAAGGAGATTTTTTTGGCCCGCTGGTTATAGCGGCGGTGCTGGTTGACGATCAGTCGGCCGCCAGGCTTGCTGCGGCCGGCGTTAAGGACAGTAAGGCCCTGTCAGATGAAAAAAACCGGACCCTTGCAGCACGGATCCGGGAGGAATGCAGCGGGAAATTTGTTGAATTGGCCTGGATGCCTGCTGAGTATAATGCCACTTACAGTCAGTTTTGCAATGCCGGCCAAAATCTGAATCATCTTTTGGCGTTCTCCCATGCCCAGGCACTCGAAAGCCTGCTGACCAGGGAACCTGCCAAATTTGCCTTAGCCGATCAATTTGCCCATGAACGGTTTATCCAGGCTGAACTCCTGGAAAAAGGCCGGACGATTACGCTGGTGCAGATGCATAAAGCCGAACGCAATGTCGCTGTGGCCGCGGCTTCCATTTTGGCCCGGGACCGCTTTCTGGCAAGTATGGCGGTGCTTGCCGCCCGCTATGGTATGAGCTTCCCCAAGGGAGCAGTCCAGGTGGTGCCTGTGGCCCGTGAGTTTGCTGCCAGGTATGGAAAAGATGCCCTACCTCAGGTTTGCAAGGTTCATTTTAAGACTTTTGAGCAGATATAAGGAAACCTCTTAGCAGGAAAAATCGAAATAATGTAAAATTATTGTTATTATTGTAACTTTTTTTTTCGCTAATGGGCAACAGAACGTCAGCAGGGCGGGAGGGATGAGGGTGAATAGCAAGTACCGGATTAAACCATATCCCATTAGCGCCGTTGTGGCCGGCATGGAACTTGGACGCCTGGTGCTGACCCATGACGACAAAGTAATGCTCAGTGAAGGTACAATTCTTTCCGAGAGCATGATTGCAGGCTTAAAATTCTGGGATATCAGCACCGTATTTATCAAAGAATGTTCACCGGCAATGGGTATTGATTTATCTATTCCCGAAACAGTTTTGCAAAAAAAGTTTTATGCTGACTATGATCATACGGTAAACTTACTAAAGAACTCTTTCGCCAAGCTGCGTTTTTTTACAGAAGTGCCGCTGGCCACTCTGTGTGAATTAGTGAACAATAGTATTGACCCACTTATTAATGCAACCGGCGTAATTAATCATATGCATATGGTACGCCGGCAGGATGACTATACTTTTCACCACTCTGTCAATGTTGCTGTTATTTGCGGCGTATTAGGCAAGTGGCTCGGGTATGCCGGCCAGGAATTGCAGGACCTGGTGCTGGCCGGGTTGCTGCATGATGTGGGCAAAACCCAGATTCCCTTGGAGATATTAAATAAGCCCGGCAAACTTACCCCTGAAGAAATGGAGATTATGCATCTGCACACGATCAGAGGCTATCAACTGCTCCGCAATACCCCCAATGCGCCCCAAGGCGTTATTTACGGGGTTCTTCAGCATCATGAACGATTTGACGGCAGCGGCTATCCTTTAACGGTTTCAGGTGATAAAATTCACAAATTTGCCAGAATTATTGCGATTGCCGACATTTATGACGCTATGACCTCCGACCGGGTTTATCATCGCAAAATTTCACCCTTTGCGGTTGTCGAGGTTATTGTCGACGAAATGTTCAACAAACTTGACCCGGCTATCGGCACTGTGTTCTTAAATAATGTGCGCGACTACTTTGTCGGCAATATCGTTGAGTTAAGCGATGGCCGGCAGGCCGAGGTTATTTATCTGGGTCAGTTTATGGCTTCCAGGCCGGTTGTTGTCACCGAGGACCAGGAATATATTGATTTGGAACGTAATAAGAGTTTAAGCATTGTTAATGTTATCAGGGCGTAAGGTAAATAACACAGGATAAGGGGAGCGCTTATGAACAAAAAGGCAGTTGTGCTACTCTCAGGCGGCTTGGATTCGACTGTATGTATGGCTGTCGCCAACAGTGAAGGCTATGAGCTGTTGCCAATCAGTTTTAACTATCACCAGCGTCATAGCCGGGAGCTGGCGGCAGCAGCCAGTGTGGCCCGGCATTATCAGGTTGACCGTCATTTAGTGATCGAGACCAATATGGAGGCGATTGGCGGCAGTGCGCTGACAGACACCAGCCTGGCTGTGCCTGCGGGCAACATCAACGCCACCGGGGTACCTGTCACCTATGTACCTGCCAGAAATCTGATTTTTTTAAGCTATGCTCTCGGCTATGCCGAGGTAACCGGGGCTGACCGGGTCTACATCGGTGTCAACGCGCTTGATTATTCAGGCTATCCGGACTGCCGGCCGGAGTTCATCGCCTTATTTCAGCAACTGGCCGACTATTCTACCAAAGCGGCTACCGAGGATGGCCGAAAAACCAGCATTGAGACACCACTGATAAAATTGACCAAACGTGATATTGTGCTGTTAGGGAACAGGCTGAGTGCGCCGCTTCATCTGACAACAAGCTGTTATCAGGGGGGGGATGAGGCTTGCGGCCAGTGCGACAGCTGCCTCCTGCGCCTTAAAGGCTTTGCCGGGGCCGGTCTGGCTGACCCTATTTTGTATCGTACTAGGAGTGAATAAAATGAAGCAAACAGCTCAGGGACGCAACAGCATTAAAGATGTTCAAAACAGCTGCGATGAGCGCGGTATCGCTATTCAAAAGGTCGGGGTCAGTGACGTTCACTTACCGTTTTTAATCAAGACCAAGGGCGGTTCATTTCAGACAGTACTGGCAAAAATTAAGCTTACGGTTGATCTGCCCCAGGAGTTTAAAGGCACACATATGAGCCGGTTTATTGAAATTCTCAGCGACTGGAGTCAGAAACCGGTATCTTATAAAGAAATTGAATATATGCTGACAGACACGATTGATCGATTACAGGCGCAGCGAGCGCATATTGATATTCATTTTAAATATTTTATTGAAAAAACTGCGCCGGTAAGCGGTTTCAAAAGTATGCTGGATTATGACTGTATGTTTTCCGGCAGTCTGGCCAGGTGTGATCATCTGGACTTTATGTTTGGCATTACTGTGCCTTTTACCTCGTTATGTCCCTGCAGTAAGGAAATCTCTCAATACGGGGCGCATAATCAGCGGGGCATTATGCGGGTGAAGATTAAGCACCAGCATGGCCGGTTTATCTGGATTGAAGATCTGGCCAGCCTGATGGAGCAGCAAGGCAGTTGTCAGGTATATCCGCTGTTAAAGCGGGCTGATGAAAAATATGTCACTGAAAAAGCCTATGAAAATCCCAAGTTTGTCGAAGATGTGCTCCGCGATTTAGTCCTTGCTTTGCGCCAGATTGACAGCGTGCAGTGGTTTGAAGTGGAATGTGAGAACTATGAATCCATTCACAACCACAGCGCCTATGCTGCCCATACTGAGACGGTCAGCAGATAAAAGCGACAGAAGCGTTAGCTTTGCTGAGCCTGTAAACGAACCGGCGCCGGACTATTCAGTGAAATAGTCCGGCGCCGCCCTTGCTTTATTTTGTTATTCGGCGCTGTAGTCGCCGTTGGCATCATATTTTGCCGTTAAGGTCTGATTGGCCTTTTGGCTTTTGGAACTGGTTGCAGCCGATGTGGCGCTGCCGGCTTGCGACTGTTTAGCCAGTTTACCCAATTGGTTCGTATCGGCCGAGGTTGCCGAGCCGGTAGCAGAAGTCCCGGCAGTGCTGCTGGCGTAGTCGTTGTTGGCATCCAGTTTAGCTGTCAGAGTGCCATATTGCTGTTTGCTTTCGGCTTGTTTGTTTTGTTTGTTTTGCATAATGCGATGACCTCCTTGTTTTTTTATTTGGCCGTGTGGCCAATAATAGTATCAGAAATTGGTTAGCAAGTCATACCAGGATTTTTTGCCCACCTGTGATTGGGCTTGAGGTAATAATTACCTTTGAGGGTGTTATGAAAAAATTAATTATCAACGCCGATGACTTTGGTTTGCATGAGAATATTAATCTTGGTATTATCGCCGGTCATACTAAGGGTTGTATAACAAGCACCACCCTTATGGCCGGCGGGCCGGCCTTTTTCCATGCGGCGGCATTAGCAGCCGGCTGCCGGTCACTGGGGGTCGGCGTCCATCTTACCCTGGTTGGCGGGTACCCGGCCGCTAAACCGGAGCAAATACCCACCCTGATTGACCGGGAAGGGCTGCTTTATACTAAGTACCCGCTATTTTTACGGAAGTTCTGCGCGGCCGCCATCCGTCCGGAGGATGTGCGCCGGGAGCTTGCGGCGCAGGTGAAAAAGGTGCTGGCGGCCGGCATTCAGGTCACCCATCTTGACAGTCATCAGCATCTGCATATTGTACCCGGCATCATTGATATTGTTATTGATATTGCCAGGGAGTTTAATATCCGGGCGCTACGGATTCCGGCTGAACCCCTGCTTTTTTTCGGGGGCTTCCGGCCCTCTGCCGGCCGGTTCATCGGCCGTTCCGGTCTCAGTATTTTGGCCGGTCTGGCCCGGCTGAAGGCCCGGCGCGCGCGCCTGGCTGTCCCTGACCATTTTTTCGGCATGCTGGCCGGCGGCAGCATGGAAGAGAGATTGTTTATGAAAATCATTAACAGTTTGCCTGGCGGCAGCAGTGAGATTATGCTTCACCCCGGCCTGGATAATGAGATATTAAATCCTGTTTTTTCCTGGGATTATCACTGGCAGCAGGAATTAGCCGCAGTAACCAGCCCGCGGCTTGCTGACTGCTTTAGGAGCAGCAGTATTTCCCTGGTGTCCTTTGCCGGTCTGGATTAAGGAAAAGGCGACCGGGAACTATATATACTGGTAGGTAAGCCGCCGCTGTATTAGTGGCTGGCAGCGGCGGTCCGAGCCGCGTGAGGGAGCCGGTGTAGCCGTCAACTTTATAGGATTGGATTAAGCAAGTAAGGAGCCTTCCTGGGGGAAGACTCCTTTTTGTGGTGGGCTCAGAAGATAACCTTTTAATCCTTTACATTCTCAGCTAAGACTTCTGCTACATGCTTGATTTTTACAGCCGGCAGCTGTTTGTCAAGGCCGCCCTGAATCTGCATCATGCAGGCCGGGCAGGCAACGGCAATCACCTCGGCGTCACTGGCCTTGATGTTGGCAAGCTTTTGCTTAAGGATCGGCATTGACAGCTCGCTGTATTTGACCCCGAACGCGCCGGCCATGCCGCAGCATTTGTCGCAGTCTTTCATTTCCACCAGTTCATAGCCTGGGGCGGCTGCCAGCAGCTGCCGCGGTTCAGTGTAAATACCGAGCCCCCGTTTCATATGGCACGAGTCATGGTAGGTCACTTTTTTATGACCGGCTGTTTTCGTTAACCGGCCGGCTTTTTGGTATTCCCCGGCGACAAAGCTGGTGAACTCACAGACTTTATGGCCGATTTTCTCAGCCCGTACCTGCCATTCCGGCTCATCGGCAAATAATTCGGCATAGGTTTGATGCCAGGTCTCGGCACAGGTCGGGCAGGCCGAGAGAATGGTGTCGGCATTGGCTGCTTCAAAGACCTCAATGTTCTTGCGGGCAATTCGTTTGGCTGTTTCCCGGTCGCCCATACCCAGGACCGGTTTACCGCAGCAGCTTTGCTCCTCGGGAAACACAATCTCCATGTTCAGGTTCTGGAGCACCTTATACACGGCTTCACCGGTTTCCGGAAAAATAAAATCAATGTTGCAGCCGCTGAAAAAAGCAATCCGTTTGGCCGGTTTATCTATTGTTTTTGTTACTTTGGCCACCCGGTCACGGAAGGGAGAATCAGCGACCGCCGGCAGGCTGCGGTCTTTGGCCATGCCGGCCAGAAACAGAGGCAGATGGCGGATTAAGCGGCCGGACTGGAAGGGTTTCTGCCCAATGGCGGCCAGGCGCAGCAGGGTGTGAAAAACCTTGCGGTTGGCGAGGACGTTCTCAAATACCGCTTTAACGCCGAACGGCAGCCCATGTTCCCGGACGGCTTTAGCCCGGAGCTCCTCGATGAGATGGGGGATGTCAA
Organism: Sporomusa termitida; assembly: GCF_007641255.1. Taxonomy (NCBI): domain Bacteria; kingdom Bacillati; phylum Bacillota; class Negativicutes; order Selenomonadales; family Sporomusaceae; genus Sporomusa; species Sporomusa termitida. The sequence continues at coordinate 1,836,566 of NZ_CP036259.1, forward strand.
TCTTGCCGGGGCATATCTCGACACATTTGCGGCAGCCGATACATAACTCATTGATTTTTTCAAAGTCCCCCATGCTGTTGAGGAAGGCCGTCAGGATGGCGCCGATGCCGCCGGCATAAATGTGACCGTACACATGGCCGCCTACCAGCGTATATACAGGACAAACGTTCAGGCACGAGGCACAGCGGACGCATTGGTAGATTTCTTTGAATTTGTCATCACGGGCTGCTTTTAAGCGGCCATTATCAAAAAGGATTATATGAAGCTCCTTTTCCTGTTCAACCCATTTGCCAGCCTGTTTAACCATTACCGGGGTAACGCCTGAAGTCATGGTCATATAGCTGGTCATCAACTGGCCGGTGGCGTTGCGCGGCAGGGTGCGCAGGATTGGTGCGGCGTCTTTGATTGTGGGGATCAGCTTTTCATAACCAATGATAACAACATGAATACGGGGCAGGGTAGTTACCAGGCGGGCATTGCCTTCATTGGTTACCAGGCCGATAGCCCCATTTTCGGCGATGCCGAAGTTTGCCCCGGAAATGCCCATATCGGCCTGAAGGAATTCACTTCTGAGGGCTGTACGGGCTGCCTGGACCATAAAGGGAATATCAGTGGGAATTTCCTGTTTCAGTTCCCGGGAAAAATAATCGGCAATCTGCTCCCGGTTTAAATGGATGGCCGGCATGACCATATGGGAGGGCTTGTGGCCGGCCAGGGAGATAATCCACTCGCCCAGGTCGGTTTCCTTTACATGCAGTCCGGCCGCCTCCAGGTCATGGTTAAGGTGAATCTCCTCGGAGGCCATGGATTTGGATTTGACAATCCGCTTTACGTTTTTTTCCTGACAGAGATTGATAAGATATTTTTTCAGGGCCTCACCATCATGGGCCCGGAATACTTTGGCGCCGCGGCTGGTTGCTTCGGCTTCAAATTTAGCAGCCAGGTTGTCAATGTCGGCAACAGTCCCCATCTTCATTTGCCGGACCTGCTCACGGAGGGCTTCGACATCGGCTACATTCTCATAAGCCTTGGCCCGGGAGACGGGGTAGGCCTCGGCAAAACGGCCTAAGGCGCCGCGCAATACATCATCGTTCAGTTTCTCTTCTATTTCATTTTTTATATTCCGGTTGTTCGTATTCATTAATAATTACCTCCGTTAACTTCTTCATCAACGGCAATAATGATAAAACGGCTGGGACCATGTACGCCGATTGTCAGCACGCGTTCAATGTCGGCAGTGCGGCTGGGACCGGTAATGAAACTAATATAACCACGGTCATATACCCTGGAGATTACCTCCATGGCTTCCGTTACGCCAGGCACAACATGACCACTGTTCATAAAAACAACATGAACAGGAGGCAGCATGGAGACCAGGCGGCTTTCAAAGGCCATGGCATCCTGGCAGACGCTGCCTGATTCAGCGATGGCAAATTCCACCGCCGAGATGCCAATGTCAGCGCTCTCCGCATGCTCGGCAATGTCGGCCTGGTCGGTGTACAGAGCAACACCAAGTCCGGCCAGGGCGGCATTGATGCCGGCTGCCTGCTGCAGCGGGCTGTTAACAGCTACAATCTTGCGGGCATTAGTGTACTTTACAAGGCTGGTAACGACTTCAGTAGCGTCGGCCGCTGTTTTGACCCGGAAAACCTCAGCGGCTGCATTTTTGGCTCTTGCTTCAAACTCTGAGAACAGGCTGAAGCCGTCGGCATAGGCTGTAAGCGCTGGTTGCCAATGCTCACTCACTTTTTTCAAACTCTCCACTCCCCCATAATTAAGATTAAATATTTGGTATGATGGTCTGACCAGTGTAACATTCCGCATTAGTATAAAAAAATCCTGTTTGAATTCGCAAAAAATTGCATAATTTTTGTAATTAAGAGGCTAACTATTAAAATTCATAATTATTCGACCGACCGGCAGGAAAAATACTTAACAATAGGGAATTAATCTAAAATAATAATTTGATAGGTGTAGGGAACGGGTGCTTCACGCTTAATAGGGAAGTCCGGTGCAATACCGGCACGGTCCCGCCACTGTATTGGGGATGCTGCTTAATTTGTGCCACTGGGAAACCGGGAAGGCGAGTAGTCCGTCAAGTCTAGCTTGGGCTTGGTGGACTACTAAGGTCGCGATGAACCAGAGTCAGAAGACCTGCCTGTTCCGGCACATGCCGCTATATTTCATCTCCCTCAAAACCAAGGATAGTTTGCGCAGCTTTTCCCGCCCTGCTGCGTTGTCGCCGCCTTACCTATGGCCGATATGCAAGGCCCGTGCAAACGATTCCACGGTTTTAAAAAGATGAAGTACTGGGACCTACGGAAGATAGGCAGGTGTGGGTACAATAATCAGGCAAAAAAAATCTTGTTTGGTATTTACCCCCTGCTCAAGGGGGTTTTTTATTGTCTGACAAACCGATGCGCAAGGGGATTACTACAGGAACCTGTGCGGCTGCCGCCGCTAAAGCTGCGATAATGGCCTGGAAAGGGCAGCCTGTGGCCGCAGTTGAGGTAATTTCACCGCAGGGGGTGGCGCTGGTAGCGCCAGTGGCCGGCAGCTATGCAATTGCCGGCGGTGGTACGGCCTGGGTTATTAAAGACGCCGGTGATGACCCGGATATTACCAACGGGGTAAAAATTGTAGCTGAAATTATGATAAGCGGTGAGCCAGGCGTAATGATTAAAGCCGGTGAAGGAGTCGGGACAGTGACCAAGCCGGGGCTAGCGATGCCTGTGGGTGAGCCGGCGGTGAATCCCGGGCCGCGGGCTATGATTAGCCGGGCTGTTGAGGAGTGCCTGCCGCCGGGCATGGGCGCGGTCGTGACGATCTCTGTACCCGGCGGGGAAAAACTGGCTACCAGAACGCTGAATCCAATCCTCGGGATTGTTGGCGGTTTATCCATTATCGGCACTACCGGTATTGTTGAACCGATGTCAGAAGAAGCGTTTAAGAATTCGCTTGTGCCGCAAATCAGTGTGGTACAGGCCTTGGGATATAATGAGATCGTATTTGCCCCGGGAAAAATTGGCCAGGATATCGCAATCAACCGCTATGGTATCCCGGCCGCCGCTGTTGTTCAGACCAGCAACTTTATCGGGCATATGCTGGAGCATGCCGTTAAATATGGCATGCGCCGGGTGCTTTTATTCGGTCATCTCGGAAAAATAGTCAAAGTATCGGCTGGCATATTTCATACCCATAACCGGATGGCTGACGCCAGACTGGAAACGCTGGCCGCCTATCTGGCCGCCGGCGGCGCGCCTCAGGCCGCAGTTGAGGAGGTTTTGGCCTCCACTACGACCGAGGCTGTCATGCCGATTATTGCCCGTTATGATATGACGGCTGTGTACAAGGTGTTGGCTGAGCGGGCCAGTGCCCGGGCCGAGCGGTATGTGTTCGGCGATTTGGCCGTGGGGACAGTGATTGTCACACTGAAGGGCGAGATACTGGGGCTTGATCAGACAGCCAGGGAAATTGGAGGCCATTTAGGATGGAACATCAGATAGTAGTTGTGGGCATTGGCCCTGGTTCGCCTGATTATGTGCTGCCTATCGCGAGCCGGATTATTGCCGGGGCGAAGGTTTTGGTGGGCAGTCAGCGGGCGCTTGACACATTTGGCTCAGCCAACCAGGTTAGCCGGATTATAGATAAAGATATTCAGGGCGTGCTTGACTTTATCGGGCAGCAGCTTACTTGTCAGGATGTAATTGTGCTGGTGTCGGGAGATCCCGGGTTTTACAGTATGCTGACTGCGCTCAGGAGCCGGTTCGCGCCTGCGCGTATCCGGGTTATCCCCGGCATCAGCTCGGTGCAGCTGGCGTTTGCCCGTCTTGCCGAAGTCTGGCAGGATGCGGCCTTGCTTAGTATGCATGGCCGCAAGGCGGCTGATGAGCTGCTTAAATTCAGGCCGGGCTATAAACTGGGTATTTTAACCGATCCTCAGCATAATCCTGGCCATATTGCCCGCATTTTGTTAGCGCAGGGGTGGCCGGAAACGGCGTGTGTCTGGCTGTGCACCAATTTGTCTTATGATAATGAAGAGGTAGCGGCGCTGACTTTAGCCGAGACGGTGGCTACACCCGGTTTTGAACATAGTGTAATGGTGGTGAAGGCATGAACCATAAGCTGGGAATTCCCGACAGCGAGTTTATCCGGGGCGGTATCCCGATGACCAAGCAGGAAATCAGGATATTGACCCTGGCGAAAGCGGGGATTGGTGCTGCTGATACTGTTATTGACATTGGTGCCGGTACCGGCTCTTTGTCAGTCGAGGCGGCTTTGCTGGCCAGCCGGGGCCGGGTAATTGCCATTGAGCGGGAACCGGAAGGTGTTGATCTAATTAAGGTTAATGCCGCTAAATTTCAGGCTGCCAATGTTGAAGTCATATTAGGTGCTGCCCCGGAAGCGCTGGCCGGGCTGCCGGCGGCTGACGTAATTTTAATTGGCGGCAGCGGCGGCAGGCTGCCTGAGATTCTCAGCGGTGCCGACCGTTTGCTTAAGCCGGGCGGCAGAATAATTATAACGGCGGTTACGGTGGAGACGTTAGCAGCTGCCCTTGGCAGCATGCGGCAACGGACTGAGTACAATGTTGAAGCCTGCTGTATTCAGGTTACCCGTCTCCAGCAGGCTGGTGCCAGCAATATGTTTAAAGCACTTAATCCGATTTATATAATTGCCTGTGGTAAAAACGGGTAGCTGTCGAAGCAATGAACAGGGAAGAAGAAGGGAGCACAAGTGAAATGAATGTATTTTTTGTAGGAGCCGGACCGGGCGACCCTGAGCTCATAACCGTGAAAGGGCAGCGTCTTTTAGGTCAGGCGGATATTATTATCTATGCCGGTTCGCTGGTAAACCCGGCGCTGTTATCGTTGGCCAAAAATGGGGCTGTGATTTATAATAGCGCTTCCATGACCCTGGCTGAAGTTATTGCCGTGATGACGGCGGGGGTTAAGGACAACAAGCTGGTGGTCAGGCTTCATACCGGTGACCCCAGCATCTATGGCGCCATCCAGGAACAAATGGATGCGCTGGCGGCCCAAAATATTACCTTTGAGGTTATACCGGGGGTGAGTTCCTTCCTGGCCACAGCGGCGGCCTTAAAACAGGAATATACCCTGCCCGATGTCTCACAAACGGTGATTATTACCCGCCTGGAGGGCCGTACACCTGTTCCGGAAAAAGAGAAATTAGCGGCCCTGGCCAGCCATGAAGCAACGATGTGTATCTTTTTGAGTGTTCATATGCTGGATGATGTGGTTAAAGAGCTTGTCGACGGCGGTTATGCCTGCGAAACGCCTGTGGCTATCGTCCAGAAGGCTTCCTGGCCTGATCAGAAAATCTTTCGCGGCACTTTGGCCACGATTGCGCAAGTTGCCCGGGAGAGCGGTATTGACCGTACGGCCATGATTGTTGTGGGTAAGGTTTTACATACCGATTATGCTTTGTCCCGCTTGTATGCTCCTGAATTTGGCCATATGTTCAGGCCGGCACAGGAGGGGCGGTAGGTTGTGAAGCTAGCAGTCATTTCTGTGACTAATAAAGGGGCCGAACTGGCCGGTCGTTTAGCGCCATGCCTGGGATCTGATGTTGATTTATATGTTAAGGCCGGGCGTAATCCGATCAATTCACCGCACTCCTATCAGTCCTTAAGTGATTTGGTTCATGAAATATTTCCCCGGTACGAAGGGTTTATCTTTATCATGGCGACAGGTATTGTTGTGCGGGTTATTGCCCCGTTCGTCCAGGACAAACGGATTGATCCGGCTGTCGTGGTTATGGATGATGGCGGCAACTTTGTCATTAGTCTGTTATCAGGTCATATTGGCGGTGCGAACGATTTAACCCGGCTGATAGCGGCGGCCGCCGGTGCAACCGCCGTTATTACCACCGCTACCGATATTGCCAGCCTGCCGGCTGCTGATGTGCTGGCAGTTAAGCTTGAACTGGAGATCGAGCCTTTTTCCGCTTTAAAAACCATTAATTCGGCAATCGTTAATGGTGACCGGGTCGTATTTTTGATTGACAAAGCCTTAACCGGGTACCAGCATTATCTTGATTTGGCGGCGAAGCAGGGGGTTGAACTGGCCGGTCTTGATGAGCTGGCCTGTAAGGCTGGCTATGATGCGGCGGTGATTATCACTGACAGGCAGCTTGCTGTTGACAAGCCTCATCTCTATCTGCGCCCGGCCAGCCTGGCCGTTGGTGTGGGCTGCCGCCGCGGCGCTACCGGCGGGGAGGTCCTGGCCGCGATCAAACAGGCGTGCAGCGAGATTGGCCGTAGTATTAAGAGTGTCGCCGTTATTGGCAGCACGATTGTCAAAGAGCATGAAATCGGGTTATTGGCAGCAGCCGAGCAGCTGGATGTGCCGATTGAATTTTTCAACAATGAACAGCTGGCACAATGTATTGAACAAAATAAACTAGCATTATCTGATTTTGTTAATGAAACGATAGGAGTGGGAAATGTATGCGAACCAGCAGCAATTCTAACAGGACAGAGCAGCAACCTGCTGTTGCCGAAAACCAAGTATCACAAGGTAACTGTTGCCATTGCACCGGTAAAATATCGGTGGTGGGAATAGGGCCGGGCAGTTTAATTGATATGACACCCCGGGCCCGTCAGGCGGTTGAAACTGCTGAGGTAATTGTCGGCTATGACACCTATTTACACCTGATCCAGGATTTGCTGGCAGGCAAAGCTACGATCGGTACCGGGATGATGCAGGAAATTGACCGCTGCCAGGCGGCGGTAGAGCAGGCTATGAGCGGCAAACAGGTGGCCGTAATCTCCAGCGGCGACCCTGGTGTCTATGGCATGGCCGGTCTGGTGCTGGAGCTTGTTGGCAAGTATCCTGCCACACTGCAGCCGGAGGTTGTCGTGGTACCTGGTATCAGTGCCGTCAGTGCCGCCGCCGCCGTTCTGGGGGCGCCATTAATGCATGATTTTGCTGTTATTAGCCTGAGTGATCTGCTGACACCGTGGGAGGTTATTGAAAAACGCATTGCCATGGCGGCAGCCGGTGACTTTGTTATTGCGATCTATAATCCTAAAAGCATCAGGCGAACAAGTCAAATTGAGGCAGTGCGCGAAATTACGCTGCAGCATCGTGGTCCGAATACCCCTGTCGGCATTGTGCATCATGCAACCAGAGACAAAGAGGATATGACGCTGTCAACTCTCGACGGTTTTACGAATGAGCATATTGATATGTTTTCCCTGGTGCTGATTGGCAACAGCCAGACTTATGTAGCTGATGGGAAAATGATTACCCCCCGGGGCTACCGGCTGTGATTCTGGTGCTGGCCGGAACTCTTGACGGCCGGGAACTGGCAGCGAAGCTGACGGCAATGGGTTATCCGGTTGTTGTATCGGTAATCAGTGATTACGGCCGCAATCTGGCTGAAGCTCCAGGTCTTAGTGTTCTTGTCGGACAACTGGCCCTGGAAGACATGAAGCAGCTTATCGGTGCCCGGGCCATCAAGGTACTTGTGGATGCCAGTCATCCTTATGCGGTTAATGGTTCGATAAATGCAATGGCGGCCTGTGAAGCCACCGGTATTCAATATATCAGGTATGAACGGGCTGAGGTAAGTGTGCCGGCCGATTACAGCCGGTTATATACAGCCGGTAATGCCGGCGAAGCCGCTATAATTGCCGCCGGACTAGGCCGGGTGATTTTTCTGACCACCGGCAGCCGCACCCTTGGACTATTTAAAAATGAGCCGTTATTGGCCTCCTGCCGGCTGATTGCGCGGGTTCTGCCGCAACCGGAGGTAATTGCCGAGTGTATTGAACTGGGGTTTAATCCTGGTGACATTGTTGCCATGCAGGGGCCTTTTTCCCATTGTTTTAATGTGGCGATGTTTAAAGAATATGCAACTGAGGTAATCATAACCAAAAACAGCGGCAGCATCGGCGGTGCCGATACTAAGATTTCGGCAGCGGTAGAATTGAATCTGCCGGTTATTGTAATTGGCCGCCCGGCTGTTGCGTATAAAAACCTGTGTCTGACCCGGCAAGAAGTAATTAATATGGTGCTGGAGGTAATATCATGGAATTCATAAAAGACCCGCTGGCCATTGAAAAACGCAGTATGGAGATTATTGCCCCTTATCTGGCAGGGTTTGACTTAGACGAACAAACCACTAAGGTTTTTTCACGTATTATTCATGCTGCCGGGGATCCGGACTATGCCAACATTATAAAAGTTCATCCTGAGGCTATAGCCGCCGGTTTGCAGGCCCTGAAGGCCGGTTGTGATATTTACTGTGACGTTGAAATGGTGCGTACCGGGATTAACAAACGCCGGCTGGCCGAACTGGGAGGGCAGGCCTACTGTCTGGTGGCTGATCCGGCGGTGGCTGCAGAGGCGAAAGCGGCGGGGATTACCCGGTCAATGGCCGCGATGCGTAAATTCGGCGCTCAGCTTAACGGGGCGATTGTGGCGATTGGCAATGCACCGACAGCCTTGTTTGAAGTGTTAAAAATGGTTAAAGAAGAGAAGATTAAACCGGCGCTGATCATTGGTGTGCCTGTTGGTTTTGTCGGCGCGGCGGAGTCCAAAGAGTTGCTGTATACCACCACGTCTGTCCCCTTTATCACTGTACTGGGCAACAAGGGGGGCAGTCCGATTGCGGCCGCTTCTGTCAATGCTGTTATGTACATGTTGGGCCGCTAGGCTTTTGCGGCGGAGAATAGCGGCAGCGCATAATTAGGAGGATGTTGATATGGGCCAAGTGCATATTCCCCGGGTGGTTATTGCCGGGGTTAGCAGTGGTGCAGGCAAAACAACAATTGTTACCGGCATGCTGGCGGCTTTAGCCGGACGGGGCCTTAAGGTGCAGTCCTATAAAGTCGGCCCTGACTATATCGATCCGGGATTTCACCGGCTGGCCAGCGGCAAAAGCGCACATAACCTTGATACCTGGCTGGTGCCGCCGGACTGTCTGGCGGAGATCTTTGCCAGTACGGCGGCCGGTAATGATATTGCCGTTATCGAAGGCGTTATGGGGCTGTATGACGGCGGGCGCGCCGGTGTCAGCAGCACGGCGGCCATTGCTAAAATGCTGAATGCACCGGTGGTATTGGTTATTGATGCTAAATCAATGGGGGAAAGTGCTGCTGCTATTGCCTTAGGTTTTAAAATGTATGACCCGGAGGTTAATCTGGCTGGTGTGATTATTAACCGGCTGGGCTCGGAAACCCACCGGCTCATGGTCTGTGAGGCCCTTGGCAAAGTGGGCATTCCCGTCATTGGGGCCGTTTTTCGTAATAATGAACTGACCATGCCTGAGCGTCACCTGGGTCTTACACCGGTGACTGAACATGAGGCGGCTGCTGCTGTGGCGGAGATGGGCCGCCAGGTCGCCCGGCAAGTGGCGCTGGATGATCTGCTGGCCCTGGCTAATGCCACCGGCCCACTCCCGGTCCGCTCACTGCCACCGGTTAAACAGCCGGTAATTAAAGCCCGGATCGGTGTGGCCCGGGACAAGGTGTTTACCTTTTACTATCCCTCCAGTCTTGAAATCCTGGCGGCGTTTGGGGCAGAAATAATTCCCTTCAGCCCCCTTACAGACAGCCGCTTGCCGGCTGTGGACGGAATTGTGCTGGGGGGGGGATTTCCCGAAATGTTTGTCAAAGAATTGTCGGCCAACAGCCTGATGCGCAATGATATATTACAGGCGGCAGGGCGCGGCCTGCCTGTCTATGCCGAGTGCGGCGGCCTGATGTATCTGGCCCGGCAGATTATAGATTTTGACGGCCGCGCTTATGATATGGCCGGCGTGATTCCGGCCGTCTGCCAGATGCAGCCTAAGCTGGAAACAGTAGGCTATGTGGAAGCAACCGCCCTCAATAACAGTGTATTGTGTGAAACCGGGGAGACTTTGCGCGGCCACGAGTTTCATTTTTCCCGCATGCTGCCAGATAACGCTGCCGGGGAGTTTCCCTGGGCGTTTGCGTTTAAAAAAATGAGGACAGGGGCTGTCTATCATGGCGGCTATGCCGCCGATAACGTAGTAGCCTCCTATTTGCACATGCATTTTGCCGGCAACCGGCAGGCGGCCGAACGGTTTGTTGAACAGTGCTCGCGGTACCGCTTACGCAGTCAGGGAGGTAAGAAATATGGCCGGTAAAATTATTTTAGTGACCGGTGGCGCCCGCAGCGGCAAAAGCACCTTTGCCGAACGCTATGCTGCTCAAGGCAACCGGCAGGTGGCTTATATTGCCACTGCCCAGATCTATGATGAGGAAATGAAAGAACGGGTGGCTGTTCATCAACGCCGCCGTCCGGCAGGCTGGACGACATTTGAAGCACCATACAGGGCTGAATTGGCTATGGCCCAGGCTGTCCGGCAGGCGGACGCCGTATTGTTCGATTGTCTGACCCTCTACACAAGTAATCTGCTGCTGGCGCCGGCGGCGCCGGCTAACCGGGAAGAACGCTGCCAGTCTGTGCTGGGGGCGATTGACACCTTGCTGGCCAGTGCTAAGCAGGAGCACGCAGATGTCATTTTTGTCAGTAATGAAGTCGGGTTCGGGATTGTGCCTGATAATGCGCTGGCCCGTGAATACCGGGATGTGACCGGACTTGTCAATCAAAAAATTGCCGGCCAGGCCGACGAGGCTTATTTGGTAGTCAGCGGTCTGGCTGTTGAGTTAAAGAAGATAGCTGTTGGTCTGGGGGAGGTTGGGTTTAATGGCTAAAGCGATCATGTTGCAGGGCACCAGTTCTCATGTTGGCAAAAGTATTTTAGCAACGGCATTATGCCGGATATTTAAACAGGATGGTCAGCGGGTAACGCCATTTAAGTCGCAGAATATGGCCCTTAACTCTTATGTGACAAAAACGGGCGGCGAGATGGGCCGGGCGCAGGTGGCCCAGGCCGAGGCCGCAGGTTTGGAACCTAATGTGGATATGAACCCGGTATTATTAAAACCTACCGGTAACTCCTGTTCGCAGGTCATTGTCATGGGCAAGCCTGTCGGCAATATGTCGGCCCAGGAATATCATTCCGGCTACAGCCTTACGGCCCTGGGGGTTGTAAGCGAATGTCTGCAGCGGCTGCACCGCGACTTTGACGTTATCGTAATTGAAGGGGCCGGCGGGCCGGCAGAGGTTAACCTTAAAGCCAACGATATTGTCAATATGCGTATTGCCAAACTGGCGCAGGCGCCGGTGCTCCTGATTGCTGATATCGACAGGGGCGGGGCCCTGGCGTCAGTTGTCGGGACGCTGGAGTTATTAGACCCTGATGAGCGTGATCTGGTCAAGGGAATTATTATTAATAAATTCCGGGGCGATATTAATTTGCTGCAACCGGCACTGGATTTCCTGGAAAGCAAGACCGGTAAGCCGGTACTGGGCGTTATTCCCCATCTTGACCGGCTGGGTATTGATGATGAGGACTCGGTATCACTGGAGGATAAACAGCAGTCAGCTACAAGCGGTGAAATTGATATTGCCGTATTGCGTCTGCCGAAAATATCAAATTTTACCGATTTTGATGCCCTCGGGAATGAAAGTGATGCGCACGTCAGATATGTGCGTCAGGGAGAAGCGATTGGCAAGCCTGATCTTATCATCCTGCCGGGCAGCAAGAATACGACCGAGGATTTATTATATCTCCGGCACAATGGCTATGAACAGGAACTGGTCAGGCTGGTTAAAAGCGGTACCCCTGTTGTCGGCATCTGCGGCGGCTACCAGATGCTGGGGCGGGAGGTGCAGGACCCCGACCATACTGAATCAGATTTCGATACAGTTATGGGCCTGGGTCTTATTGACAGTATTACTGTTTTTGCGGCTGATAAGGTTACCCATCAGGTCAAGGCCGCGGCAGCCAATCACCGTTTCCTGGGCATTGGCTATACCGGTGACAATCTGACCGGCTATGAAATACATATGGGGCGGACCCAGTTTATGACCCCTGTTGACGCTGCTTTTACCATTGTTACCAGGTCGGGTGAGCAGGTCGCGATGCCTGATGGCGCCGTTTCGGCCGATGGCCTGGTTATGGGTACCTATATGCATGGCGTTTTTGATAATGATGCCTATCGCCGGGCTGTGCTTGATGCGCTGAGAGTCCGCAAAGGGCTGGCGCCGCTTGGAATTACGCAGAATACCGAGGCCCGCAAAGCTGCTGCCTACGACCGGCTGGCTGCTGTTGTCCGCCAGCATTTGAATATGGACCTAGTTCACCAAATTATGAACCAGCCAACCGGTAAGTAGGTATGACAGAGTACGTGGCGTTAGGGGCTGTGGTTATCGACCGTTTTGTTGGCGATCCGCGCACATCCCTGCATCCGGTAGTTCTGATCGGCAGCTTTATAGCCTGGCTGGAGGGCCGGCTACTGAATACCCGCCATTCGCCCGGCTGCAAGCGGCTGGCCGGTGCTGTCCTTGTCCTGGGGGTGCTGACCGTGGTCTACGCAATCGCCTGGCTGGCAATGGCTGCTTTAGCTTACCTCCATCCCTGGGCTGTTTATGCCGGCGGCGCTGTGCTCCTGTCTTTTGCCATAACGCCCCGCAGCCTGGCGGAAGCCGGTCGGGAAATAGCCGGTTATTTACACCACGGCGACATGGAACAGGCCCGCTTTAAGGTGGGCTGGATTGTGGGGCGGGATACCGGTGGACTGAATACCGCCGAGGTCACCCGCGCTACTGTAGAAACTGTGGCTGAGAATATTGTCGACGGTATTATATCACCGCTGTTTTATGCATTGATCGGCGGCGTCCCCCTGGCCTGCCTATACCGGGCAGTCAACACCATGGACTCCATGGTGGGCTATAAAAATGAAAAATACCGGGATTTTGGCATGACAGCGGCGCGGATTGATGATGTCTTTAATTACATACCGGCCAGGCTTACCGGCCTATTAATTGTGATCGCTGCCGCGCTGCTTAGATACGATGCCGGCGGTGCCTGGCAGGCGATTAAGCGGGATGCCGGCAAGCATCCCAGCCCTAACAGCGGTTTCGCCGAGGCCGCTGTGGCCGGAGCGCTGGGCGTCCGGCTGGGAGGACTCAACTATTATGGCGGGGCAGCCTCCTTGCGGGCTTATATGGGGGAAGCTAAACAAGAACTCCAGGCTGTACATATTGAGCAGACGATTCGCATTATGTATCTGGTGACAATGCTGTTTATTGCCGGGGCTATTGCCGTAAAGTCGGTTGTGGCTTAGCTAAGGCGGCCATCACTGTGGAGGAATTGCGCTTGAACGATTTTTTTACCGGATTACAATTTCTTACCCGCATCCGGGTGATAGAGCAGACCGACTGGTCGCCGGACAGCTTCGGCCGCAGTGTAAAGTATTTCACGCTGATTGGTGCGATTATCGGCTTGATTCTGGCTGTAATCAATTATGCCCTGAGTCAGTTTCTGCCGGCGCATGTATTGGCCGCCGTTATTATTTTGGCTGAGATTGTGCTGACAGGCGGTTTGCATTGTGATGGTTTTATGGATACTGCTGACGGTGTATTTTCAGGGCGGCCGCGGGAGCGAATGCTGGAAATAATGAAAGACAGCCGGGTTGGTGCCAATGGTGTGGTGGCCTTCGGCTTGTTGCTGCTGCTAAAATACTCGCTTATTGTTGATATGACTCCGGCCATGCTTACCTCGGCGCTGTTGGTTATGCCGGTAGCAGGGCGTTTGGCCATGGTGATCAGTATCACATCTTTCCCTTATGCGCGGCCCGACGGTATGGGGAAAGCCTTTGCCCAGTACGCTGGCCGCAGCACCTTACTTATTGCCGTAATTGCCGCGCTTGTGATTGTGCTGCCGCTGGGACTTACGGCAGCAGTCAGTGCCGGTGCGGGCGTACTGGCCGGTGTTTTGTCGGCCCGTTATTTTGCCGGTGTTTTAGGTGGCTTAACCGGGGATACCTATGGTGCTGTCACCTATCTGACCGAGTTGATGGCTTTGCTCGTATTTGTCATCTAGAAGAAGTAAGATTCAATCACTGAAAGGCAGACCTTTGTATGACAATTAAAGTTAAAGCGCCTGGCTCATGCGGTGAGCTGGTACAGGGCACAATAAACGGGGTTAATTTTTTGATTACCTGTCCGGTCGACTGGTATTCGGAGGTTACCACCGTTAGCGGCGGCAGTATGGCCGAGGTCCGGCCCAAGACTGCGGCAGCTGTATGCAAGACTTTGGAATATCTGAGAGTACCGGCAGCCATTGGTTTGAAGGTTGAATCTGATTTGCCGGTAGGCAAAGGCATGGCTTCCAGCAGTGCCGATATCAGTGCTGCCTGTCAGGCGGCGGCGCTGGCTGCGGCCGCAACAACGCTCACCTGTGATGAGATTGCCGATATTGCCTTAACCATAGAACCCACCGACGGTGTATTTTATCCCGGGATTATTATGTTTGATCATGTACAGGGACAGATCCGCCGCTGCCTGGGCCAGCCGCCCCCTATCCACATTGCCGTTTTTGATGCCGGTGGCCAGATTGACACCCTGGTTTTTAACCACCGCGCGGATTTGGCTGCTTTAAACAGGGCTAAAGAGCCGCAAGTAATGAAAGCCGTTGCGTTAGTGGCCCAGGGGTTAAAAACCGGTGATGCCCGGCTTATCGGCCAGGGAGCCACTTTGAGTGCTGTGGCTAACCAACAGATTTTGTATAAGCCCTGTCTGGAACCAATGATAACGGCCAGTAATCATTTCGGTGCTATCGGTGTCTGTGCCGCTCACAGCGGGACCGTGCTGGGGGTCATGTTTAGCGCTGACGCAATGTCGGGGCATGAAGCCTGTATCAAAGAAATATGTCAGCTTTGTCCGGAGGTTGCTTATTTAAAGACGGTTCGCCTGATTGCCGGCGGACTTATTATAACAGGAGATGATGGCAATGAGCGCTGACAACCAAGCCGCCTGTTTTGGTCATGGCGGTAATGTATACGCCTGGGCGCGGGAACATGGCCGTGAGCCGGCGGTTGTGCTGGATTATAGCGCTAATATAAATCCGCTGGGTTTAGCTCCTGGTGTTCGGGCCGCAATCAGCAAAGCTGTCGGTGAGGTTATTCATTATCCTGATGCCGGGGCGGTAATGCTTAAGGCCGCAATCAGCAGCTATTATCAGGTTAACGCCGAATGTATTACTGCCGGCAACGGTGCTGTTGAATTACTTTATGTGCTGACACATACCCTGCGTCCCCAAAGAGTGCTGATCCCGGCGCCTGCTTTCAGCGAATATGAACGGGCCGCCCGGGCCGCCGGGGCTGGGATTGAATACGCATATTTGTCGCCGGCGAATAACTTTACGCTGGATGTAGCTGGGCTCTCCCGGCGCTTAACAAGCATAGATATGGTGTTTATTGGCAATCCCAATAACCCCACAGGCACGCTGTTGACAGTCGGCCAACTGGAACAGATTTTATTTGCTGCCGCTCAGTCCGGTACAATCGTAGTTGTCGATGAGTCTTTTATGGACTTCATCCCGGGCGACCGGGAATATACCTGCCGGCCGTTGCTTAAACAATATGATAATCTGGTAATACTGCATTCCCTTACAAAATTTTATGCCATCCCTGGCCTGCGGCTGGGGTTTGCCCTTACCCAGCCGGCTTTGACGGCCAGGCTGCATGCTGCCAAAGATCCGTGGAATGTCAATTCCCTGGCGCAAGCCGCCGGTGTGGCAGCGTTATCAGACCAGGAATATCAGGGGAGAAGCAGGGAGATTGTACATTATGAAAAGGATGTTTTATATACAGGCCTGAAAGCTATACCGGGAACCACGCCTTTGCCGCCTGCCGTTAACTACATACTTATCCGGATACAGCAGACTGCTGCCAGGGTGTGCCAGGCTATGGCTGAAAGGAATATTCTGATTCGTGATTGCTCCAATTATCCCGGTCTTTCTCCGTATTATATACGGGTGGCTGTTAAACTCAGCGAACAGAATGAAAAACTGCTTACCCAGTTAGAACAGGTGTTGAGGTGAACCTATGACCAGACTGATAGTAGTGCGGCACGGTCAAACTGTATGGAATTTAGAGCGGAAATATCAGGGACACAGCGATATTGCCCTGACTGATACCGGGCTTAATCAGGCCCGGGCTGTGGCCGAGCGTCTGGCAGAAGAACCTGTTCATGCTGTTTATGCCAGTGATTTGTCCCGGGCTTTTAAGACCGCTGAATGTATTGCCGCGGCCCACAGCCTGACGGTAAAGCTCGTACCGGAATTGCGGGAGATAAAGTTTGGCGAGTGGGAAGGTCTTACCTATGAGCAAATAACTGAGCGCTGGCCGGGTCTGTTAGGCAAGCTATGGACAACGCCGGACGAACTGGAGATCCCGGGGGGAGAGACCTTCCGGCAGCTAAAAGAACGGTCAACTGCCGCCATCCGGCAGATATTAGCCGCCCATCCCGGCCAAACTGTGGCTGTCGTTGCTCATGGCGGCACGATTGGCACCATTTTATGTGCCATACTTGATATTCACCTTAATCATGTCTGGCGTATCAGACAGGATAATACAGCTGTAAATGTCATTGATTTTTATGAGGGCCGGCCTACCATTACCCTGCTCAACTGCGTCCGCCACTTAAAAGCAGAGAAAGCCGGCAATTTGCCGGAAGTCAAATGAATGATGGCGGTGTGCGCTGAAGTTCGCACCGGCAAATCACGGTGGGTTTCCTGTAGCAGTCAAAAACCCCAGTTTTTTGACTGATTTTCAACCTTGAACTAACAGTGTGAACATGATAAGATCATAGTGTTAAAAGTCACTGATGCCTGAGGTGCTCGTTACCTCTTATATGTTCAACCGACTCATTTACATGGGGAGTTTGATGTTATGCCGCTGGCAGGCCGCTTAGAGTGGAAGTCAAAAGCATAAATACAAAACGCCCACCTGCGCGAAGCGGGTATGAACATACAGGAGAACGGTATCATGGGCGTATATAGCAGTTATTAAAAACACTTTCTGTTTAGAAGGTGTTTTTTTTTTACTCCATCAGAATTTATAAAAACCCGGGGCCATAATTTAAGGGATAAGAAAAATATTTACCTAAAGGACTTGGCATAAGCCGAATTTTCTAAAAATTAATAGGGCGGAGATTCCAATTTTGCCAAAGTATGGCCAACTGTGTTATAATTAAAATAATTCTATTTAAGAGAGGGATATACTTTGAAAAAAGCAATTATTGAGATGGATAAAGGCAATGTGGTCATTGAGCTGTTTGACAAAGACGCGCCGCAGACTGTTGCTAACTTTGAAAAGCTGATTAATGAAGGTTTTTATAATGGTTTACAGTTTCACCGGGTTATTCAAGGTTTTGTGGCGCAGGGCGGCTGTCCAAACGGCACCGGCACCGGCGGTCCTGGCTACACGATTCCGTGTGAAACCAAAGGCAATCCCCATAAACATGAACGGGGCTCACTGTCAATGGCTCATCGCGGTCCCAACACCGGTGGCAGCCAGTTCTTTATTGTCTATGAACCTCAGCCCCATCTGGATGGATTACATACTGTATTTGGCAAGGTCATTGAGGGTATGGAGATTGTGGATCAAATTAATCAAGGCAACATAATGAATAAAGTAACTGTTGTTGAGGAATGATTTAACAGGTAACGTCGTACAATGACGTAAGGGGGTTGTTCTATGAGCAATACTAACGATACCGAAGCTATGCTCAAAAATAAACAATGGGCTGTTGTGGGAGCTACCGATAATAAGGAAAAGTTTGGCTATAAGATATTCAAGGCTTTGAAGGAAGCCGGCTATGATGTGTATCCGGTAAATCCCGGCGTTGATGAGATCCTCGGGGATAAATGCTACCCGGCGCTGAAGGATTTACCCTGTGTGCCTGAAGTCGTAAATGTTGTCGTTCCGCCGAAAGTTGGCGAGCAGATTGTGAATAATTGCTGTGAGCTTGGCATTAAAAATGTGTGGCTGCAGCCTGGAGCTAATGCTGCCAGTGTGGTGGAACAGGCTAAAAACCTTGATCTTAATGTGGTTGACCGGTGTTGTGTATTGGTTGAACTTCGCAACCACAAGTAGGATAGTGTATTCTTATTTTATTTAAGTAAAAAAGGGGGACTGTCTGATGGCAAATGTAGTCAATGCTAACGAAAATAATTTCCAGGAAGAAGTGCTTGACGCTACAAAGCCGGTGCTTGTAGATTTTTGGGCTCCGTGGTGTGGCTACTGCACCCGCCTGGCGCCGGTTATGGATGAACTGGCAGAAGAAATGAGCGACCAAATTAAGATTGCCAAAGTCAATGTTGATGAGAGCCGTTCACTGGCGCAAAAATATGGTGTTATGAGTTTGCCGACGATGGTTGTCTTTAAGAATGGTGAACAGGTTGAGAAACTGACCGGGTATATGCCGAAAGCGAATATTGCTGCTAAAGTGGAAAAACTGATATAAGTTAAAAGTTAATTCCCGGCCTTCTGAGGCCGGGAATTTTTTGTCCTGACAGACAGTCATGCCGTTACAACGGCACCATCAAAGAAATAAAAATGCTATTTTTCAGGATAGAGAGTATAACTTTCGCCTGGATAAAGGCAATATCGGCTTACGCTTCGCCCAAGCCTCGGCGCAAGCCGTGTCTTCTTTATGTATACGCATATCCCCGTACCTTTTAGCATAGGAAATACCATAGTATTTCGAACTAACGGAGGACACTCTGGTGCGGGCTCCAGTAATAAAAGTAGTACTTGTAGGCTCACCGAATGTCGGTAAAAGTGCCATATTTAATCATTTAACAGGCCGCTATGCGGCAGTATCGAATTATCCCGGCACTAGTGTTGATATTGCGGTTGGCCAGTTCAGCTGTAACGGTCACCGGTTCGAGGTTATGGATACACCGGGCTTGTATTCGCTGATTCCTCTGACCGAGGAAGAGCGGGTTACCAGGTTACTGCTGGCTAAACGCAGGCCTGATGTTATCGTCCATGTAGTTGATGCGAAGAATCTAAAGCGTATGCTGAATCTGACTATGCAGCTGCTTGATACCGGGATTCCTGTCATCCTTAACCTGAATATTATGGATGAAGCTCGACAGATTGGCATGATGATTGATATTGTGCGACTTGAACAATTGCTGGGAATTCCGGTTGTTGCCACTGCTGCTGTTAGCGGTACCGGAATGGGTGCTTTAACAAAGGCAATTAGTCAATATCAAGTGATAAAACCGGTTTTTATACCATTGAATGAACAGATTGAGCGGTCTGTGGCCGGCATAAGTGCGCTGTTAAGCCGAAACTACGGCTTTGACCAGCGCAGTGCCTCCCTCTTAATCCTGCAAGGGGACGAAAGCGCAGTGGCAGTTGCTCAAACCGAAGCTGCCTGGCCGGATATAGCTGCTGCCATTAAGCAGCTGCCGTTCCGGCCGGATCACAACCTTGGTGCTCTGGTAGCGGCGGCGCGGCAGGATATTATTGATAAGCTTATTGCCCAAACGGTGGTGTACGCGCCGCCGGGCTGCCGTGAACGGAAAGGGCTGGCCCCATGGCTGGGAAAGGTAACCAGAAAACCCTTAACAGGCATCCCTATTTTATGCATTGTTCTGTATTGCGGTCTATACCAGTTTGTGGGGAAATTCGGTGCCGGTTATCTTGTTGATTATATTAATAACTGCGTGTTTATACCAATCCTTATTCCCGTGGCCCAAGGCGCGGTTAATGCCTGGATTCCGTGGGAATGGCTGCGCTCGCTGCTGGTGGGGGACTATGGTGTCTTTACGATGGGCTTCCGCTATGCGGCAGCAATTATTCTGCCTATTGTCGGGACATTTTTCTTAGCTTTTGCCGTACTGGAGGATACCGGCTACCTGCCGCGGCTGGCTATGCTGGCCGATTCGGTGTTCCGGTATTTCGGACTGAATGGCCGGGCCGTTATTCCCTTGACACTGGGGCTGGGCTGCGGTACTATGGCAGTCATGGTGACACGCACCCTGGAAACGAAGCGGGAGCGGCTGTTAGCTACATTTTTATTATCTTTGACTATCCCTTGTTCGGCTCAGCTTGGCGTTGTGCTGGCGCTGCTTTCGCATAACCCGGCCGCAGTTATTCTCTGGAGTGGGTATTTACTTCTCATTTTTGCTGTTGCGGGCAGGTTAAGCACCAGGCTTGTGCCCGGGCACCGGAGTGCTTTCTATATGGAGCTGCCGCCATTAAGATTACCGCTTATCCGTAATGTCATAAAAAAAGCGTCCACGCGGATGACGTGGTATTTTAGGGAAATATTGCCGGTATTTGTTGCTGCCAGTGCTGTATTATGGGCTGGTGACCGCAGTGGCATTTTAGCTGCCCTGATTCAATATCTGCAGCCTGTTATGGGGCTGATCGGACTGCCGCCGGCCGCAGCGCAAGCTTTTTTGCTCGGTTTTTTCCGCCGTGATTATGGTGCCGCCGGGCTGTATGACCTGGCGGCTGCCGGCCGGCTGACAGATATGCAGTTAGTGGTTGCCGCCGTTGCCCTGACCCTGTTTGTTCCGTGTGTTGCCCAGTTTGCCGTGATGGTCAAGGAACGGGGGCCGATCACCGCCTGCATTATGGTGGCATTGATTATCATGATTACATTTATTGCGGCAACTTTCATTCACCAGTTGCTGCAGCTGGGCCTGGTTTTAGGCCTGGCGGGAGGGATAGTGTGAAACCGGTTATCATGCTCCGGGCTGGCGAAACGGCTAAAATTATCGCTGTACGCAGTCATGATGACCAGCATATGCGGAAGCTGACTGTGTTTGGCTTATTGCCCGGAGCGGACATAGAAGTGCTGCAGACCGCTCCGGTCTATGTCCTGCGTATTGATAATACTGAGCTGGCCCTAGACTATGAAACGGCCGCCGGGATTCTTGTTGCCACCACGCGGGCAGGCCGGTGAAGAAAAAAACGGCTGCGGTGTTGCTTCGAGGCAGCATAAAACTTTTGACTTGTGACAGGCAAAAAAAACAGGGCCGGCTAGGCCCTGCTTATTAACCCTATCAGGAGTTTAGCAAGTTCAAAACCTGATCTAGGGGATAAGAAAAATCTTTACCCTAAAGGGCACAGGTGGCTTCTGCCGGCTCCTGAGGACTTGGAACAAGCCAAATTTTTCTAAGGACTATTCGTTTACGGCTTTGTTTAGATCGGCCACCAGAGCGGTTGTATCTATGCCGTGAGCGGCCGCGCCTTGCTCAATGTTCTCAAAGCGGGCAGCAGCACAGCCAAGGCAACCCATGCCGTAGCTGCGGAATACTTGCACAGTCTGGGGATATTTTTGGACAACATCAACGATGCTCATTTCTTTAGTGATACTCATTGTAGCAGCCTCCTTAAGTTAAATATGGAATATGTTTACAAGCTAATTCATTATATCATACTTGATTAAAGCTTGTCATGATTTTATTATTATAATGGTTACCTTGGTAATTATACTAATACCTGTCCGACAATGAAAAAGTATGACCAAGCTTTCCGTCAACAGGCGATAGCGGAACCAGGACTTTAGTCTCCAAATTTTGGTTTTTTTTAAATCCTGCAGATTTCAGGCAGGATTTTTTTTATTTGCCCAGAATAGACTAAAAAGTGGTGTAAAGTGGTGTAAAGTGGTTGATTATTTAAAGTGGTGGTGACAGCCGTGTTCATGGGTGAATATTTACATGCCATCGACAATAAAGGGCGGCTGATTCTTCCCGCCAAATTCCGTGAAGAATTAGAAGACACATTTATTGCCACCAAAGGTCTTGATAACTGTTTGTTTGTATATACCCGCAGTGAGTGGGCCATCCTAGAAGAAAAATTAAAGAAACTGCCACTGGCTAAACCGGAAGCCCGGGCCTTCGTCCGTTTCTTCTTTTCCGGAGCAGCCGAACTTGAGTGTGATAAACAGGGGCGGGTGCTTGTGCCGCCTAACTTACGGGAGCACGCTAAGTTAGATAAGGACGTGGTTGTTATCGGTGTGTCAACCCGGATTGAAATTTGGGATAAAGCGGCCTGGGATGAATATAACCGGCAAATAAGCCCTACAGTTGCGGCGATTGCCGAAACTATGGCTGATTTAGGAATTTAATTATAGCTGAAACGAGTGATAAAAGTGCAGGAACATGGATTTGAACATACGAGTGTATTGCTGGCAGAGAGTGTCGCAGGCATTTTTTCCGATCCGGCAGGGATCTATGTAGATTGCACGTTAGGCGGCGGGGGCCATTCTGCTGCGTTAGCCGCACGCCTGGCGCCGGCCGGCTGGCTGATCGGCATTGATCAGGATCAGGCCGCGATTCAGGCCGGTAAACAGCGTCTGGCTGCGGCTGATTGCCGGATTGACATTGTGCAAAGTAATTTTCAGTGTCTGGGTTCAGTGCTTGCCGAGCTGAAAACAGGATTGGTTGACGGTATACTGTTTGACTTGGGGGTATCATCGCATCAGCTTGATGTTGCTGACCGGGGATTTTCTTATATGCAGGATGCCCCGCTGGATATGCGTATGAATACCAATGCGGATTTTTCCGCATATGATGTTGTGAATACTTACAGCGAGCAGCAATTGTCAGCCATGATTACTGATTATGGTGAAGAGCGCTGGGCTAAGCGGATTGCCCGCTTTATTGTGGAAAATAGGGCTGTGTCTGATATAAAAACGACAGGCCGGCTTGTCGATATTATTAAGAAAGCCATCCCGGCCGCCGCCCGCCGGGAGGGACCGCATCCGGCCAAAAGAACATTTCAGGCGATTAGGATTGAAGTCAATAATGAGCTGGCGATTTTGCGGGATACTTTTATCACCGCCGTTGAATGTCTGAAAGCCGGCGGCCGGATTGGTATAATCACATTTCATTCGCTGGAGGACCGGATAGCGAAACAGACCTTGCAGCACCTGGCCAAAACCTGCATCTGTCCGCCACAACTGCCAATCTGTGTTTGCCAGCATAAACCCCAAATAAAAGTTTTGGGAAAACCTGTGCTGCCATCGCCTGATGAGCTTGAGAAAAACCCTCGCGCTCGTAGTGCTAAGCTTCGTATCGCTGTTAAGTTATAGCGACAATTGTTCTAAATTAAGGGGAGGAACAATAGAAATGTTAGTACATAAAAAACAAGAAATACATGTGTATGAACAGGAAGCCGCTTCACCTGCGCCTAAGAAAATACGAAAAGCTGATAAGCAACTGCGCACTAAATGCCTGATACTTGTCGTTATTGCTATTGTAATGGCTGCTGTTACAACAATGCAGAGTGCTGCCATTGTACAGTCCGGCTATGATTTGGTAAAAATTAAGGGTCAAGTAGCAAAACTGGAGAAAGAAAATGAGCTTTTGCGTCTTGATATTGCCAAACTTAAATCACCGCAGCGAATTGAAGAAATTGCCGTAAAAGAGTTAGGGATGATTGTGCCGAAAAATGCCTATTATGCTTCAGCTGCAGCTGCAGACAGTCCGGCTCAGGCAGTACCGGCCAGAGATACCGGTGTTGCTGAGCAGCTACTGGGTGCTATTAAACTTAACAAGGCGGAGGC